>CAIPFY010000374.1 GCA_903864435.1 uncultured Chloroflexota bacterium | reverse complement strand
CCGCCGTGCGGATGGTTTGAGCGTGACAGAAGCGGGTCTGGCCGCGCAGGATACCCCGCCCGATGTGATCGTGGCGGCGAACGATGACATGGCGCTGGGCGCTCTGGAAGCGTTGAAGGCGCGTGATCTGGTTGGCAAGGTGGCGGTGCTGGGCTTCGACGCTCTGCCCGAAGCATTGCTGGCCGTTCAGAACAGCGAACTGACCGGTACTGTCGAACAGTTCCCCGGTGGTCAGTCGCGTACTGCGCTGAACCTGATCGTGGACTTCCTGCGTGCTGGTACTGCTCCGGCGCAGCACGACAACTATTTGATCCCGGTTCTGATGACTCTGGAGAACCTGAGCCAAGCAGAACGTATCGGCGAAATCGGCGGCTAACGCCGGAAGTGCAGATTGAAGGGGGCGATCTGGGTCGCCCCCTTTTTAGTTCATCACATGGAGAAATCTGATGGGCGACAAACAGAATTTGAAACTAGCGCAGCAGGCGCTCGAAATGGGCGATGGAATCGTGCGGTTGACGCCAACATGGGTGCCCCGCTCGTTTTGTGTGCCGGGGCGGCGGCTCCGTCTGCATCCAGATGATCTATATGCGCTGGGTGGCAATCGCGGTGGCATTGATGAACGCTGGTTCTCCAGCACGACACATGCCGATAATGGCCCGCTGACCGCGCCGGATGAAGGTTTGAGCTACATTTATCTGGACAGCAAAAAGAAGGTTACTCTGAAGGATGCCATTGGCCTGATGGGTGATAGCTGGTTGGGAAAATCCGCCATGAAAAAGTATGGCGGTTGGGTCATGTATAGCAAATTTTTCGACAATATGTACCCGCTGCCTCATCATCTGCATCAAAGTGATGAAAAGGCTGCGGATGTTGGGCGCGTGGGGAAACCCGAAGCCTACTACTATCCTCCCCAGTATAACTTCGCTCTGGATACCTTCCCGTATACCTTCTTTGGTTTTGAACCGGGCACAACAAAAGACCAAGTTGTGGACTGTTTGAAACGCTGGAACGAAGGCGATAATGGTATTCTGCGTTTGTCGAAAGCGTATCGGCTTACGCCCGGCACGGGTTGGGACGTTCCGCCCGGCATTTTGCACGCGCCGGGGACAATGTGTACGTATGAGCCGCAGCGAGCCAGCGATGTGTTCTCGATGTGGCAATCCCTGATTGCGGATTACTACATTGTTGATCGTCAGTTCCTTGTCAAAGATGTGCCGAAAGACAAGTGGGATGACTATGACTACATGCTTTCGCTCCTAGACTGGGAAGGGAACATAGACCCGAATTTTGGTGAAAACCATTATTGCGAGCCTATCCCAATCGGGACGGCAGAAGCAGTGGCAGATGCGGGCTACCAAGAAAAGTGGATTGTGTATGGCAGCGAATGGTTCAGCGCGAAAGAACTGACCATTCAACCGGGACGGACGGTTGTGATTCATGATCCGGTGGCCTACGGTGCGATTACACTTCAGGGTTATGGTCAATTCGGTAAGCATCGCGTATCGTCACCCTCGCTGATTCGTTTTGGCGAAATGACCGAGGATGAGTTCTTTGTGTCGGCTGATGCTGCCGGACGTGGGGTGCAAATCACCAACGGAAGCTCATGTGAACCGCTGGTCATTTTGAAGCATTATAATCCGGGTAATCCCGAAATGCCGAAGCGCAAAAAGGCTAAAGCCCGACGCGGCTAGGGTTCAATAGGTTTGGGGCATAAAACAGGCCAGTTCACTACTGGCCTGTTTTTTTGTGATGAGGTGGAAGGGGGATTACTCGATATGGCGGCGGATTTGTGCCATGACGCCTTCGGCAATATCCGGCGCACCTTTTAGGAACCGCTCGGCTACCGAGATCATGTCGGCGGTTGTGCGTCCTTCAAAGCGCAACGTAAAGGCGGCTTCGGTGACTGAGGCGCGCATGAGCGCCCATCCTTCGGCATATTCGGCTTTTACCCCGTCAATTGTGACCAGTGTCGCGCCGTCTTGCTCTGCCTGCTGTGCGGCTTTGTGGATCAGGGGCGATTTGTCGCCGGTATAGTGAATGCGAATGTCGGGTGTGCTGGTGTAGATAGGCATACGGGCGATGAGTTCGGAGATGGGTTGCTTGTATTCCTGCATCAACTGAGTCATGAGAAGGGCAGAGTAAAGCCCGTCATCGCCACCTGCCAGTTCGCGGTAGAAAAGATGCCCGCTGTATTCGCCACCCATGATCGCATCATGTTGCAGCATGGATGTTTTGATGAAGGTGTGACCTGACTTTTGCGGGATGGGGGTGCCCTTGTGGGCGCTAACCATTTCAGCCACCAAGCGCGAGAGTTTCAGGTCATAGATGATGGCGCTGGATTCGTTCCGCTGCAAAAGTTCACCGGCTAACCACGCAATGAGGCGGTCGCTTGAAACCCGCTGACCGCGCTCATCCACCAACCCAACACGATCTCCATCCCCGTCGAATCCGAATCCAGCCTGAGCGCCCTGTTTGGGGACTTCACTTTGCAACGAAGCTAAGTCTTTGGGGCCGGAAATATCGGGTGAACGCTGAGTGAAATGAGGATCGGGTGTTCCAAAGAGGATGCCGGCGGGAATGTGTAGGGAATCGACAACAGCGGAGATGACCCAACCGGTCGCACCGCCGCCGCAGTCGAACACTAATTTGCTCGCACGTTGACCGATCCCTGCGAAGCGTTGAGTCAGCCATGCCACATAATCCGGCAGGATGTTGAGCGATTCGCGGGAGCCTGTGCCGTTGCTAAATTCCTGATTGGCAACGATGTGTTTCAGGTTTTCGATTTCGGTTGGAGTGATCGGGTAATGGCCTACAGCGGGTTTGAAACCGTTCCATTCGGGGGGGCTGTGCGACGCTGTAACCATGACGCCGGTATCAATTCCCAACTTGCGACGCGCAAAGTAATAACCGGGGGTGGAAAGCTGACCGAGATTGACGACATGCAGGCCGCTTTCGATAAACCCTTGTTCCAATGAGGCCAGCAGTTCGGGGGTCGAAAGACGGAAATCACCGCCGATGACGGCTCGTTTGATCGGGCTAATGGTTCCCATTGCCCGCCCCAAGCGGTAAGCGAGTTCTGGTGTGACATCGCGCTGGTTTTCGCCCCGCAGGTCACATTCTTTGAAAGCGGTTAAGGGGAGCGGTGTTGTAGACATGCAACTTGCAACTCCGATAGTTTCTGGCGCAGGGGGGGAACCCATGCAGGTACGGGTGAAATAACCGATGAGGTTTGAACCAATGCTTTTTGCGTGGCACTGACGGAACCCTGATGCCATGCCCATCCGGCAGCTAAGAGGGCGCTTCCCATTGCCGCATCCGGTTCTTCAGCCACATGCAAATTACGGTTGAGCGCAGACGCAATGACCTTGCCAAGCGTTTTTCCGTGTGCGCCGCCGCCCGATAGGAAGAATTTGCCATCCGCTGGTGCGCCGAGCGCCTGTGAGGTTTCGACTGACCATGCGGTAGTGAGCGCGATTCCTTCCAGATAGGCCGCGAAACGCTCTGCTTCGGAACGGGGCGTGCCAATGGTAAAGCCTTCAATGGTGGCACTGACGAACGGCATTCGTTCGCCCCGCCGCACCAGTGGATATACAATGAGGCTGGTAGGGATAGATGATTCGGCCTGCGTATCCAGATCGGTAATCTGCGCTTGGCCGAAGACTTTCAGCAGCGATTCGCCGCCCACGTTGCTTGCCCCGCCGGGAAGCCAGTAACCCTCTGGATGACGATGACAGTATATGCGTCCTTCGGGGTCACGCACGACATCTGGCGATACGCCACGAATCGCAATGGTTGTTCCGATTGTGAGGTTCCAGTCTCCGGGTTCGCAGGCGCCGGACGCAAGGAATGAAGCCATGCCATCGGAGGCTCCGGCGATGATGGGTGTGCCTGCGCGTAAACCTGTTTCAGCGGCAGCTTCAGCGGAGACTGTGGCGATTTGTTGTCCGGGGCGGTAGACCTGTGGGAACAGCGATTCGGGAAGCCCCAGTTTGGATGCGATAAAATCCGGCCAAGTGCCAGTGATTAGATTGACACCGGATTTGAGCGCGTTGGATGAATCGGTGCAATCATAATTGCCACTTAAACGCCCCACTACAAAATCTGCCGAGTGGCTGAATTTGTAGGTTTGAGCAATTACATCCGGCAGGTGACGCTGTAGCCAGAGCATTTTGACCAGTGCAAAGGCCGGCGGGAATGTGTAGCCATGCTGGATGCAGAATTCGGCAGCCGCCGCGTTGACTTCGCCTTCTAACCCGGCAGCGCGTCCATCGTTGTACATGAGAGCCGGTATGAGCGGGGTTCCATCGCGGCTGATTGGCACGAAGGTTCCAGAGGTGGCATCTATCGCTATCGCTTCAACCGTAATGGTTCCCAGTGCCGTGATAATCTCACGCAGGCAAGTTTTGCTGGCTTCCCACCATTCCAGCGCGTTTTGCTCAGCCCAACCGGGTTGCGGTTGGTAGGGCGGAGCCGCGAATGGTGATTTTGATCGGGCGACGATGTGACCTTGCGAGTCTATAGCCAGCGCCCGTGCGCCACCGGTGCCAATATCTAATCCGATAACAACGCTCATAGTTGAGATGACCTGATTGGGCGGAAAGAAGGGAGAAATAGGCTCAAACTAACAGTCAAATCGTAACTCGTGATGGCGGTTTTGGCAACTCAAACTGGTGCTATTGATGCGCCATCCGGCAACACGAAGGTGCATTTTTGCGTATAGGATTTTAGAGTTGATCCATCGTTATGCGTGAGGAGTCGTATTGTGGCAAACCTTTTCGATACGCTGATTACGATTGTGGTTGGCACAATCAGCGGCGTGAGCAAAGCCGTGAGTACAACGGTCAGCGCCCTTCAGGATTTTTTCTATGTGAAGGTGTCGGGCGTTTCGTTTATTGTGCTGGGGGCGCGACAGACGGGGAAAACGACTTTTATTGAGTGGTTGCGAACGAACATGCGGGCTGTGAGTGAGGAATTTAGCCCTGATCCGACTGCGGCGGGTGGGGACGTGATTCCAGACTTTACCACCCGTATTGGCGATACGTTTATGAAGTTGAAACCGAATCGCGATGTGGGCGGGGAATATGCGATGTGGGAGACGGACTGGGTGGATTTATTCCGGTCTGCACAGCCACGAGGCATTGTGTTCCTACTGGATCATGTGGATGTTGTGACGCATAAAGATGCGCTGAACTTTGTCTTGCAAATGTTGGAAGATGAGCCGCAGCTTGCCAAGCAAATCAAAGCATTTTATGTGCTGGTGAATAAGTCGGATGTCTGGGGGGATGATGTCACGCTGGAGGATATTCTCTTGAACTACCGCAATGAGCAGAAACGGCTGAGGAGCCAAGCAGAACGCTTTGGGTACGGCGTGGTCATTGCTGAAGGCAGTTTGATGACCAATCGCGGCGTTGTGGAGTTTATGAAGAAGTTTTTTAACGCTGTGCGCCCCAAACCGGTTGCGGCTTAACCATGCGTCAACTTGAGATTGCCTATTGTTTGGATGGCAAGCAGCGAGGATACCAGTTTGTGGGTTCTACTACCGGATTTAATGACGACACCCTCAAGACAGTCTGGCGAAATGCGATGCCGAAAGGGCAGGGGTGGGGTGTAGAAATCTATCGGGGCGCACGCACATTGAAAGCCTTTTCATTGGCTGATGGTCGGTTTGCGCTTTCGGAAGTTGTGGTGACTGAGCAGCAGGACGAGAGTGGACGCACGGGGATACGCAGCGCCAGAGTTGATGTTATGCAACCGGGGGAGTATGCCGAGTCCCTCGTTAGGCGGTTGTCCGCATACGAAGAATGGGTGCAAGCCGAAATCCAACGTGGAACTGGTTTGTTTGGGCGCAGTCGTATTCCTGAAGTGAATGGCGACGAACAGGTCGTGCTGTGCCATCCCTACGACAGTCAACGCTGGGAATGGGTGGAGGCGCTGGTGCTGAATGCGGCGCGGCAGGCGTTTGTCCGGCGCTGGCGCGGCGGGCATTTTGTGGCATTTACAACGCTGGCTCTGGATTGGCGCGGCGAATCGGCGCTGGTCGTACTCCCTGCGGATCGCGCCGGGGGAGTACGAGCCATCACCCTTTAGGGGCAGGTTATTGGGGTGCGGAAATTCGCGTAGTCATTCCCTCTTAACTACCTACCCGCACACCAACCTAACCCAATACGTCCGCGTTCTTTTTCAACGGTAAGAACCTCAACCTCAATCGTATCGCCCACTTCTAGCGATTGACCACGAGGCATGTGCGACCGATGCAACAACCCATCCTGTTTCACCCCTATATCCACAAAAGCCCCAAAATCAACCACATTCCGCACCGTACCCTGTAAGCGCATCCCCTTCTCAAGATCATCCATCGAGAGCACTTCATCTCGAAGAATCGGTGGGGGCAAATCCTCACGAGGGTCGCGCCCCGGACGCAAAAGCTGCTCGAAAATATCCATGAGGGTCGGTACACCTGTGCCTAATTCGAGTGCTAATTGCTCTATGGGCTGGATAGCCTGAAGTTGGAGCAAGGCAGCTGCGCGTTTACCTGCCGGGGTTGCCGGTTCAATGTTTGCACGCTCAAGAACAGCTAAAGCAATCGGATAACTTTCGGGATGAATGGCGCTCATATCCAGCGGATTGTCACCCCGGATTCGCAAGAAACCAGCGGCCTGTTCAAACGCTTTTGGCCCTAATCCCAGCACCTGCTTTAAGGTGTCCCGGTTGGTAAACACTCCATTCTGATCTCGGTGGGTCACTATTTTTTCAGCGAGCTTGTGACCAATACCCGAAACATGAGCGAGGAGGGCAGGGGATGCGCTATTGGCATCTACCCCTACACGGTTTACTACTGTCTCGACAACTGAATCTAAAGCCCCGGTGAGCTGTATTTGATTTACATCATGCTGATACAGACCAACGCCAATGGACTTCGGATCAATTTTTACGAGTTCAGCTAACGGGTCTTGAGCGCGTCGTGCGATGGATACTGCACCGCGCAGCGTCACATCTAAATCAGGAAGCTCTGCCCGCGCTAACGGGCTGGCGCTATAGACACTCGCGCCTGCCTCGTTGACCATGAGGTAATGCACATTCTGTTGATGGCGCGTAATCTCGGCGACCAGTTGCTCGGTTTCTCGTGAGGCTGTGCCGTTACCAATGGCGATGAGTGTAATGTGGTAGGTGTTGACTAAGGATTGCAGCAGGGCAAGCGATTGGGCGCGAGCGCGTTGCGGTTCATGCGGATAGATGGTTGCTGTTTCCAATACCTTGCCAGTTGGATCCACAACTGCAACTTTGCACCCGGTTCGGAATCCCGGATCAATGCCCAGTACATAAGTGCCAGCAATGGGGGGTTGTGTGAGTAATCCGCGCAAGTTGGCGCTAAAGACGCCTATAGCATGACGCTCGGCAGTTTCTGAAAGGTGGGCACGGATGTCACGCTCAATAGCTGGTAAGAGTAAGCGTTTGGCGGCGTCATCCATCGCCAGAAGCAGTTGATCGGCTAACGGGGAACGCGAATCAACACGGAAAATACGCTCGACCGGTTCCCGCCAGTCCCGTTCAGCGACATTGAGGCTGACACGGAGAACTTTTTCGGATTCTCCCCGATTGATGGCGAGTATCTGATACGGTTTTACTCGATCAAGGCGAAACTCGAAATCATAATAGGTCTGGTAGACTCCTTTTTCATCCTGCGCATCTTTGGTTTTGTCACATTCTAGAACGCCAAACCGTAAGGCCTTTTCGCGTACACGTCCCCGCACTTGAGGATGATCGCTTATCACTTCAGCCACGATATCGCGTGCGCCCTGTAAGGCTTCTTCGGTCGTGGGAACCTCTGCGGTTATGAAGGCTTGTGCCAGCGCACTTGCGCTGCGCCCATCGCGTTGCTGGTTCAGAATAATTTCTGCCAGCGGAGCTAGTCCCTTATCCCGTGCCACACTCGCACGGGTGCGACGCTTGGGCTTATAGGGTTGGTAGATGTCCTCTAGTGCGGTTATGGTGTCGGCAGCATCCAGTGCTGCACTCAATTCGTCTGTGAAATGACCATTTTCAACTAGCGATTCACGAATGGCATTACGGCGTTCATCCAGTTTGCGGAGGCGCGTAAGACCTTCGAGCAGCAAGCGGATTTGTTCCTCGTCAAGACCGCCCGTTGCTTCTTTGCGGTAACGAGCAATAAACGGGAGGGTGTTCCCTGCGTCGAAAAGTTCAACAGCTGCGTTGACCTGACTCGGATGAATTTTGAGTTCAGATGCGAGGCGTTGTTCGGGATTGAGCATAGTGGGCATTCCTCAAGGTACAGTAAAGGTTGCGACTGGTAATGAATTGTCTAAAGCGCGTTCCGAAGGGGTTACAGCGAGCCGAGTTCCATTTTCCAACCGATAAAGCCCGATTTGAACTGTGTAGTCACCTGATGGCAGAGGTGCAGATACAGATAAAATATGCGGATCGTCAATGAGTATGCCAACACGCCATTGTGATGTGGGGTAGCGGTTGTGGACAGGTGCCGAGTCGTCCTGTAACACTTGATTTCCAGCCGAATCGTAGACATGAACGAAAATTTGATAGTCTTCAGTTGGCGCGTTGCTTGCCAGCCAATAGAGATGGACTTCTACGTGGTCAGCCGTTGCTTCTAGCGATACTTTATCGAGCGTGATTTTATCCCCGAACAGAACGCCAATGGCAGACGCATTCGAGGGTGGTTGCGCTGCTTCTGGACGGTTGAGCGACAATGGCACGATCAAGGGTTGCGCAAAGATGCGGGAATCGTAGCGTGGTGTAATGACGAGATGACCGGTGGTCAGTTCGGGGAGATCGGCGGGTAGCTGCAAGGTCACATTAGCCTGCACCAGTGTGTCGGCACTGGATTCAGCAGGCACATCCTCAAGTGCATAGGTTTGACCAGTGGTGGGATCAATCACCTGAAAACGCCAAGTCTGGAAGGGGTAGGGATCCGCAAAAGGTTTAGGGCCGCCAAACCAAGCACTGACGTTTAGCGTTCGTTCATCGGTATTCCGATCAATATCGGGTAGAAGGGCATATAAGCGACCCGAGTCTGCAACGTTCCATAGCGATGACGGCGGGGGGGCAGATTGTTCCTGCTGCAATTGGGCTGCCCACTGTGCCGCCGGATTGGTTTCCCACCGGTCACGATGTAATACGGTTTGCGCGGCGACCCAATCTGGATCGGATGCCTGTTGCAGCACCGTTATTGCCCCGGCACGATCACGTTGAACGAGGCGCAAAGCGGCAAGGCTCATCATGTCTTGCGGTGCTAATAGGGCAGCGGGCAGCGCGTTCAATTCCGCTGCCGCGCCTGCCCATTGGGCTGCGTTCATGAGCAGTCCAGCACGGCGGCGCACCTGTTCTGGTCGGTCAAGTACTGCGAGCTGGTGCCAGACCAGCGAATCGGTGTTTGCAACCGAAATAACCTGAGCAAGCTCATCACCCGTCAGTAAATAGAATAACTGAGCATCGAACAACGAACGCGCAGCCATGACCCGCGAGATGGGATTGGTCGCACTGAGAGCATCTAACAGCGGTTGAAGGGCAGGTCGCTCAGGTTGGATTGCATAGCGTGCGTGGCTAGTCGCCTGTGCAAACAAGGGCACGTCCGGGAACCCTGTGCGAAGTTCTTCCCAGATTGGCAGCGCATCCGCATCCCGATTTGCCATGAGGAAGCTGAAGGCTAGTCCCAACCGGGTTTCAGTTGTGGTTGGTTGATCTTCCCAATCTGCAATCACAGGCAACCAGCTATCTGAACCTGCTCGTTCTGGGTTGAACCCGAATTTACTCCAACGCGGTTCGGTTAATTGACTATACAGCGCGTTCATTTGCTGAAAGCGTTTTTCGTTTTCGGTGGCTAGTACATCCGCATGAACCGCAAAGATGAAATAGCCCTCTATGGTATCCAGTAGCGTAAACCGTGTGGAGTTGATTAAGGCTTGAGGCAACCGCGTATCGGTTGCTTCGAGGATGAGATGTGTCACGCCGTATTCCTGAATGAATGCGACATCATCAGAATCCCACCAAGGCGCAATAGGTTCGAGTGTGGTATAGATGCGAGCGTCAGCCACATAGGCACGGTTACGGCTAGGTCTACCGCCAGTGATGAATACCCCGGTTAGTTCTTCGGTCAGAAGATTAGAAACCGAGTACGGGGTTGTAACCACGTAGACTTGCCCCAGTGGGAGCAATTCACGTAGGCGGGTGATGAGTTCCATCTGGTAGGGCTGTGTTCGGCGCACTGCTTGAACGGTGTTAAAGCCCGTAATTTCGTCACGGGCGCTCATCGGGATGGGAAATGGCTCGATGAGCGTCGTGAGCATCCATGATATAGCAAGGAGGGGCATGATACCGCTGGCATAACGCGGAATCCGACTTGTAATCATTTGCGCGAGACGTTCCAGTAGTAAACCGAGGACAAGTGTAACCGGTAGTAAAAACGTGGTGGTGTAAAGGCCAACGGTTGACATGAAGCGATTGACAAAGGCCGTTAGTCCGGGCAAGAACGCAATTAACAACATCACTGTGACCGAAGCAGCAATGTATCGCGCCGCTAGATGTTGGCGCCATCCAATCCAAGCCAACAGACTGAGCGCCGCTGCAAGGGCAATAATCGGATGATAGAAGACCGCTTGCGGTTCCCGGATATAGGTGCCTCCAAGAATGGGGAGTGTCAACGAGATGAATCCAGCAGACACATTGGAAGTGGTTTGACCGGATGCTGTGTTTTGCACAATGCTGTCCGCATCACCTAACCCCGAACGATCCAATTTCTGCGCGAAGGGAATGATGAGCAGCAGAGCAGTGATGACCAGTAGGAAGAACAGGGAGTTGATAGAGGGCTGGTGCTGATTCGTCCGCTGCTTAATGGTCTGTATGATTGTCAGAATCGTTGTGCTGCCGATTGCGGCCGCGAACAAGGTGATGCCGAAAGGGTGTACAAATGCCAGCGCAGCAGCGATTAAAGCAACGAAGATCAAATCCCGGAGTCGGGGGGCACGCAGATAACCGAGGCCGATTGTGAGAGCGAGGGGCAATAAAGTGGTTAGGGTGAAAAAGCGCAGCGTGTTGACCTGAAAGACACTTAACCGGCCAAACGCTTCATAATTCGGCGTGTAGACTAGCCCATCAGCAGTGAACAGTCCGGCGATAATGAGGGCTGTGGCGGCCCAAGCCCCGGCGGTTTCACGTCCCGTCACTTCAAATGCCATTGCAAAAGCGATAAGCGGCCCCGCCCAGATGAATAGGGCGGTGAGATCGTACCAGATGAGTTGAGAGGCTGGCACACCACTCGCCCAAACCCATGCGGCGTGTGTATATGTCCAGCCATCGGAGGCTAGGCGGGTATCTCCACGATGGTTTTCTGCGACGCTGATCTGGCGTGAGAGCAGCGGCAGACCACCGGGCGGTTGCTGGTAGGGTAGGGATGCCATCCATTCTATCTGACCGATGAAGATGGGTTGATCTTCAAATCCCCAAAAGCGATAGCGGCTCTGAAAACTCACCCCGATGGCAACTGCCAAGCAAGAGGCGAGCAGGATGTAAAGTGGAATGGTGTGGCGGGTTGGCTGCCAAGCGTGTTCGGCTGCTGACGCAGAACCGGGTGGTAGCAGCGCAAGGACGAACATGATTGCATGCAGGATGAGTAGATAGATTGGGACAGAAATGCCAAGAACCCGTACCGCGCTACCGAGCGTAATAGTAAGCCCAAGACCGCCCGCCAGAATCCATGCCCAACGAGCGATGGGATGAGGAACACGGTTTTTACCTAGCGCCCGTGCTAACAGCCAACCGGGAAGATACACTTGAGCCAGCACCACCAGTATCAAGGCCGCACCTGTTCCAGCGAGTGGGACAGATTGTGCTGCTGTGCCAAGTGCAGTTAATGCAACCCAAAAAAGCGGATGGGGTTGTCTGAGTACCCGTTTTTGTACAAGTGCCATGCGTTCATCCTGTTTATTTCGTAGGCGGCATTGTAGCGCAGGTAGAGGCTTGGCACCTATGCTACTGTGTTTTGCGCCGAGCGATCATTCATTCGATAGGATTTCTTTGTACAGGGTTGCTAACCGCCGCCGAATTTCATCCCAGTTGTAGTGATTGGCAGCGTGTTGCGCATTTACAGCGAGACGATGGCGAAATTCGACATCCATAAGCTGTTGAAAGGCTTTGCGCAGGGATTCTGCTGTGACTTCATCGAGCAATAAGCCTGCATCTTCATGTTGGAGAATATCGCTCATCTCGCCCGTACCCTGTTTCGCAAGCATTGGCTTGCCTGCGGCAAACGCTTCAAATAGTTTGTTGGGCGTGGCATAGACCATCTGCGGGTCTTCGGTTGCATCTAGACAGTGGTAAACCACATCACTCAGGCAGGTATAGAGTGGAATGTTGGAACGATCCACCCAACCCAGAAATCGGATGTTCGGGGTGCTGGCCGCTGCTTCCAGTATGAGATGCTCATACGAAGCCCAACCGCTTCCGCCGATGAGCAATGTAACCTCTGGAGTGTTGCGAACGGATTCGAGTAGTTCGGGAATGTAGCGTGATGGGCCGAAAGTGCTTAGGTAGGATACAACCAGATGCGCCTGATCGAGAT
>CAIPFY010000373.1 GCA_903864435.1 uncultured Chloroflexota bacterium | reverse complement strand
GATGCGTCCGGTCAGCCGCGCACCACTGTCAGCCTGCCCGCGTTCTCGCAGGGTGGCTTCACCTGCGGCCTGATTCCGCACGCCGGGACGGTTATCCTTGTGCCGGGGGCTGCCGCGCCAACTGCACCGCCCGCTACTACGGCGCTCAACGCCTGTCGCGTGACCGTCACGAACATGCTGAACCTCCGTGCCGAACCGGACGTGACCAGCGCAATCCTCGATCATGTGCCGTACCAAACCACGCTCAACGCCAGCGCTCGTTCCGGCGAGTGGTTGCAGGTAGTGTTCGGCGATCATCAAGGGTGGCTGTCGGCGGCCTATCTGACGTTCGAGGGCGACTGCGGGTAAAGCGACCCTCTCAGAGCGAAGGGAATCAGAATCGCCACCCCTAGCCCCTACCCCGTACATGGCTGAGGGGAAAAAGAGGTGTTCACGTCTTTCTATTCTCCCCTTTGCCCCATGTATGGGGATAAGGGGTTGGGGGATAGGGGACTCTTCCCGGTTTCTACAGCAGTTCTTTGATCGAGAGGGCGATTTCCTCGGTGATGCCGGGGATCGCCGTCAGTTGTTCCACGCTGGCATTGCGAATGGCATCAATCGAGTTGCTGAAGGCTTTGAGCAGCGACTTGCGCCGCTTGGGGCCAATTCCCGGCACGGTTTCCAGCCGGCTCGCCATGCCCGCCTTGTTGCGCTGCTGGCGGTGGCTGGTGATGGCGTAGCGGTGCGCCTCGTCGCGGACGCGCTGCACCAGATACAGCGCCGGACTGCGCCGATTCAGAATCAGCGGGGCGCTCTGACCGGGGAAGTAAATTTCCTCAAATTGCTTGGCGAGCGACACCACCGGAAAGCGCCCCATCAGCCCGAACTCTTGCAGCACTTCCACCGCCACGCCCAACTGCCCCTTGCCGCCATCAATCATCAGCAGGTCGGGCAGCAAGCGCCACGTTTCATCATGATCTACCGCACCGGGCGCGACCTGTGTTGGCGCGTCTTGCTGGTTCTGCCAGCGGGTGAAACGCCGCGTGAGCGCCTCGCGCATGGACTGGAAATCATCCGGGCCGCTGTGCGTGACCGTCTTGATGTTGAAGCGGCGGTACTCGCTTTTGCGCGGCGCACCCTGCACGAACACCACGCGGCTGGCGACAATCGCCGTCCCCTGCGTGGTGCTGATGTCGTAACACTCGATGCGGTTGGGCGGACGCGGCAGGTTGAGTGCGGTTTGCAGTTCGCCTAGCGCCTCCTCCTGCTTGTGCGTGTCCGCCTCCCACTGTTCGCGGATCATGCGTAGCGCCTCGCCCGCGTTCTCCTCCGCCATCTTGACTAGATCGCGCTTATTGCCGCGCTTGGGGACGGTGATGGTGACTTTGCTGCCGCTGCGCTTGTCCTTCAACCACTGTTCGATAATCCGCGCTTCTTCGACCTCGTTCGGCAGGATCAATTCGGTGGGGATTTCGGCGGCTTCGGTATAGAACTGGGTGATGAACTGCGCCAGCACTTCGGAGTCCGGTTCGCCATCCGCGCCGCCCAGCATACGGGCATCGCTGCCCACCAGTTTGCCGTTGCGAATGAACAGGATTTGCACGCAAGCCTCGTTCTTGTCCCGCGCCAGCGCGATCACATCATGGTCGGTCATGGCGGGGTTCACGGCCTTGTGGCGCTGCGTGATGTACTCTATGGCCTTAAGCTGGTCGCGCAGGGCGGCAGCGCGTTCAAAATCCAGCACCTCAGCAGCGGCGCTCATCTCGGCGGTGATGCGCTTGACCACGCCTTCGCTGCGCCCGCTGAGAACATCCATCAGTTCGCTAATCATGGCGCGGTACTCGGCCTGATTGACCGCGCCGATGCAGGGCGCGTTGCACAGTTTGATATCGTAGAACAGGCAGGCGCGGGCATCCTGACCGTTAATCACGCGGTCACAGGTCAAATACGGGAACGCCCGCCGCAGCGTCCGCAGTGTGTTCTGCACCGCCCACATCGCGGCATACGGGCCGAAGTAGCGGTTGCCGTCTTTGGCGATGCGGCGCGTGGTTTCGATCTTCGGGTAGGCATCCTGCCAGTTGATCTTGATATACGGATAGTGCTTGTCGTCTTTCAGGCTGATGTTGTAGAACGGCTGGTGCTGCTTAATCAGCGTTTCTTCGGTGATGAGCGCCTGCACCTCGGTTTCGGTGACGATGATCTCGATGTCCACGATGTTCTCGCGCAGACGCAGCGTTTTGGGGTTGCCCTCCGCGCTGGAATTGAAATAGCTGCGGACGCGGTTGCGCAGCCGCTTGGCTTTGCCGACATAGATAATGCGCCCGTCTTTGTCCTTCATCAGGTAGCAACCGGGTTTACCGGGCAGACTGGCGAGGATGCGCGAGATGTGTTCAGAGGGTTTGAAGGTCATGATTTAGGCTGAAACACGCTTTCGGACATGAATCATTTCATCGGCCTCGATAGGGCGCACCGGATCGGCATAAACCGCAATCACCGCCACCGTTTCGCCTTGCAAGGTCAGGAACTCTACCGAATACCCGCTATGTTCACCGATAACCAGCATCACAACACCCACATCACCCGCTTGGAGGCCATGTTCGGGCAGGTCAACGGTCAGTACAACACGATCCAACTCGCTTATCATTCCAAACCTTTAACGATTGGGCAGTTTCAAGACCTATCCTAAAAGCTGCGAATAGGTAATATGTTCTAGTATAACGTGGTGGGTTGCATATCTCAACTATCGCTTTTCGCCATAAACCTACCGAGTAGGGCGGACAACGGCTACAATCCAGCATCGGACTCATAGAGGAGGCGCTTATGCTGCGCTGCGGCATAGACATGATCGAAATTGAGCGCGTCGCCAGCGGCATCGAACGGCTGGGCGAACGCTTCATGAACCGCTTCTTCACAGCGGGTGAACGCGAGGACTGCGGCGACAAAGCCTACCGGCTGGCGGCGCGGCTGGCGGCGAAAGAAGCCGTCGCTAAGGCGCTCGGTACGGGCATCGGGGATGTGAGCTGGCGCGAGATCGAGATTCGCAACGACCCGCGTGGTCGTCCCGTGCTGCATTTGCACGGCGCGGCGGAACGGCTGGCCGCCGAAATGGGGCTGACCGAATGGGATGTGAGCCTGACGCACACCCAGACCCAGGCTTCGGCGGTGGCGGTGGCCCGTTCGATTTGACCCTATAGAGAGCTTGTTTTCCGCGAAGCTGTTTTCGCGGGTGTATTGCTTGAGGAAAAAACGCATGACGACCTTCAAAGATGTTGTAGGCAAGAAAAAACTGTTCATCGGGATGCTGCATCTGGGCATCATGCCGGGGACACCGTTCTATCAGGAAGGCACATATGAAACCACGCTGGCCGCCGCCGTCGAGGATGCGGTGGCGCTGGATCGCGGCGGCGCGTCCGGTTGCCTGATTCAGACGGTTGACCGCGTGTACACCACGAAGGACGATGCTGATCCGGCGCGGGTGGCGGGTGTCGCCAACATCGTGCGCGAAATCCGCAAGGCCACCAGCCCGGATTTCCTCGTCGGCGTACAGATCATGCGCAACGCCGTCAAAGCCTCCATCGGTGTAGCGAAGGTGTGCGGCGGCTCGTTCGTGCGCGTGGGGGCGCTGGTGGGCGCGACCATCTCCATGCACGGCATCGTGGACAGCAGCGCCCATGATGTGATGGCCTACCGCCGCTACATCGGCGCGGAGGACATCGGCGTGATTGCTGATATCGAGTCCATGCACTTTCACTGGCCGGGCGGCAAGCCGATTGGCGAAATCGCGTGGGATGCCAAGTATGTAGGCGCGTCGGCGGTGGCGATTGGCGACAAAGACGAGAGCAAGATGCTGGAGATGATCGCGCAAATTCGCAAAGCGCAGCCGGGGCTGCCGATTCTGCTGGCGGGCTACACCAACCACGCCAACGCCGCGACCATGATGGCCGCCGCCGATGGCGCGTTCGTGGGAACCTGCCTCGAAAAAGGCGGGTGGGCAGGCCGCATTGACGAGCAGCGCGTTCGTGAATATGCTGAGATCGTCGCCAAGCTGTAACTCATCATGTAACCTTATGTAACCCTGTGAAGCCTTCAGCGAAGCGGAAAAACCATGCCTGACTATCTCGTTTACGGGAAAATTCATATAGACCATATCGTGCATGTTTCGGCGGAACAGGTGTTCCTCGGCGGCGGCGGCCCGCAGGCGGTCTTCGGGGCGCTGGTCTGGTCGGACAGCCTCGGCTTCCTCAGTCGTTCGGGTGTGGACATCGAACCGCGCTTCGTGGCGGAACTGGAGGCGATGGGGGCAGACCTCGCGGGGTGGCGGCGCATGGCGCATCTGCCCACGCCGCACACCTTCCTCGAATACGATGTGGACGAATACCTGATCGCGGAAGGCATCCGTGCCCCGGACGCATGGATGACCATGATGCGCACGCCCATCCCCGTGCCGGACTCGTACCGGACGGCGAAGGCCATCCACCTCATCACCGAATGGGTAGATACTGCGATGGTCGGCTCGGCGCTGGAGATGAAAGCGGCAACGGGCTGCCTGTTCTCGCTCGAACCGATCATAGACTACAAACAGTGGACGAACCGGCAGGACATCCTGAATCTGCTGCCGCAGGTGGATGTGGTCACACCGGATTGGCCGTCCGCCAGCGGCATCGCCGGAAGCAGCGAACCGCGTGAAGTCCTTAAATACTGGACGAAACTGGGTACGAAGCTAGTTGCCATCCGGCACGGGGCGCATGGCGCATACCTGTGGTCGCAGGCCGAAGATCGGCTATGGCATATTCCCCCTGTGCCGGTGGATGAAGTCGTAGACCCGACAGGCGCGGGGAACGCTTTCGGCGGCGGGCTGTGCGTGGGCTGGCAGCAAAGCGGTGATGCGCGTATCGCAGGGAGCTACGGCGGGATTGCGGCGCGGTTGCTGCTGGAGATACCGGGCATTCCGACCATCAGCGAACCGCTGCGGGCGCGGGCGCAGGCGCTGCTGGAACGCACCATCGCTTCGGCACGCGAACTCTAATCGCAGCACACATCGAGGATCGAGGAAGGAACATCCGTATGGGACAACGAATCGTAGTGACCGGGGGCAGCGGGCTGGCGGGGAGCGCGGTGGTGCGCGAACTGGTGGCGCACAGGTACGATGTGCTGAGTGTAGACCGTGTTGCGCCCTCACAGCCCCTTTGCGCCTACAAACTGGCCGACCTGACCGACCTCGGTCAGTGCTACGAGGTGCTGACGGGCGCACAGGCGATTGTGCATCTGGCGGCCATCCCCCGCCCAATCTACGACACGCCGGAGCAGGTGTTCCGCGTGAACGTGATGGCGGCCTTCAATGTGTTCGAGGCGGCGGTCACACTGGGAATTAACCGCGTGGTGTATGCTTCCAGCGTGTCAGTGCTGGGCTTCCCGTTCTACAGCGCCCCCTTAGCGCCCAAGTATGTGCCGATTGACGAAGCGCACCCGCGTCTGCCGCAGGATGCCTATGGCCTGTCGAAATACTTTGGCGAGGAAATCGCGGCGGCCACCGTGCGGCGCACCAACGGCAAGATGACAGTGGTCAGCCTGCGCTTCCCGTGGATACACACGCCGGAGTCGTTCAAAGCGCAGATCGTCCCCTTCTGGGATAAGCCGGAGGACGGCGCGAGTAACCTGTGGAGCTATGTGGACACCCGCGACGCGGCCCGCGCCTGCCGTCTGGCGCTGGATGCGGCGGGGACTACCCTGCACGGGCATGAAGCCTTTTTCATCAGCGCAGCCAATTCGTGCATGAAAACCGACAGCGCCGCGCTAGTCCACACGAACTTCCCGGATACCGAAATCCGCGACAGCCTGAAGGGGGATCGTTCGCTGCTGGATACGCACAAGGCGGCGCGGGTACTGGGCTTCACACCGGCCTACAACTGGCAATCGTACTTCGCCGAAACGATTTGACGGGGCGGAAAGAGTCCCCTATCCCCCGTCCCCTTATCCCCATACATGGGGCAAGGGGGGGGGAATACAAAGACGTGAGAACCTCTTTTCCCCTCCGAGCAAGGGGTAGGGGTGGGGACTCTTGCCCCCAATTCCGAATGTGCCTGAATCAAACTTTCAAACCTGCGGTGATTCGCAGTTTGTGTTAAACTGTTCGCTATTCCGATTGCACCCGATGGGAGGCGTGTAATGGCTCCGCAAAAAAGTGGTTATTACTACCCGAACAAGTTTGCTCGCATTTTCCTCGACGCGATGGAAGAAGTCATGGGCAAGAACGGCCTGAACGCCGTGCTGCATCTGGCTCAACTGGATAACTTGATCGGCAACTATCCGATTGACAATCTGGACAAAGCCTTCGACTTCGCCGATTTCACCGCGTTATGCGTGGCGCTGGAAGAAATGTACGGCCCTCGTGGCGGGCGCGGGTTGGCGCTGCGCGTGGGGCGCACGCTGTTCGCAGACGCGCTGCGCGGTTTCGGCGCGCTGGCCGGCGTGGGCGATCTGGCCTTCAAAGTGCTGCCCCTCAGCGCCAAGTTGAAGGTGGGCGTGCCGGCGATGGCGAACATCTTCTCGCAGTTCAGCGACCAGGTTTCCAACGTACTCGAAGAAGGTGATGACCGCATCATCTACACGCTGGAACGCTGCCCGATGTGCTGGGGGCGCAAGACCGATCGCGCCGTGTGCTATGTCGGTCAGGGCTTGCTGCAAGAAGGTCTGCGCTGGGTGTCCGGCGGGCGCGAGTTCAAGGTTGACCTCTCGACCTGCATCGGCAAGGGCGAGGACATTGGCCGCTACATCATCTACAAAGAGCCGATTGAGTAATCTCGAATCGCGCTCCATCTGACCGTAACGAATGCTTTTTTGCCCCTCGCATTATCAGGGGCTTTTTTGTGTCACTCGATATAGCCTAGCGCCCGCAAGTGGTCAATCACCGCCTGATCGGGCGCAGCAGCCTGCGCCGCTTCCCCATCGGCGCGGCGGCCTGCGGCAGCCGTCACGCGCTGGTCGAGCATCCGCAATAGGTCGGCGGCACGGGCAGGGTTTGCCGCGCTCAAATCGTGGCTTTCGGTGGGGTCTGCCCCCACATCGAACAGCCCCTCTACCTGCCCATCTATCGCCGTCAGCTTATGCCCGCCGGCGTACAGCGCCCGCCGCACCAGCGACAACCGTAGCCGTTCGATCAGCGCCGGGGCGCGGTGCTGCACCACGTTCAGGAAGGTCAACGGCGGGAAGGCCTCGCTCAAGGCCACACCGCCCTCCGGGTCTAAGCCGGAAGTCTCGTTCGCCAACGACAGGGCGCGGGCGGTAGCGGTCGGGTCATCTTCTTCGGCAAACGGCACGCCCGCCGCATCCAGCACCGTATGGAACAGCCGCCGCGTGGACACGGTGGCGGTCACGCGCCCGCCCACCGGATACTGTTCGGGATAACGGACGACCAACGGGACATGCACCAGTTCCTGATAGGTGACGAATCCATGCCCGAAGAATCCGTGATCGCCATGCCCTTCGCCATGATCGGCGCAGATGATGACCAGCGTGTTCTCCAGCACACCCCGCGCTTTCAGATGGCGCAGCAACCGCCCCAGATGCGCGTCTTGATGGGCGATTTCGGCATCATAGAAATGATCGAGCGCCGCCCGTTCCCAGTCCGCCAGCGGCGGGTCGGTGGGACTCGCCCAGCGTTCGCCCTCGGTGTTGAAGCGGCGCACGAAGGCGTAGGCGGCGCGGTCACGGCGCACTTCGGGCGACAAGCGATCCAGCGCATCCTGCGGCGGGTTGTAGGGCAGATGCGCCCCCATCAGGTTCAGGAAGGCGAACAGCGGACGTTCCGAGGCGCTATCGGTGTGCTGATCCCAGTAGGCGATCAGATCATCCACCGAATGCCCGGTATGGCCTTTGTAGTTAATCAGGCGCGTCCACAGCGGCACCAGCGCCGGATTGAGCGAGGCGCGGAACAGAAAATCCGACTGTGCAAACTGGTTGCCGAGGGGACGCGCCACATAGCGCCGGAACAGGCGCAGCGTTTCGCGCTGCACACGACTGCGGCGGGCTTCCACCGGACGGAAGGGCGCGGCGCTGGCGTAGTTGTAGAAGCGGTCAAAGCCGCGCTGTAAGCCGTTGTTCAGCACGCCCACCAGCGGATTGTTGCAGAAGGCGGCGGTATGATAACCCGCGCCACGCAGCAACTCCGCCAGCGCCGGATACGCGCCCGTCAGCACACCGCTGGCCTGCGTCAAGCCGTGCGTGCTGGGGTACAGACCGGTGAACATCGAAGCGTGGGAAGGGATTGTCCACTGGGCGGGCGCGACGGCACGTTCAAACTGCGCCGCCTGTGCCGCGAACGCCTGCAATTCGGGCGAGGTTTCACGCGGGTAGCCATAGGCCGAGAGATGATCGCGGCGCAGCGTGTCGAGGACGATGAATAGGATATGGGGTCGGGTGCGGGACATGAAGATCGCTGTGTGTCCTGATCGGTTCAGGTTAGAATAGCATCGCAGACCTGTGCGGACAATGCACAACCCGAACCGGAGGATGCCCCTATGACGCTCACGCCCCTTCTGAATGGCAACCGTGTACGCCTGACCGCCCTGAACAGCGCCGATACCGAAACCATCGCCCACTGGCAACAGGACAACGAGTATTTGCGCCTGCTGGATGCCAAACCCGCCTATCCCAAGAACGAGGTGCAAATCGCCGAATGGGTGCGCGAAGGCCAGCGCGGGCGCGAAACCTTCCTGCTGGGAATCCGGTTGCAGGCCACCGACTCGCTGATCGGCTTCGTGGAAATCGGGGATATTCTGTGGGCGCACCGCGTCGGTTGGCTTGCCATCGGCATCGGGGAGGACGAGCAGCGCAGCCGAGGCTACGGGCGCGAGGCGCTCACGCTGGCGGTGGAATTTGCCTTCCGCGAGTTGAATCTGTACCGCCTTCAGCTCACCGTGTTCGCCTATAATCACGCCGCGATTGCCCTGTACGAACGACTCGGTTTTCAGATCGAAGGGACGTTCCGCGAGTTCATGGAGCGCGACGGCGAACGGTACGACATGCTGCTCTACGGCCTGCTGCGCCCCGAATGGGTGCGCTGAACCCGCATTCCCTGCCCTTCCGCTGCGCGTTATGGCGAAGGGGAGTAAGAGTCTCCCTCTTACCAATTAGCTCAGGTTGTGGCTAAACGAATGGGTCTTCATTTCGATTGATTGCATTGTGTGCGTAACACTGAAATTCGTGCTGTGCCCATCTATTCAAAAGAGCAAGGCATTTGCTAACCCGCCCTCTCTGGCATAAGATGGAGGAAACGTTTTAGTGACGAAGGGCTGTCTATGCTGCATGACCGCGAGGACGCACAGAAAGCCTTTGACAAAACCTACAATACCCTCGAAACCTTGCTGCTCGCCCGCCGCAACCAGCGCGATTACCTCACCAAGCAAACGTTGCTGTTCACCGATTCGCTGTTTGCCGCCCTGCAAGCGGTGGTCTATAGCGCCCGCGAACGCGGATTAGTCGAGATGGGCGAACCCCGTCTGGTCGAACATCCGGCGGGGGGGGGACGGCGGGCGCTGCAAATCCCCATCGAGGATTGGAGCGTGATGTTCGTGCCGTTGCCGGGGACAGCATGGCCCAATGCCCGTGACGAGGCCAGCATTCCGGGGATTTTGTTCAAGGAACAGTGCGGGCGCATCGCGGTCTTTATCGGCAGCGATTCCGACGCGACCTCTTTCTACGATTTCCTGATCCTGCCCAACGGGTCATGGTTCGCATGGGGCTATGGTTGGCCCCGGCAGGCGTCCACCATTGACGAAACCAATTTCAAAGGGCTGGCGCTGGAACTGCTGACCAGTTTTGTGCGCGATATTCATACCACATGGCGCTCCCGTGACCAGACGCTACTGGGCGCGGCGATGGATGCCCGCCGCCGTGCGTATATTTATGGCTTGCCGGGAGATTAATCTGGGTTGACTTAATACTGCCAAGTATGCTTAAATGTACTTATGATGAGTATATTTTCAGTCGGCGAGTTCGCAAAAATCATTAACGTTTCAGTAAAAACACTGCAACGATGGGATCGGGAAGGATTGTTGGTTGCAGACCGAACCGTCACCAATCGCAGGGTTTACACTGAGAAGCATCTGTCGCAATTGCGGAGACAGGTGTTTGCACCCCAACACCGCAGTGTGGTTGTCTATTGCCGCGTATCAAGTGCTGCTCAAAAGCCCGATTTAGCAAACCAGCGTCATATGCTTGAGATGTTCTGTGCAGCACGGGGTATTGCAGTAGACGAATGGATTGAGGAAATTGGGGGTGGCATGAACTTCAAACGCAAGAAGTTCCTGACGCTCATGGATCGAGTCATGGCGGGTGAAATCGGAACACTGGTGATTGCACACCAAGATCGGCTGGCGCGTTTCGGATTTGACCTGCTTGAGCATCTGTGTGAACAGGCGGGTTGCGGGCTGCTGGTGATGAACAGCGAGAGCGTGTCACCAGAGCGCGAGATGGTGGAAGACCTGATGACCATCGTCCACTGTTTCAGCAGTCGCTTGTACGGATTGAAAAACTATCGCAAAGCGTTAAAGGAAGCGTTGGCGCATGATCCGCAGTCACCGGATACGGTTGAACCCAACCGCTGAGCAAGCGCAGTATTTCACCCGTGCTGTGGGGATAGCAAAGCCGACTTGTCTTTGTCCGAGCGAACATTCCTGTGCGCTGTCTGCGGTTTCACGCTTGACCGCGACCTGAGCGAAGCGTTACGACTGAGCGCGAGCAGTCCGTAAGGTGATTCGCGCTGTTCTCGGTACTGGCTAGGACGGGACACAAAACTTGCCGGTGGATAGGCTGTAAGACCAACGCCCTTTGGGGCAGTGGCAGGACTGGATGAAGCAGGAACAACCCGGATGGGTACATTTGTACACAAGAAAGGTAGCAGAAGAATAACCCATGCCTTACAGTCCTTTACAACTAGCCGAAGCCTTTATTCGTGCGGGCGAACTGGTGGACGCGCTGGACGCGCTGGATGCCCATCTGACGGCGCAACCGGCGGATGACGAGGCGCGGCGGCTGCGGGCTTCGGTGCAGCAGCGCATCGGCGGCGCAGACCATTTGCGGGCGGCGCTGGCTGATCTGGCGGCGCTCACCCTGCCGAGCGCCGATGACCACGCGCAGGAATCCGTTCTGCACTATGAACTGGACGACTGGGCAGCGGCCTGCCATGCGCTGGAGACTGCCTGCGCCTTGCGTCCGCATGACGAACGCCTGACGGAACGGTTGGTGTGGTTGCTGGAAAAAGGCGGCGATCTGGCGGCGGCGCGGGCGCTGGCAGAAGCCCAGCCCGTCACATGGCGCTGGGCGCAAACGGCGGGCGATCTGGCGCGGGCGCAGGGCGATGATGGGGGCGCGGCGGCGCACTACCGGGCGGCGTTGGCCGATTTCGACTTGCGGGCGGGGGCAGGCAGCGCCTTCATGACGCACCTGCGGGCGCAAATCACGGAGAAATTAGCAGCTATGGGTGGCTGACCCTCTGCGCCCCCTTCGCCACTTGGGAGAAGAGACGGGGGATGAGGGCTATATCCATTTGTTGGTGACGGGCGCACGGTAGTTCATCAGGAAATCCAGCAGCCCATCGGGATCGGGATTGACCACCAGCAGCTTGCGCTGCGAGGCTTTGATGAACCCTTCCTGCACCGCATGGTCGAGAAAGGCGATGAACGGATCGAAGTAGCCGTTCACATTCAGCAGCGCGATGCCTTTGTGATGCAGCCCCAGTTGCGCCCATGTGATGATCTCGCACAACTCGTCCAGCGTGCCGATTCCCCCCGGCATGGCGATGAACGCATCCGCCATATCCGCCATCAGCGCCTTGCGTTCGTGCATCGAGCCGACGACGTGCAACTCGCTCAAGCCGTTGTGGGAGATTTCGCGGGCTTCCAGCGCCTTCGGGATGACGCCCACCACGCGCCCGCCGTGTTCCAGCGCCCCCTGTGCCACGCGCCCCATTAGCCCTTCGCTGGCACCGCCATACACCAGCCCCAATCCCCGCGTTGCCAGCCCTCGCCCCAACTGATGCGCAGCGCGGGCATAATCCGCCTGTGCGCCCAGCGCCGAACCACAGAAAACACAGATCTGCTTCATCAAGTACCGCCTGTATATACAAAAACCGGGAGACTGTAGGGACAGCCCCCGGTTTTGCAAATCGAACCGAGCAGATGTGAACTAGGTGGCGGGCTGCGCGGTGGGCGCGTCGGCGCTGGCGGCGGGGCCGCTGCTGCTCACGCTCACCTTGCCCTCCATGACTTCCTCGAACAACGGACGGTCAAGCGTTTCCTGCTCCAGCAGGATTGTGACCAGCTTATCCAGCTTGTCGCGGTGTTCGGTCAGCACTTCTTTGGCGCGACCGTAGGCGGTTTGCAGGATGCGGCGCACTTCGCTGTCAATTTCCTCGGCGGCCTGTTCGCTGTAGTCGCGCTGTTCCGCCATTTCACGTCCCAAAAACACCATGCCGGTGCCCGAACCGAAGGTGCGCGGGCCGAGCGAGTCGCTCATGCCGTACTGCGTCACCATCGCCCGCGCCATGCTGGTCACGCGCTGAAGGTCGTTACTCGCGCCCGTCGTGAACTGGTTGAACACGATTTCCTCGGCGGCGCGTCCGCCCAGCGCGGCGGCAATCGTATCCTCGAAGTATTCCTTCGAGCGACCAAAGATGTCCTCGTCCGGCAGCGGCAGCACGTACCCGCCCGCCCGCCCACGCGGCACAATCGTAATCTTATGCACCGGATCGGTGTACTTCAGGAAGTAGAACAGCACCGCATGACCGGCTTCGTGGTAAGCCGTCGTCAGCTTGTCCTTCTCAGAGATCACGCGGGACTTACGTTCCGGCCCCATCGTCACGCGATCCATGCTTTCGGTTAGTTCGCTCATGCCGACGGCCTTTTTGTTGCGCCGCGCCGTGAGGATGGCCGCTTCGTTAATCAGGTTTTCGAGGTCAGCGCCGGAGAAGCCCACCGTCATCTTCGCCAGACGATCCATATCGGCATCCGGCGCGAGGGGCTTGCCCTTCGTATGCACCTTCAGGATTTCATGGCGACCCTTGATGTCCGGGTTATCCATGACCACCTTGCGGTCAAAGCGTCCGGGGCGCAGCAGCGCCGGATCGAGGATGTCCGGGCGGTTGGTGGCCGCGCACACGATCACGTTGGTGCCGGTTTCAAAACCATCCATCTCGACTAGAATCTGGTTCAGGGTTTGTTCGCGTTCGTCATGACCGCCGCCCAAGCCTGCGCCACGATGACGGCCTACCGCGTCAATTTCATCCACGAAGATGATGGCGGGGGCTTCGGCTTTGGCGCGTTCAAACAGATCGCGCACGCGGCTGGCACCCACACCGACGAACATTTCCACGAATTCCGAGCCGGAAATGCTGAAGAACGGCACAGCCGCTTCACCGGCCACCGCACGCGCCATCAGCGTCTTGCCGGTTCCGGGCGGGCCAACCATCAACACGCCTTTGGGAATGCGTGCGCCCAACCGGATGAACTTTTCCGGTTCTTTCAGGAATTCCACCACTTCTTTCAGTTCTTCTTTGGCTTCTTCACAGCCAGCCACATCCTGAAACGTCACTTGCGGGCGTTCCATGTCACGGGTGACGCGGGCGCGGCTGCGACCAAAGCTCATGGCTTGATCTTGCCCGGTGCGAACCGAGCGCATCATGCGCCACAGCAACCAGATGATGAGCAGGGTTGGCACGACGGCTACTAGCAGCTGGAGCAGAATACCGGTGGTGTTGTCGCCCGGCTGTTCCGAATAGCTGATGCCCGCCAGTTCTTCGTCCGTGACTCCGAACGTGCGCAGAGAGGCGAACAGGTCGGTTTCGCGCTCTTTGTAGTACGATACCGAGGAACCGTTAATCAATTCCGCGACGACATCCTGTCCCCCGCGCACGATCATGGTTTGCACCTGACCCTCGCGCACATAACTCGCCAGATTGTCGAGCGACACACGGTTGCCGCTGGACATATTATTGGGGGCGGCGAACGCGAAGATGAACAGAATGAGTACCACAGCGCCGAGAATCAACCAGAAACGCTGTGCATTCTTGTTCTGAAACGGGGAGCTGTTGTTGTTGTCGGTATTGGGATCGGGTTTATTATTCACGCCGACGGCGCGGGGGAACACCTTTTTAGGGGATGACCCATCATCGCGCCTCTCTCCTTTCTACGCTCGCTGACAAATGGAAGGATGACGGACTGCGAGGATAACCACTTGCTGATAAATCCCTATCACCAGATGATAACGATCATCAATCGGTCGGTCAATATACCCTCACCGAACGTATAGGATGAACACATCAAATTTTTACGGGTTCTTAAATGGTCATCACGGTTTTGCGAGGACGTGCAACGGCACGACCCACCCTGACCCTTCATAACCGTGTGGTAAATTTTGATGCGCCCGCCCTCACCGAACCTACAGGAAATTCCCCACCTGAGTAGGGTGTCCGGCGGTGCTAAAGCAAGTACCCACGCTGAACCTAACTATTGTAGTATTTTATCAGTCTGCTGCATACTTCTATTCATCGTAATTGTGTTAGAATTAAATGAGGGGTTTTCTTACGAGTTGTGCAACAAGTGTTTAATGTTACAATGCACCGATGCGTCGGGTTAGGGTGAGTCACGTGGAAGAAAAACCGTCGAAACACCACTACGAAACTGAAGAAGAATATTCGCGGCGGGTTGCCACTCGCGGGCTGGGTGATACCGACTTCGAGGAAAATCAGCCCCGGTGGGGGACAGCTCGATTTGGCTCACGCACGAACCTGCTGGTGTATGTGCGTGGTGTTCAACAGCCATTCGTGTTCGATGCCGGTACGGTGAATGAACTCACTATCGGACGTTATGATCCCGATACCAACTCATCCCCCGAAGTGGATTTGCAGAATTATGGCGCTACTGAAAAAGGGGTGTCGCGCCGTCACGCGACCATCGTCCGCCGCGATGGTTCACTCAGCATTGTGGATCAGGGTAGTCACAACGGCACCTACTTGAACGGGCAGCGCCTTGTTGCCCAGCAGCCGCGCATCCTGCGCGACGGGGACGATGTGCGTTTGGGGCATCTGGTGCTGCGAATCAAATTTGAGCGCGTGAACGAATAAGCCGACCTGAACAGTACAATCTTTATATGACTGACCGCACGAACGAACAATGGCTGGTTGACCTGACGGGTTCGCCAGAAGCACAATCCCCGGCCTTAGAAGACCTGCGCGAACGTTTACAGCGCGGCATCTTTTACTACCTCAGCCGCGAACGCAGCGACCTCACCCACCTTCCCGCCGTCGAACTGACCCGCATGGCGGAAGACCTCGCGCAAGATGCCACCCTGCGCGTGATGGACAACCTCGGCAGTTTTCGCGGGGACAGCCGCTTCACCACATGGGCGACCAAGATTGCAGTGCGCGTGGCGATCAGCGATTTGCGCCGCGCCCGTTATAAAGACTTCAGCCTTGAGAACATGACCGCCGAGGGCGATCTGTTGCCGGCCTCCGCTGCCAGCATCACCGGCAGCCCGGAACCCGGCCCCGAAGCAACCACCGAACGCGCCGATGTCATGCTCAAGATTCAGCGGGCGCTGGACGAAGATTTGACCGAGCGCCAACGGCAGGCGCTGGTGGCGATGGCCTTGCAGGGCGTCCCCCTCGAAATTCTAGCCGAACGCATGGGGACGAACCGCAACGCGCTATATAAGCTCATCCACGATGCCCGCCGCAAACTGCGTGCCCATCTGGAAAGCGAGGGGCTTTCCACGCATTATATGCTGAACCTGTTTGAAGACCGTTAGGTGAAACGCGATTTTCGCTGGTAAGAATACAACCTTTCTGTTCGTCCAAGTTCATGACAGGTAGCGACAGGCTGAATCCATGACGACAGGGCAAGACGATCCACTACGCAAACTTATAGACTGCATTTTCGTCAGCCATCAGGATGAAGCGATGGACTGCGAAAGTTGCGGTTGCCAGTTGGAATGCTTCGCCGAGAAGGTATCGGCGGGAGCCAACCTGCATGACCTGTGGCCGGATGTCGAAGCACATCTGGCGTGCTGTCCAGACTGTGCCGAGGAATTTCAGGCGTTGCTGTGCATCCTCCGCGCCGAACGAAGTGGTCAGTTGGACACCAGCGCGGGAAGATAACCTCACCCCGCTGCGCTGCGCTTGGCTTCCCCTCTCCGAGCGGAGAGGGGATAAGAGGGGTGAGGTTGCTTAGCGAACAGATAAGGGTAAAAACGGAATGAAACGCGAACGGGTAGTAGTCATTGGTTCCGGCCCCGCCGGATTGACGGCGGCGCTGTATACCTCGCGGGCGCAGTTGAGCACAACGGTTTTCGTGGGTAAGCTGCTGGGCGGGCAGATTTCGACCACGCATGAAGTGGAGAACTTCCCCGGTTTCCCGCAAGGGACAACCGGCCCCGAACTGGTCGAGAACATGAAGCAGCAGGCCGAGAAGTTCGGCGCGAAGCTGGTGTGGGACACCGTGAGCAAAGTGGACTTTGAACACGGGTCGCCCTTCCGCATCGAAACCGAGGGCGGCGAAACCTACTCGGCGGACGCGGTGATTGTCACCGTCGGCGCGAACCCGCGTGAACTGGGCATCCCCGGCGAGAAGCAGTACGTGGGGCGCGGCGTGAGCTATTGCGCCACCTGCGACGGCTTCTTTTTCCGCAACAAGACCATCACCGTTGCGGGCGGTGGCGACTCGGCGCTGCAAGAGGCGTTGTTCCTGACCAAGTTCGGCAAGACCGTGAACATCGTCCACCGCCGCGACAGCCTGCGGGCGAGTGTGGCGCTGCAAACGCGGGCGTTCGCCAACCCCAAGATCAGCTTCACCTACGATACGGTGATCGAGGAGATCAAGGGCGATGCGACCACTGGCACGGTCAAGCAGATTGTCCTCAAGAACCTCAAGACGGGCGAAACCAGCGAACAGCCTACCGATGGCGTGTTCATCTTCATCGGCTACGACCCCAACAGCCGCCTGTTCGGGACGCAATTGGCGCTCGATCATTCCGGCTACGTGGTGATTGACGGTCACATGGCGACCAACGTAGACGGCGTGTTCGCGGCGGGCGAAATCCACGATAGCATCTTCCGGCAGGCGATCACGGCGGCGGGCGACGGTTGCAAGGCCGCGCTCAGCACGATCAACTGGTTGGCGCAGCGCGAGAGCAACCTGCAAACGCTGGACACCCCGGTGGTCGAAGCCAATCCTCAATAGGCAAGCGCACCGCACGATGGTAAGATAAGCCCGCTGTAGGGGGCGGGGCAAGGCCTCGCCCCTTTTTGCATCAGCAATCCCATTCACCATCATCTCTGCGGGGTAGAAGCGCCCATGTGGCAGCCGAATAAACTAGAAAAAGAACGTGTCGAGAAGGTCGAACGGCTGGAGGCGCAGGGCGTAGAAGCCTTCCCGCGCCGCGTCCAGCGCACCCATACCTGCGCCGCCGCTATCGCCGCTTACGAGGCGCTGGAACCCACTGATTCCGAGGCCGCGCAGGGCATCGAAGTGACGGTGTGCGGGCGCATCCGCCGCGCCAACCTGAAAGGCAAGATCGCCTTTTTGCACATCGAGGACGAAAGCGGGCGCGTGCAGTTGATGCTGCGCGTGAACGATATGGACGAAGCCTCGTTTGCGCTCATCGGCGAAAAACTGGTGGATAACGACGACTTTGTGCAGGCCAGCGGCACGATGATGCGCACGAAGGCCGGCGAAGTCAGCGTTCATGCCCGCGAGTTCCGCTTGCTGGCGAAGTCGCTCAGTCCCCTGCCTGTCATCAAGCAGCAAACGCTGGACGATGGCACGGTGGTCGAACATGGCGAGTTTACCGATGTCGAAAGCCGCTACCGCCAACGCTATGCTGATCTGGCGGTGAATGCCGATGTGCGCGATGTGTTCCGCAAACGCGCCCGCATCCTGAAGGCCGTCCGTAACTTCTTTGACGATGAAGGTTTCCTCGAAGTGGAAACGCCCATCTTGCAACCGCTGTATGGTGGCGCGGCGGCGCGTCCGTTCATCACCCATCACAATCAACTCGATCAGGATTTGTTCCTGCGCATCAGTTTCGAGCTGTATCTCAAGCGACTGCTGGTGGGCGGCTATGACGCGGTGTATGAACTGGGACGCGACTTCCGCAACGAAGGCGTGAGCTTCAAGCACAACACCGAGTTCACCATGCTGGAGTTCTACAAGGCCTACATTGACTATCACGAAGTCGCCCGCCTGACCGAGCGTTTTGTGGCGGCAGCGGCGATGGAAGCCAACGGCACGCTGCAAATCAACTATCAGGGCAAGGCGATTGATTTCACGCCCCCCTGGAAGCGCATCACCATGCGCGAGGCCATCCGCGAAGCCTGCGGGATTGACTACATGGACTATCCCGAAGCCGCCGCTCTCGAAGCCGTGATCCGCGCCAAAAAGATCGAAGTCAAGCCGGGGCTGCCGTGGGGCAAGCTGGTTGAGCATTTGCTAGGCGAAGCCGTTGAGCCGAACCTGATTCAGCCCACGTTCATCATGGACTACCCGCGCCAGATTTCGCCGTTCGCCAAGCGCGTAGACTACGACGATACGCATGTGGAACGCTGGGAAATGTACATGGCGGGGATGGAGATGGCGAACGCCTTCACCGAGCTAAACGACCCCCGCGATCAGGAAGCGCGTTTCCTCGATATGGCGAAGGTGTTCCGCGAAGGGGACGACGACGAAGTGCCGTTGGATGAGGATTATCTGCGTGCCATGCGCTACGGGATGCCCCCCAACGGCGGCTTTGGCATGGGCATGGATCGGCTGGTGATGCTGCTCACCAACCAGCGCAGCATCCGTGACGTGCTGTTGTACCCGCACCTGCGCCACGAGAAGTAGCCAAACGAGCAATCGGGGCATGAGCGCATCATGCCCCGTTTTTTTCGGTACTACAGAAGGCCGGCTTCGCGTTCGGCCTCGGTGAGCGTCTTGTCGAAGCGTTCCAGACCTTCCTGCACGGTGTCGCGGTCAATCATTAGGGCAGGGCAGAAGCGCACCGTACTCTCGCCCGCGCCGAGAATCAGTAGCCCGTTCTGAATGGCGAGCTTCTCCACACGGTTGCGCAGTTCCTTCGCGGGCGTTCTGGCCTCGTCCAGCACCAGTTCTGCGCCCACCATCAGCCCCAGCCCATCAATACGCGCATGTTTGAGCGTGGGATGATGCCCGCGCATCTCCTCCAGCGCATCCTTAATGTACTCGCCCTGCACGATAGCGTTCTGCATGTAGCCTTTTTCGACCAGTTCCAGCGTCGCCAGCGCCGCCGCACACGACACCGGATTGCCGCCGAAGGTTGAACCGTGTGCGCCGGGAGGCCAGCTCATCACACCCTGACGGGCGATGACCGCGCCCAGCGGCATCCCGCTGGCAAGCCCCTTCGCCGAACATACTACATCCGGCTCCACGCCGAAATGCTCAATCGCCCACCATTTGCCGGTGCGCCCGATTCCGCTTTGCACCTCATCCACCACCATCAGAATGCCGTACTGGTCGCAAATATCGCGGATTTGCTGGATGAAGCGCGGGTCAGGGACGACATAGCCGCCCTCGCCTTGCAGCGGTTCGAGGATGATGGCCGCCACGCTATCAGCAGGGACGATGCGCTTGAACACCACATCGGTGATGTAGTCGGCACAGGTGCAGTGGGCGCGGCAGTCTTCTTCGCGGCGGCTGTGCATACAGCGGTAGGGGTTGTTGTACGGGACATGATGCACGCCGGGAATCAGCGGGAAGAAGCCGTCGCGCTGGATGACCTTGCTGGCAGTCAACGACAGCGCCCCCATCGTGCGCCCATGAAACGCACCGTAGAAGGCGATGATATGCTTGCGGTCGGTGTACCAGCGCGACACTTTGATCGCGCCTTCCACTGCTTCAGTGCCGCTGTTGGTCAGGAAAACGCGGGCGGGTTCTTCAAACGGGGCGATTTCCGCCAGCTTTTCGGCGACTTTCACCTGCACATCATAATAATAATCCGTGCCTGCGATATGAATGAATTTTTTGGCTTGTTCGATGATGGCTTCGACCACCTGCGGGTGCGAATGCCCGGTGGCGGTCACAGCGATGCCCGCTGCAAAATCCACATACTCGTTGCCATCCACATCCCACACACGCGCACCTTCGCCGCGTTCAATGGCGAACGGGTAGCGCGGGGTGAGTGATCCACTCATGATGGCCGCATCACGGTCAATAATCGTCTGACCTTTAGGGCCGGGACGGGTGCCGATATGGAACGTCATAAGAGACTCCGGTTTGGTGTAATTGTCTGAGTTGATTTGTGCCAAGCGCACAAATGCTTTTGCATTCTACCCCCGCAAATGGGAACGGCGCAAGGCATGGACGTGCTATGTGCTATGTATTTTTACCCTCATCCTCCGTCTCTTTCTCTCTCAGAGCGAAGGGAGCAAAATGCAGCATTTTCCCTTGTATCTTGAGAATACCGCACAATAACGGTGAAGGGACTGAGGGGGTGAGGTTCTTCCCCCCTTGCGGGTTGTCCCAAAGGGCAGGGCGTTCCCTTACGAGTGCAACTTGTTCACCAGACTTTGGACAAATTCCTCGTCAATGAACGAACCTTTTTGCAGCAGCAGGTTGATCTGCCCACTCAGACGCGCCCGTTCTTTCACCGTCAGGTCTTTGGCAGTCACCACCACAATTGGAATAGTAGCCGTCCTCGGGTCAGCTTTCAGCAGGTCAATCATCTTGAAGCCGTCCATATCGGGCATCATCAGGTCGGTAATCACCAGATCGGGCTTCAACTCACGGATGGCTTGAACCCCTTCCGCGCCGTTATGCGCCAGATACACCTCATAGCTGCCCCGCGACTGCAAAATGCGCTGGATCAACCGCGCCGCGTCCGTGTTGTCTTCCACCACCATAATGCGGTGAATTTGCGATTCCACTTGCTCCAGCGCCGACAGCAGCCCTTCTTCCGGCAGGGGCGGCGCATAATCAGGCGTATCGGGCAGGTCTACCGTTTGTTGCCAGTGGTCGCCCAGAATTTGCTTTTCTACGCTCACGGTATGACCGGAGCAGTTGATAACCACCACATCATCCGGCTTGATGATTCCCTCGCGCACCATGCGAATCAGCCCGACGAACGTCACCGCCGTCGCAGGTTCCACCGAAATACCTTCGGTGCGCGCCAGCAGCAGACTGGTTTTGAAGGCTTCCTCATCGGTTACGGAAGTGAAATGCCCGCCATTCTGACGCACATAATCCATCAGCAGCTCGTATGCCCGCCCCGGGTTGCCCGTCGCCAGCGCGGTGATGATCGTAGACGGATGCTCGACCGGGGTGGCGATGCGCTGACCCCGCTCGAACGCCTCCACCATCGGCGCACAGCCCACCGCCTGCACCGCGCCGATGGCGGGCAGCTTGCTCACCAGCCCGAAGCGTTTCATCTCCTGAAAGCCCTTGCCGACGCCGATTGGCCCCATGCCGCCGCTGACGGCTTGCAAGAACCAGTCCGGCGAACGCCAGCGTTTGCCATCCTCTAATTCATAGCCTAACTGTTCAGCGATTTCGTAGGCCATCGTTTTCATCGCTTCGATAGCCGCCACGCTCTTGATTCCCCGGTCAAGGAAAATGCCCTTGCTTCGGGCGAAACGCGCCGCCAGTTCTTTCGTCTGGTCATACGTTCCGGTGATCTTGATGACCTCCGCGCCGTACAACGCCGCCTCGCGCATCTTTTCACCGGGGGTCAGGCTGGGGAAGAATGCCCACAGTTTGATTCCGGCGCGGGCGCAGTAGGCCGCGTAAGCAATCGCCACATTGCCCGTGCTGGCGACCACCAGTTCATTCACGCCCATTTCGTGCAGCGCCGAAATCGCCACCGTCGCCTGCCGGTCTTTGAAACTGGCTGTCGGCCCCTGCCGTTCGTCCTTGATATAGAGATGCTTCAGGCCGAGGCTGGCGGCGAGGGCGGTAGATTTAATCAGCGGGGTTCCCCCTTCGCCCATGCTCACAATATGCGCCGAGTCGGTGATAGGCAGCACTTCGCGGTAGCGCCACAGGTCAGGTTGCCGTCGCTGGATGGCCGCCAGCCAATCCGCCACATGGAAGCGCCCCAGATCGTAACGCGCTTCGAGGATGACTTCGCCGCACTGGGGGCAACCGGACAAGTTGCGATCCAGCGGTAGGCGGGTGTGACAATTAATACATTCCAGTTCAATATGAGGCGCAACTGGTTGCGAATAAGGCGACATGAACAACTCCGCAAGCGAATCTATATAGAAAATCCGGTATCACGTTCGTGAGTGATAGGCTCACCCCTTCGCTTCCCCTCAGCTTTTGCGAGGGCTGAGGAAATGGATAAGCGGGGCAAGGTTCACTCACGCAGTATAGCACCTCACCCTTGACCAAGCGTGGTGAGATGTTCCCTCAAACGGGTGAAAAATTGGTCGGGCTGCCCCTGCTGAAGATCGTTTTTGTCAATCACACTCAGCTTGGAGAGCCGCCGCTGTTCGTCCTCGTTCAAAGCGTCTGCCGTCACCACCAGCACCGGAATACGCGCCGTCTCCGGGTTGGCACGCAGCTCACTCAGCACCGCGAACCCGTCCATATCCGGCATCCGCAAATCGAGAATGACCAGATCAGGGCGGCGGCGAGCCACCAGCGACATACCTTCGACGCCGCTGTGCGCCGCGAACACGCGGAAATGCCCGACTTGATCCAGCATATTGTGAATCAAGCGCGTGCTTTCCGGTTGATCGTCAATAATCAGGATGCGCTCAGTGCGCGAATCCGCTTCTGCCCGTCGAACAAGGTCTTGAATCTGTTCCGGCATAAAAGGCCGCTGAAGGTAAGCGAACGCGCCCACCGCCGCCGCCCGTTGCGCCTCGTCTTTCAGGCCGACCACAATCACCGGAATATCGCGGGTGTCCTCGCGCTCACGCATCCGCGCCAGAATGTCCCAACCGCTGCCGCCGCTAAATTCGGCGCTCATGATAATCAGGGTGGGGCGCAACCCGCCAGCCATCGCTTCCGCTTCCAGCGGGATCGAAGCCGAGAAAATGTCGAAACCCTCCCGTTGGAGCGCCCGCCGAATGATGTCCACCCGATCCGGCGCATCCTCGATCAGCAAAATCTGCCGCTTGAGTGTGACGGGCGGCATGGTGGGCATACTCAGCGTCCGCTTGGTGGGCAGCGGTTCCGGCGGGGCGCTGAGAATGGGCGGGGGAACGGGCGCGGGGTCAAAGGAAGGCATGTTCAACACCCCGGTCACGGGCTTGCGGATTTCCATCGTCTTCCGCGAGTCGTTGATAGATGGGAAGTCGTCGTCCTCGCTCTCCATCGGCACGGGCGGCTTGAGGGGGATGGTGATGCTGAAGGTCGAACCCACGTTCACCATCGAATGCACCAGCATTTGACCGCCCTGCATCTCGATCAGCGATTTGGCGATGGGCAGGCCGAGGCCGGTGCCACCAACGGTGCGCGTCAACGACGAGTCCACCTGCCGGAACGCCTCGAACAGCAGCGGTATATCCTTCTCCGCGATGCCAATGCCGGTATCCTGCACATCCACCCGCATCATGACTACGCCGCTTTCGGGGTTTCGTTCCTGATAGGCGCGGATAGTCACGCTGCCCTGCTGCGTGAACTTGGACGCATTCGACACGAGGTTCAGAAGCACCTGCCGCACGCGCATTTCGTCACCGTAGCACGGGGGCAGGCCGGAGGACACTTCCAGCTTGATCTCCACCGATTTGTCTTTCACAAGGCCAATACCAATCGAGCGCACCCCTTCCACCACCGGCTTGATCTCGAAGTATTCACTGTGAACCGACATCTTGCCAGAACTGATCTTGGCCTGATCGAGAATGTCATTAATCAGCCCCAGCAGATGCGTGCCGCTGGTGTGGATCGTACTCAAATCCTGTTCCTGCATTTCGGTCAGGGGGCCGTCCACGCCCTTCAGGATGATGCGGCTGAACCCGATGATCGAGTTCAGCGGGGTACGCAATTCGTGGCTCATGTTGGCGAGGAAATCGCTTTTCAAACGATCGAGTTCGCGCAGCTGAAGGTTTTGCTTTTGCATCTGTTCTAGCAGATGGGCGCTCTGCACGATGGCCGAAAGGCTGTTGGTGAGCGTCATCAGCAGGCGGGTGGTGTCCTCACTGAAGGCGTTCAAACGGCTGTCCTCTACCACCACCACGCCGACGGCTTGAGCGCCGCTGGTCAACGGGGCAGCGGCGGCGGCAACAGCATCGGGATGAATCGCCATGTAGCCGCGTTCCCGCGCCACATCAATCAGGCGCGGTTGCTGTTCCTTCACCACGCGGCTGAGAACGTTGACGCTGCTGTCCAGTTGAATTTCAGACAGTTCGCTCAACGGCTGGTCGGAACCGGAGAGAGCGAACGCCCGCAACATCTGGTGAACCTCGCCGGACGGGTCTTCGTATTCTTCGATCAGGTACAGGGTGGCGCTCAACACATCCAGCGCCCCACGCACACGGTCAGCCACATCTTGCAGCGCCTCGGAGAGCGATTTGTCCGGGGCCGCCGCCGCTGACGTGGCTTCAAACAGGAAGCTCATATCGCGCATACGGTTCTGCGTCTGCTCGAACAGGCGGGCATTGTCCAGCGCCACCGAGATTTGCGCCGCCAGCGTGGTCAGCACTTCCACATCTTCATCGCTAAAGGCGTTCGGTGTGTTGGACTGCACATCCAGCGCACCCACCACCTGATCTTTCAGGACGAGTGGCAGCGCCATTTCGGAGCGCGTCAGCGGCAGGTAACGGTTCGGTCTATGGACGACCCGCGCATCTGCCGTGTCCAGCGCGATTGTCGGCTCTTTGGTGGCTGTCACCGTCCCGATGACCGATTTAGAACCTTTAGCGAGTTTGTGGTTAATCGCCAGAAGTTGCCGTCCGGCCTCGCCGGTGCTGGCACGCAGCACCGCATACTCGTCCGCCGCGTCCATCAGGAACACCTGCACATGGTCGTACCCGAAGGCGTCGCGGATCATCACCACGATTTGCGGCAGCAGTTCGTTCAGGTCAAGGATTGAGCTGGCGATCTGGCTGACCTGCGCCGAGGTCGCCAACTGGCGGGCGCGGCGCTCGGTTTGCTGAACGAGGCGTCCGGCTTCTATCGAGAGGGAGGCCTGTTCGATGAAGGACTGATAGATGCGGTGATCGCGCTCGGTGTAGGTGTATGGCTGGTCAGAGGACAGCCAGAGCGCACCGATGCGCCGCGTACCGGCACGCAGCGGCAGAACAGCCAGCGAACGGGCGTCAATGCTGCTCAAGCCCATGCGCTCGATGGCGTCCATAGTCGGATCGGTTTCGGCATCGTCCAGCGTGAGCAATTCGGGCGACGCCACCAACCGCCACGCCGGGAACTGCTCGGCGTTCAGCGTCAGCCCTTCGAGGCTGATGCTCTGCGACCCTTCACGCTGCCAGTGCGAAACCACCAGCAGCGAGTCCAGTTCGGGGTTCAGGCTGGCAGGAACCGCCATCACCACCTGCGTGATGTGCGACTGGTTCAAACGAGTGACCACCGCCTGTACCACCTGCTGCGGTTCGGTGGCGTTCGCCAGTGCGCGGCTGATTTCGTACAGCGTGCGCGCTTCCTGAAACGCCATTTGCGTCCCCATGAACAGGTTACGGTTGTCCAGCGCCACCGCCGCGTTGTCGGCTAGGGTGCTAAGGAAGCGTTCGTTATCGGGGGTCATTTCTACCGGATGGTCAAACGTCAGCGCCACCCATCCCATCAGCGTGTCACGGGCGCGCAGCGGCACCGTCACCACCGCCGCCACGCCGCCCGCCAGCAGCGCGGCCTTCATCCCCCGGCCTAGCGCCGCGCCCTCGATGTCCGGGTAAATGACCATTTCGGGGGTAAACACGTCCGGCGGCAGATTGAAAGCCGCCAGATCCACCAGCGCACGCACCACAGTCTGAACGTTCGTGACCGGATCGGTCAGCACGATATAGGCATCCGTAGGTTCGAGGACGACCAGCGGCATAAGCGTGGCATCCAGCGCGGACTCCACATCCGGCGCGTTGGCGAGGGTTCGCGTGGTTTCGTACAGCGCAATCTGGTCACGCAGCGTATTTTGCAGCGTGTTCTCCATCGTCCGCAGCGTCTTGATGTCCTGAAAAGCCGCCACAATCGTGTCAATGTCGCCGCGTGGGTTGCGAATCGGCGCGGCATTCAGCAGCAAGTCGGTTTGCGTCCCGTCGGCATACTGGATCGAAAGATCGTCGTTTTCTTCCACCTGACCGTTCGCGGCGCGGAAAATCGCCAGATCGCTCATCGGGTACAGCGCCTGCGTGCCGGTACGTATCAGGTTGTATTCCGCCACATCAAACCGGACATCGAGGTTAATCGGTTTGCCCAGTAGCCATTCGGCCTGCGCGTTCGCCTGAATCGGGTAGAAGGTGTGCGCGTCCAGCACCACCACGCCCGTCGGCATGGTTTCGAGGATCGAGCGCAAATAAGCGCGTTCTTCTTCGGCGACGCGGAACAGGCGGCGGTTATCTACTGCCACCGCCAACTGTGCCGTCAGGGTGCGTACTAGCTGCTCGTCGCGCTCGTCCAGATCAGCCCGATCCAGCCCGCGCCCGACCAGCAGCGCCCCCGCCACGCGGTCGCCCACGCGGATAGGCGTGGCGATGTGCTTGCCCACCGCCGCGATAGCCGCGCCGCCCCGGTAACGAAAGGCCGGATAACTGGCGGGGTCGTTCACCAGCAGCACCACGTTCTGCCGCACCGCGTCCATAATCGAATGTTCGCCCGTTTCCAGATCAAAGACCGCTTCGGCGGCTGTTTCCAACCCTTCTGGCGAATGGCGCGTCACCACCCGCAAATGGTTCGGGGTTTCCTCATCCACCAGCACCAGCAACCAGCGATCATACTGGGCGGGTTCAGCCACACGCTCGAACACTTCGCTAATCGCTTGGTCGAACTGACCGCTGACCCGCGTCGCCAACTGACCGACTTCCGCCAGCGCCAGCGCCCGCTGCGCTTCAGACTGCGCCGCATCGAACAGCAAGCGGTTGTCTATCGCCACACCCGCCTGATCCATCAGGGCGCTGAAGGCGCGGCCTTCGCTCTCGCTGAAGTCTCGCGGCTGGTTAAACTCGATCATCAGCAGACCGCGCCACTGACCGCGCACACTGACCGGCACCAGCGCCACCGACCGCGCTTCAAGCTGCGCGAAAAAGGCCCGCAGCGAGTCATCCAGACGGCGGTCACGGCTCACATCCGTAATTGTCTGCACGCGGCTAGGTTCCAGTGCGCTCAGGAACAGCGAGTCGACCATCTGGAAGCGCGTGCCTTCCAGCCGTCCGGCAAGGGTGCGCGGGCGGAATGACCAATCGGTATACAGTTCCAGCGCCTTGGGCGCAGTCCCCGGCGCGTACTCATCGAACAGCCAGATTTGCCCGCCGCTGGCATCCGGCGCGATGGTGACGACCACCGCTTGAATAATGTCCCGCAGGTGTTCCGCCTCGTTCAGATGGCGGCTGAGGTTGTACAGGGTGGAGGTGACAGCCAAGCCGGTCTGCGTTTCCTGAAACAGCCGCGCCCCTTCCATCGCCAGCGCCACACGGTCAGCCACAGCCTTCAGAGTGGCATGATCGCCTTCGGTAAAGGGCAACCCTTCCGGCGCGGCGGCGGCAATCGTCCCCACCACTTCGCCACGAATCACAATCGGGGCGCTCAGGGCGGCGATATTGCCGTCCCCGGTGGTGGACTCCACATTGACCAGATCGTAGCGGTACGATGCGGTCAGTTGGTGACGGCGCTCGGCCTCGTCCCATGTGCCGCGCACCGATTGACGGCTGGTGAATTCGGTTTGCTGTGCGCGTTGCTCGGCCTGTGCCAGTTGGCGCGTTTTGAGCAGCGCCACCGCCAGTTGATCGGCGATCATCTGGAACAACTGCGCCTCGTCCGCTTGAATGGCGCGGGGGCGGCTACTGTGCAAATCCAGCACACCTAGTAGCTGATTATCCGCCCGCAGCGGCAGCGCCAGTTCAGCGCGGGTATCCAGCAGGCGCGAGTGCGACACATACGGAATATCATCCGGGATGCCCACATCCGGCAGGTATGCCATCTCGCCCACGCGGGTGACATAGCCGACTACGGTGGGCGACCCGACCAGCACACGGTAGCCCTGTTCCACCAGCGCCTGCCCGGTTTCGCCGCGCCCGTACACCAGCACAGCGTTCAAGCCCACATCATCAAGAACGAAGGCCTGCACGTAGTACAAATGAAATTCATCGGCGATCAAATCTACCGCCCGCCGCAGCAGCCCTAGCGCGTCATCGCTGGCAGACACCCCCCGCGTGACTTTCAACGCGGATTCCAGCACACGGGCGCGGCGCTGCGTCTGTTCATCCAGATCGAGCGACATCTCGTGCAGCCGCAGCGAAATGCGCTTGAAAGCGTCCATCAGCATCGTCAGTTCATCCGCATTCGCCGCTGGTGGCGTGAGGGTGTCTTCCACCTCGCCTTCCGCCAGCCGGTGCGCCATCGCCCGCGCAGTCGTCAACGGTGCGAGGCGGTGGCGCAGCGCCGCGTTGATGCCCCAGACCGTGAGCGCGATGCCGACCCCGCTGACCAGCGCCAGCAGCAGCAGCCCGCCCCAGAAGCCGGCCATCCCTAGCGCGTCCGGTTCCACCAGCACCAGCGACCACGGCATATCCGGCACATTGCCCGCGTTAATCCCGACTGCCGAAACCGCGTCCCCGCCGAGGAATCGCAGCGGTACATCGCTGCCATGCTCACCGAGCAGTGCATCCAGTGCCGGCTCAATGTCGGCTAACGGCTGATACGTGTTTTGATCCACCGCGCCCAAACGCAGCGCGTTGCTGTCTGCCAGATAGCGCCCCTGATTGTTCAGCAGAATCCAGCGCATATAGTCCTGACCGGGGAGGGTACGCAGGCGATCTAGCAGCGGACGCGCCGAAACGGTCAGTTCCACCACGCCGATAATCTGCCCGCCCATCGCCAGATCAGCCACCGGCGCATAGGCCACCATCACAATGCGCGATGCGCCCGCCGTGTCCGTGCGGAGCGTGATCGGGCTAAACGTCACCCGCGCTGTGTTCAGGCTGTTCTGAAACACGCGATCATTTTTCAGTTCTGCCGGTTTCAGGCGCAAATCGGTGTTCAGCACGCCGTTGTTCACGCTCACCGCTGTCCAGACCGACCCTGTAACGGTGACGAAGCGCACCTGCTCATACTGCCCGCTGCGTTCGTTCAACAGGCGCAGGAAATCACGCTGAAGCTCAAACTGGTTGAGCGTGGCGCTGCCGGGGTTGGCATCCACTTCGGCGACAGCTTCCTCCGCGAAGGCCAGCGCTGGGGCGCGTCCGGCCAGTGCGCTGGCATCTGCGGACACCTGCTCCAGCAGCGATTCCACCTCGCGGGAGCGTTCCGTCAGCAGTTGAAAGTGCTGCTGCTGGATGCTGACCGTGCTGCCGTTGTACAGCAGAAAAGCGCCTGCCAGTGCAAACAGCACGAACACCAGCGCCAGAATCGGAGCGATCCGGCGCATAATCTGCTGATGCAGCGGAAGATTGCGTTCGATGCGCGGCGTTTTGAACACCATTCCCTGTGATCCCTCGCTCAGTCTTGTTTCCCGTTGGTCGTGCCGCCGTGCAACCGGATTGTGACCTGCGGCGCCCGCAAAACCTGACCCACTTCGCGTACTGCCGTCTGCAAAATGTCGTTGATTTCGGTCTGCGGCGTGAGCTTGGCGGCGATGGCGCTCACCACGCGCTCGCGTTCTGCCGCCCGCTGGCTTTCCTGGAACAAACGTGCGTTATCCAGACTGACGGCCAGACGGTTCGCCAATTCCTGCGCCAGCGCCAGTTTGTTGTCGTCCAGATCAGCGGTGGGCAGTTCCCATTCCACCGCGCCCAGCGTTTGCCCGCGCAGTTGAATCGGCACCGCAATCGGCGTGATGCCCTGCTGCGTGGCCTCGCCAATGACGGGCTTGCCCTGTGCGATGGCACGCCGCCGCAGTTCGGACAAATCCTCGCCCGTCGCCACGCCGGACTCGCTGTTCAAGTGCCGCTGGCGCTGTCCGTAGATATATTCCTGCCATGTGTGCGTGGTCGCCTGACGGTTGGCGCGATCCACTTCTTCGAGGCGGCGCACCGATTCTTGATACAAACGGGCGTTTTCCAGCGCCACCGCCACCTGATCCGCCATAATTTGCAGAACGGTGATTTCGTCGTCGCTGAAACTGTCGCTCTGCTTGCTTTGCACATCCAGCGCACCGATCACCTGCTCACCCACCCGCAGCGGGATCGCCAGTTCCGCCCGCGTCTCTGGCAAGAACTCGTTGCGCTTATGCACCGCGCTGGTTGTAGTATCACGGGCGACCACCGTTTGCCGCTGCTCCACCACCTGCCCGATCACGCTCACGCTGCCCACTTCCAAACGGTGTCCCCGCGCCAGCAGCAACCGACCGGGTGCGCCCGTACTGGCACGCAGCACCGCATAGCGCCGGTCAACGTCCAGCAGGAAAATCTGCGCGTGATAGATGTTGGGGAACTTCTCGATAATCAACTGCACCACCTGATTCATCAGGATTTGCAGATTGCGCTCGCTCACCGCATAACGGCTGATCTCCTGCGTGGCGCTAATATCACGCGAACGGTCAGCTACACGCGCATTCAAATCGTCCAGCAGCGTGCGCACCTGCACGCGCATATCCACAAAGGCCGCATTCAGCGCACCGATTTCGTCCCCGCGCCCCAAGCCAGACAGCGGCGCGTTAAAATCGCCTGCCGCCATCCCCCGGATCGCCCGCCGCAGGGTTTGCAGCGGCGGCGCGATGATCTGGTGGAACAACAGCACCAGCGCCCCTAACAGCGCCAGCAGCCCCACCACCATCGGGAACAAACGCGCCCCCCCGAAGTACGAATTGGCCTGCAACACCGCTGTTGTGGCGCTCACTTCCGTCACCAGCGCGAACAGGTTCAAATCGGGGTTGGCGGGGTTGGGGATGGTGCTGTAATACCCCACTACGGATTGACCGGCTCCCGTACCCACGCGGTAGGTGTCGAGTCCCGCCGCACCTTGTAACGCCCGCTGCAACGCCGGCGAATTGCGCTGCGACGCGCTGACCTGTTCCCCGGCCTCCGGCAGATTCAGCGTGATTTGATCTTTACCCGTCGTCACCAGATACGAATACAGCGGGTAGGTGTCTTCGCTCAGGTTCAAATGTGATAGCAAAACGCGCTGCACATCCAGCGTGCCGATCAAGAAGCCCAACGTTTGGCTGGAATCATCGCGCAGGGCGTAAGCCATTTCAATCACCAGCGGGTCGCCCGCCGCCACCGTGAGCGTCTTGTCGAGGTTTTGCGAAAGGGCGTTCACCACCGCTTGCAAAAAGGTAGGCGAACCATAATCGAACAGGCCGGCTTCCAGCACGGCGGTACTGGTGGCTTGTGCCATCACCTGCCCGTCCACGCTCAACAGGCGGAATCGCTCGAACTTGCCGGAACCGATCAGGGCGCTTTGCAGCGTGAGCGCCACCGTTCGCGCATTCAGCGGCGTGAACCCGCCCGGCGAAAACAGGCGCAACATCTGGCGGCGGTAGTCCGGTGAAGTCAGCAGCGAGGAGAGTGCCACCTGCGATTGATCGAGGTCGGCAATGATGGACTGCCGCTGAAGCGCCCCGCGTTCCCGCAGATGGTCTACCAGCGTTTGCGCCCCGATCTGGCTCAAGCCGCTTTGTACCAGCAGCAGAATCAGCCCGACGGGTATCGCCACCGCCACCAAGAAACCGGCACTGAGCTTCAACCACAGCGGCCAGTGGAGGATATTCAACATGCGCAGTAGCGCCTTCATCGGTATTCCTCCTTGCTGCCGCCCGTAAGGGGCGCCAGCGGTTCAACCAGCGCATCCGGTTGGATGAGGATGCGGGTATGCACCGCCCCCAACGCCTCGCGGAAATGGTCGGCGGCCAGATGAAGCACCGCCCGAACATCCGTCGCGCCGATGAGCAGGCTGCTGATCTCGCTGGCCTTACGCTCGCGTACCACCTGCGCCCGACTTTGCTCGAACAAGCGTGTGTTCTCCAGCGCCAGCGCCAGCCGTTCCAAAACGATTTGCGTCATCTCCAGTTCGCGCTCGGTCAGCGGTTGCTCACGCGGCAGCACAAAGGCCATCGCCCCCAGCGTGGTATCGCGGAACTTGATCGGCACATGCACAATCTGTTCGTTCCCGCGCACCTCGACGTGCATATCACCCGCCAACAGCGTGCGCCGAATATCCGGCGGCAAATCCTCGGCGGGGAGCATTTGCCCGGCTTCCAGATCGAAGCCGATGGCCTGCTTGCCGCGCCCCTGCACATAGTTGCCCCATGTGCTGCTCACGCCGCGCCGTTCGCGCTGGCGGTATTCCTGAAGCTGCGTTTCGAGGCGCGCTACCGTCGTGTCGCGGTCATGCAAATCGCGGCGGTAATCGGCCTGCAAGCGCCTATTGTGCAGCGCCAGTGCCACCTGATCGGCCAGCAACAGCAGCAACCCTTGTTCGCCTGCGTCAAAGGTGTTGGTGTTGGCCTGTCCGCTTTGCACATCCAGCACGCCCAACGTTTGCCCGTTGAACACCAGCGGCACCGCAGCGGCGGCACGGGCGGCGCTCACAAGATGCCCCCGGCGGTTGGCAGAATCCGAGGGCGAAGTGGTAAAGGCTTTCTGTTTACGCGCTGCCTCCACCAGAATATTCGTCTCCGGCAGGCGGTTCATTGAACGCGGCACCGCATCCTGCTGTCCCATCTCGGTACGCAGCGCCCGCGCCAGAATGCCTACATCGTCACTCAGCGCCACCTGCGCATACAGGTATCCCAAGCGTTCGCGCACACGGACGAGTGCCCGCGAAAGCAAGGCGTTTTCATCCTCGATGCCGGCCAATTCCGCGCCGAAAGCCGTCACCCACTCGCGCTGTTGAGCGTCCGACAAGGCGCGACTGGCGAGGCGCTCAATGCTGCCGGTGGCGGCGACCAGAAAGCCGGTTATAAACGCCAGCGTATTGAGCGTCACCAGCAGGTCGAACGGCGCGGTGCGTGCCGGAACGGTGGTCACGGGCAGTCCCAGTTGCGACTGTCCCAACGCCATCACCAGCGCCATCACGCCCGTCCATATCCCCACCCCCAGCACGCCGCGCCGTTCCAGCAACACGCCTGCCGCCACGACAGGCAGCGCCAGCGTCAACGTGACCGTCCCACTCAGGCTCAGGCCGGTAGTCGCTTGCAGGAAGGCGTTCACCATCACGATTACCACCAGCGTGACGACGAACAGCCAGCGTGCCGCCCGCAGCGATCCGGTTTGCGTCAGGCGCACCACCAGCACGCAGGTGGCGAAAATGAGCAGCGCCGCCAGCAGGCTGTTCACACGATCCGCCGCGCTGAAGCTGGTAAACGGCAGCAAAACGAACAGCAACCACAGCGCCGCCGCCACGAAACCCGCCCCGCTGAGGACGACCAGCAACCGTGCCCGCCGTTCATCAATCGGGTTATAGCGGTAGGAAACCGCCAGCAAACGATTACGAATGAAGCGCATCATGGGTGAGAATCTCCATTCGTTCCTGCGTCCCCGGCAGACGGGTTCACGCCCAAGCGGATCGCACCGCGCTGTGCGCCGAAGGTGCGGCTGAGTTCGGACAGCGTAATCTTGAGCAGGTCATCCACACTGGCAACCGTTTGGAACTGCGCCACAATCTCGTTGATGCGCTGTTCGCGGGCGGTGGCCGCCTGCGACTCTTCAAACAACCGCGCTTTGTCGAGGCTAAGCGCAAGGCGCTGCGCCACCGCTTTCACCATTTCCACATACTCGGCATCGGCTCCAGCGTGGCTTTCCACCTCAATCGCGCCGATCACCTCGCCACCCAACATCACCGGCACCGCGATAATCGGGCTGCCGTCGTGTATCTCGCGCACGGGCTGACGGGTTTCGACAGCGCGTTCCAATCCGGTAGACCATACCGCTTCTTCGGTCAATCCGGCATCATTCACGCTTACCCCGCGCATTTCACGCTTCTCGCGCATGTAATCTGACCAGCCTTCGTGCGTCAACTGCTGGTTCAAACGCTGAATTTCGCGCAGGTTGGCTTCGGTTTCCACGAACAGGCGTTTGGCCTCGCGGGTGCTGCGATCTTGCGCGTCAAACAGCCGCGCATTACGGATGGACGTGGCGAGTAGGTTTGTCAACACCTGCAACGCTTGCTCAATCTCGCGGTTGAACGCGCCCGGTTCGCGGCTCTGCACATCCAGCACCCCGATGATTCGATCCCCATCGAAAATGGGCAGCGCCAGTTGGGCGCGGGTGTTGGGCAGCAGCAAATCGGCAGAATGGGCGGCCATCTCGCGCTCGGAAGCGATGATCGGGCGGCCTACCGCTGCCACCATGCCTATCGCATGTTTCGCGCCCACTTCCACGCTATTCTGACGTTCGTACAAACGCTGTCCCTGCGCGGCGGTACTCGCCGCCAGCACAGCCCGCTGTCGTCCTTCATCCAGCAGGTAAATCTGCACATGGTTAAAAACGAAACGTTCGCGGATGAGTTCCACCGCACGCGGCAGCACTTCGTTCAGGTTGAGCAGCTTGCCCACCTGTTCGCCCGTTTCCGCCACCATTTGCAGCAGCACCGCGCCCTGCTTGGCAGCGACGGCGGCGCGTTCGGTCTGGTCAATGAAGTAGCGCGTGGCGAGGCTGACCGCGACCAGCGCAGTACCCACCACCAACCCGTTGCTGGCCGCCGATGGCACACCACCGTCCGCCGGTGCGCCGACGAACGCGCTCAAAACCATCACGATTTGATAGCCCACAATCAGGATGTTGACGACGAGGAACAGGAAATTGTTCAGCAGCGCCGCCGCTGCAATCAGCGCCAGCGCCCCGATGAGAATGTAGACGGGTGGCGAAAACAGCGCCCCTACAGCCAGCGTCGTCGTCAGAATATAGGCGGCAATCTGCACCTTGCCGCGCTGCACCAGCACCAGCACACCGATGTTCAGCACCACAAACACCAGCACAACCGCCCGCACAGTGATCGCGCTATTCGTCACCAGCAGCAGCACCGCGCCAATGGCAGATGCCGAGATTCCGATCAGTGCCAGCGCCCGGATAAACCGGGTTTGCAGCAGCAGCAGCGTATCGGACTGGCTGACGCCGATGCCGAACCAGCGCAAAATCGCTCCGGTGTTCATCGCGCCCCCTCGTCCCCGACGTGGGCTGCCGCGTCCCCTTCGGATGGGCGCGGGCCAAGCCGGATGGATACCCGTTCAGCTTTCAACGCCTCTTTCAGACTACGCGCCGCCACATTCAGCGTCATCTCCACGCTGGTACTGGTTTGCAGACGGGTGGCGATTTCGTTCACTAGCGCCTCGCGTTGTGCCAACCGCTGACTGCTCTCGAACAGGCGGTTGGTTTCGGCGGCCATCCCCAGTTGTTCGCCCACTTCTTCCAGCAGCGTCACATCTTCCGGCGACAGGTTGCCCGTGCCATCCAGTTCAAACTCCATCGCGCCGATCACCTGTCCGCGCACCCGCAGCGGCACGGCTATCACCTGCCCCCCCCGCGACTCCATCTCCTGCACCAGATGGTTAAAGCGCATCGCCTGTTGCAAGGCAGGAGTCCATTCTTGCTGCGGGGTGGTGGTCATATCCGCCAGATTCAAGCCCACGCCCTGCGATTGCGCCCCCTGCTGCAAATATTCATCCCACGAACGTCCGGTCAAACGGCGGTTCAGCCGTTCCACTTCCTGCGCCGCCAAGCGGGTTTGTTCCATCAACTGCTGATTGTCGTGCATACGTTCGGCGGTCTGTTCAAACAGGCGTGCGTTATCAATGGCGATAGCAATATGGTCAGCCAGCGATTGGAACACGGGCAAATCTTCCTCGCGGAACACATCGCCTAGCTTGCTCTGCAAATCCAGCGCCCCGATGATGGTATCGCCCAACCGCAGCGGAAAAGCTGCCTCCGCCGCTGTATCCGGCAGAAATTCGTTGCGTTTATGAATGGTCTTTTCGCCAGCACGGGCGACCACCGGCTTGCCGGAAGCCGTCACCTGCCCGATCACGCTCTGGCTGCCCACCGCCAAACCGTGCCGACGCTGAAGCAGCAATCGCCCCACCTCGCCGGTACTGGCAGCCAACCGCGCTTGTTCGCCTGTGTCCTCAATCAAGAAAATCTGCACATGGTACACATCCGGGTAACTGTCGCGCACCAGATCAACCGCCACATTCAGCACATCGCTCAGGTCGCTGCGGCGGGCAATCCCCTGTGTCACCTGACTGGTGATCTGCGCCAAGCGGAAGCGATCTTCCTGCGTCACCATCACGCCTTCGGCGCGGCTGAGGCGGGCATAGCGCAGGAACAGATAGGCGACGGCGATGATGAGGGCGATCATCACCATCGAATTTGAGAAGGCATTCAGGTTATTGGAGGTATCGGGCGGCGGCAAAGTCACGCGGACGGCATAGCCTAGCACAAGGAAACTGGTCGCCAGCACCCCGCCCACGATCAGGCCGAAGTTCCCTAGCAGCAGCGCCGCCATCAGCACCACAAAGGCCACCAGCAACACCTGTCCGGTGTTGTAGTAGCCGGTCTGGATGGCCGGAAAATTCAGAATGATAGCCGTCATAACGACCACCACCAGCGCCCCGGCACGCATCCGTCCGATCCGCGTGAGCGCGATGCTCAGGGCGGCACTCAAGCCCAACGCCAGCACCCACAACGCAATCGCGCCGCCCGCATAACGCTGCAAAATGGTGGAACCGCCCAGCGCCCGCGTACTCACGCCGAACACCAGCACCCCTGCTACCAGCAGGATATTGATGGCGTAAACCAGTACGGCACGCTCGCGGGCAATCGTGCTGCGGTAGGCCGTTAGCGGGAAAATACGCTCGGTCAGGCGCATGGTTCTACTCCGTTCCCGCCCCGCCATCCGACGCAGGCGTTGTCCCCACAGTTCCCAGACGGATACGGGCGTGGCGCGCCCCCAGCGCACGGCCTAATTCGCTGACCGTGATGTTTAACATACTGTCCAAATCCATCTGACGTTGAAGTTGTGACGAAATATCGTTAATGAGGGCTTCGTTCTTCGCCAGCCGCTGCGTCTGCCGGTAGGCTTCGGCGTTTTCCACCGCCAGCGCCAGCTGATTCACCATCTGGTTGAACAGGGCGATGTCGGTTTCGCTGTAGGTGGCGGGCTGACTGCTGCCCGCGCTGGCGATGCCCAGAATGCGCCCGCGTGAGAGGATGGGCGTCATCATCCACGAACGCAGCGTCACGCCGGGATCCATCTCGCTGCTGACGGCACGTAAATCGGGAATGTACAGCGGTTCCCATGTCTCCCACACCCGCGCCACATAGCCCGCCAACGGGATGCCGTCGCCATCGCGCAGGCTGACGCGGTTCACGCCGTCCGTATGCTGTGCCACCGCCCGTAGTTCCTGCCGCAGCGGATCGTACAGCGAAATGCTCATCTGGTTCATGGGCAGGAGTTGCAAGCTCTCGTTCAGCACAATCGTCAAAATGGTTTCGAGGTCGAGCGTGGTCTGCACCGCCTGACTGAAGGCCGCGATACGTTGAGTCTGATCGGCGCGGCGGCGGGCAGCGGCCAGCAGGCGTATGTTTTGCAGCGCCAGATTAATCTGCGTCACCACCGTTGAGCCGATTTCAATCATCTCAGGTCGCAACATGCGGTCGGGTGCATAAATATCCAGTCCCACGCCGCCCACCATCTGCCCCTGATACACCAGCGGCAGGATCGCCAACGCATACACGCCTAGCCCTGCCAGCGCCTTGCGCGTGGACGGTTCGATGCGCGGATCGTCGGACACGCGCTGCACCAGCAGTGGTTCGCCGGTGCGCCGCAGTTCGTCCCACAGGGGGTTGTTGTGTACGTCCAGCCGCGCCCCGCGTGAACCATGCGCGGGGTACTCGGCAGCCACCACTGCCGAAGCGTCGCCAGCGGTGAAGATGACGATGCCGCAGTGATCCACGCCGATCAGCGCCACGATACTTTCGGCGCTTCGATCCAACAGGGTTTCTTCATCCGGCGCGGCGCTAATGAATGCCGACAGCCGGTTAATCTGTTCGAGGGTACTCACCTGCGCTTCCAACTGAGCCGAGCCTGCCTGTGCCGCGACCTGAAGGCGCTCAACCTGAACCCGCGCCGCCGCCACATCCACCAGCACTTGCATCATCCCCAACGCGGTTTCCGGCAGCATCCAGACCGTGCGCCGGTTGTTCCAGACCAGCCAGCCCAGTATCGCCCCATCCGAGCGCAGCGGGAAAGCAGCGAATGACCGGATGCCCCGCGCTTCCAGCCATGCGCGGAAAGACGGCGCGGGAATGGTGGACACAAACACATCGCTCACCACCAGCGGTTGTCCCCCGTTCGGGATGTCATTGAGCGCGGCAACCATATTGAAGGCCGGCACTTCCGGCAGCACCCCCGTGCGAGATGCACACACCAGCGGTTGTGCGCTGGCCTCCAATTGAATTGAGATGAACGAGTTGTCGTCAGAAAGCCAGTGACTCGCCAGCGCCGCCGCCAACGACGGCAGATCGGAACAAGCCGTCAGAGCGCGACTGGCCGCCATCTGACGAACCGCCAGATCGAGGAAATAAGTGGGGTCAACGGGGGCGTACATCAATGCAGACGCTCCTTCTAAGGGATACCCCGATACCGCAGGGATGATTGCAAACGAACACACCCGAACCGCATAAGCCCGAAACGAGGGAACAGCCGGGTCAATTCATACCGTAAAATCATCATACTCGATTTTGTGAAAACCGTATCGTTAATGGAAGGGAGGGGGGCGCAACAAAAAGCCCCTTTCCACAGTCGGGAAAGGGGCTTTTGTTGACTCGAAACGATTCAGGTCAGCGACGGGTTACGGCGCGACCACGAACCAGACATCGCCCACGTTCTGCCCGGTGGCATCGCCCGGAACTTTGTCTTCCTTGAAGTAGTACAGCGGCAGACCGTTGTAGGTCAGCTGCGTTTTGCCGTCGTCGCGGGTAATCGTCCCCAGTTCGCCGCCCACGTTCGCGCCCGCCACCGGAGCCACGCTCGGATTGACCGTGACCGGGGGCCAGTTCTTGGCGCAGTCGTCGGCGCAATTGCTCACACCGGCTTCGTCATTGGCGAAGGTGTAGACGGTGAACCCGTTGCCCGCCACCAGATAATCGCCCAGCGCCTCGCTGTTGTTGACGACGAGGTTTTCCGGGTTGATGACGTACCACACATCGCGCACGCCCTGACCGGTGGCATCCCCAACCGCCTTGTCGTCCTTCCAGTAGTACAGCGGCCAACCGTTGTACGTCACCTGAATGCTGCCGTCGTCGCGGGTGATCGTCCCCACTTCACCGGGCAGAACCTGACCCACGACCACATCATCCGCGCTGGCAACGGTCAGCGGAGGCCACGCCACCGCGCAGTCGCCGGAGCAAACGCTCACGCCGGGGGTGTCGTTGGTGAAGATGTACAGTGTCATACCGGCGGGGCCAACCAGAATGTTGCCCAGCGTATCGTTGGGGATGACCGAAACCGTCGCAGGTGCGGCAATCCACCACACGCGGCCCACAGCCTGACCGGTGGTATCGCCGGGGGCAGCATCGTTAATCCAGTAGTACAGCGGTTGCCCGTTGTACGTGACCTGCGTGGTGCCGTCATCTTCGCGGACAATCGTCCCCAGTGTGCCGGGGATGCCATCGGCGACGGTCAGTTGATCGGCACTGTCTACGGTCAGCGCCGGCCAGTTCACAAGGCATTGACCGGAGCAAACGCTCTTGTTCAGCGGATCGGGCGTGAAGATGTACAGCGTCAGACCGTTCGGGCCAACCAGATACGGCCCCAGTTCATCCGAGCCACTCAGCCCAACGGTGGGGGCGGCATCCTGCGCGAAGGCAGGGACGGCGAACAGCAGCACTACAATCAAAAGCAATAGGCTACGCAATTTCATGTCCAACTCCTTGTTAGTACGATTTCCCCAACGACAGGTTCCCTTCCTGTCTATTGATTAATCGCTCGCCACAAGCCGATTGGATGTGTAGAAAGATGAATGTCTGATGAGTTCCAAACCGGAAGCGGTTACAGAAGGTGAAACGAAGGCCGCTGCCCTCACCCCCTGCCTCCTCTCCCAACCGCTGAGTACAGCTAGGCGAGGGGGAAAATGCAGGAGAGGGATGGGCGGTTGCTGCATAGGGCTTTACACCCTTCGCCATGAGGGAGAAGGATGAGGGTTTTCCGAATGCTGCCGCGTGTGGAGATGCGCCGATTGCAGGACGGACGAACAGTCTGTAGACTTCTAGTTAGGAGTGAGGCGTAATGACTGTCCAAGCCGACGATATTGATCTGATGAAACGTATCCACCGCCACGACCAGCAGGCGTTCCGGCTTCTGTACCAGCAGTACGGCAAGGCCGCCTACAGTCTCGCCTACCGCGTGCTGCAAAACACGACGCAGGCCGAGGAAGTGACGCAAGACGCCTTCATGAAAGTGTGGCAGCAGCAGACGCGCTGGGACCCGGATAAGGGGCAACTGCGCAACTGGCTGCTGACGATCACCCATTTCACCGCGATTGACCGTTTGCGCCGCGAACGCCGCCAGCCCAACCTGCATCCCGAGTCCATCGAAGACATGGAAGAGATGCTGTCCTCGCGCAGCGATTCACTCTGGCAGGACGACACGGTGCTGCGGATGCTCATTCAACAGCTGCCCGCCGAACAGGTGGCGCTGATTGATCTGGCCTTTTTCCGGGGGATGAGCCACAGCGAAATCGCGGCGGAAACCCGCCTACCGTTAGGCACAGTGAAAACCCGCCTGCGCAGCGGCCTCCAACGCCTGCGCGAATTGTGGGTGGAAACAACCAAACTGCCCACCTTGCAGTCCTGACCGGAGAGCGATGAGTAGGTCTATGATGAGTTCAACACAGCAACCTCAACCCGTTCTGAACTGCGATGACCTTCTGGAACTGATTCCGGCCTATGCGTTCGGGTTGGCCTCGCCGAAAGAACAGCAGCAGGTCGAATCCGGCCTGACGACCTGCCCGGAGGCGACGGCACAGCTTGCGGATTATCGCCGGATGCAGGACGACCTGCGCGAATCCGTCCCGCAGATCGAACCGCCGCCCGCGCTGGAAGACCGCCTGATGGCCGCGATTGCCGCCGAACCGCCCGCCCGTCGGCGCATGCCGCAGGTTCACCGCGCATGGTGGGCGGCGGCGGCGGCGGTGGTCGCGCTGGTGTTCAGCAATGTGTACTGGATCAGCCGCAGCAGCAGCGCCCCGCCCAAAGCGCCGGACACCAACTCGCACCCGATTCTGGTGCAGGGCGATAGCTCGTTCGTGCTAACCAGCAGCCGCGAAATTCGTTGGGTGCGCCTGCCATCCGCACAGAAAAACACGGATGCAACGGCGGTGCTGATGTGGAACGTCGAAAGCGAGATCGGCCTGCTGTATGTGCGCGGCTTCCCGCCCCTCTCGGCGGGCAAAACCTTCCAGCTATGGCTGACAATGGGCGACGCAAAGTTGAGCGCGGGGACGTTTCAGGTGGATGAAACCGGGTCAGGGGCGCTGTTGTTCAACGTGACCGCCCCGATTGACGAATATACATGGGCGCGTATCACCGAGGAACCGGAACAGGGCAGCAGCGAACCGGGCGAGGCGGTGGTGGTGGTGGGCGAATTGTAGTGCCGAACCGCGCAACTTTTGCGACCTCCTGCGCGTAATAAGCAGTGAGAACGGTATGTAACGGGGGTTGAAAGCCATGAGACAGAACAGCACCACCTATGAACTCGCCGATGTTGGCACGCGCTTTTTCGCACTGGTGATTGACAGCATCATTCTGGGCATCGTCACCGGAATCGTGACCAGCATTTTCGGCAACGCGGGCGGCATCCTCAGCTTCATCGTCGGCTGCGCCTATACGTGGTACTTCCTCACGCGCCAAAACGGGCAGACACCGGGCAAGAGCCTGTTGAAAATCCGCGTGGTCAAGAAGGACGGTTCGCCCATCCGCGATGCCGATGCCATCCTGCGCTATGTCGGTTACTTCATCAACAGTTTCGTGATCGGACTCGGCTGGATTTGGGCGCTGTTTGACAGCGATCGGCAGGGCTGGCACGACAAAATCGCCAGCACCTATGTGGTGAAGGTCTAGCCTACCGATAGAAATCACTTGGAATGAAAAACGCCCCGCGTCGGCATTGGCTGGCGCGGGGCGTTTTGATTCGCAAATATGCGCTTAATACGACGTGAGGTACTTATTCAGTTCCCACGCGGTCACTTCCAGCCGGTAGTCGTCCCATTCGGAACGTTTGGCGGCGATGAAGCGTTCGTACACATGCGGGCCAAGCGCCTCGCGGATCACCTGATCGTCTTCCAGCGCGTCTACCGCTTCTTCCAGCGTTCCCGGCAGGGTGGAGAGCGCGTTCCCCCGGTGATTTTCCAGCAGATACAGGTTTTCTTCGCTCGGTGAAGGCAGCGGCAGTTCGCGCCGGATGCCGTCCAGTCCGGCAGCCAGCATGACCGCGAAGGCCAGATACGGGTTGCAACTCGGATCAGGGCAGCGCAGTTCAAGGCGCGTGGACTCCACGCCATGCGCACGGGGCACGCGCAGCAGCGCCGAACGGTTGATGCGCCCCCAACTGATGTAGACGGGCGCTTCGTAACCGGGAACCAGCCGCTTATACGAGTTCACCAGCGGCGCGAGGATGGCACACATCCCGCGTGCATGTGCCAGCTGGCCGGCGATAAAATGTTGGGCGATTTTGGACAGGCCATACGGGTCGCCGGGGTCGGCAAAAGCATTCGCGCCGCTGGCCTTGTAGACCAGACTTTGATGGACGTGCATCCCGTTGCCACTCATGCCGCGCAGGGGCTTGGGCAGGAAAGTGGCCCGCAGCCCGTGTTGACGGGCCATGACCTTCAGCGCCACGCGGAACGTGACCGCGTTGTTGGCGGTGGTCAGCGCGTCCGAATAGCGGAAGTCAATCTCGTGCTGCCCGTGCGACACTTCGGCGTGCATGGCTTCCACCGTGATCCCGAACGCTTCGAGCGTGCGGGTCATTTCGTGGCGCAAGCCGCCAATCAAATCGGTGGGAATATCGAAGTAGCTATCGGTATCCTGCGGCACGGGCGGAATAATGCTCCCGTCGGCGTGGGGTTTCAGCAGGAAAAATTCCAGTTCCGGCCCGGTGTTAAAGACCAGCCCCATCTTGTCGGCTTCCGCCAGCACGCGCTTCAGCACCGAACGCGGGTCGCCAATGAAGGGCTGATCGTTGGGCGTGAACACATCACAGATAAAGCGGGCGGTGGTATCGGTGCCCGTCAGCCACGGCACCATTGCAAAGGTGGAACGGTCAGGGACGAGGTACATATCGCTTTCGGCGATGCGGGCAAAGCCTTCGATAGACGAGCCGTCGAACCACACGCCATGATCCAGCGCGGCGGGCAGTTCATGGGCGGGAATGGTAATGCTTTTGACCGCGCCCATAATGTCGGTGAATTGCAAATCCACAAACTTGATTTGCTGGGATTCGACAGCGGCGAGAATATCTTCGGCAGAGCGATGGGTCATTTGGGAGCTAATCCTTGAGCAGCAAGAGCCAGAACGACGATGGCAACCAGAACGAGGATGCTGACCACCACCGTGCGGAAGGTGGGCGAATACCAGAACGGCAGCGCGGTTTGCGCGCCGGTTCCTTTTTCCAGAACCGACAAATCCACGCTGTCGAGGTTGTCCAGATCGTGGAGGAATGCGCGTACATCGGCGTAACGGTCGGCGGGATCGCGCTGCAAGCAACGCGCCACCACCGCCGCAATCTGCGGGGAAATGCCCGGTTGCTCATGATCGAGGCGCGGCAACGCACCCTGTAGATGCTGCTGCATGACCACCTGCACACTGTCGCCAGAGAAGGGCGTGCGCCCGCTGAGTAGCTCGTAGAACATGGTGCCGATGGCGTACAGGTCGGTGCGTTCGTCACCGCGCTGGCCTTCAATTTGTTCGGGAGCCATGTAGTCCGGCGTGCCTGCGCTGGGGGTGAGGTTGGCATAGGTCACGCGGCGGGCGCTCTTGGTCAGCGCCAGACCGAAATCCAGAATGACGGGTTGCCCATCCGCCGTAATCAGGATATTTTCGGGTTTCAGGTCGCGGTGAACCACTTCATGCTCGTGAATATAGGCGATCCCGTCCGCGATTTTGCGGATGAGCGCCGTCGCCCGTTCGGTCGGCATCGCGCCTTGCTCCGCCACCACATCGCGCAGCGGCTTGCCATCCACGAAGGCTGTCACCAGATACGGCGTGCGGTTGTATTGCCCTGACCCCAACCCCTTTTGAATCGAGGGATGATTGAGGGTGTTGGTCACTTCTAGCTCGCGCTGGAAGCGTTCGAACTGTGCCGGATCACCGATTAACATGCGATTCGGTATCTTCAGTACCACATCCTGCCCACTCATCATGTCGTAGGCGCGATAAATATCCGCCATCCCACCCTGAGCCATGTGAGAGCGAATTTGATACCGATCGAATTGGTCGCCAATTTGAAGCATCATCATGGGGTTATTATATCGAGTGCCCGTTTCATTTACCAAGATTAACTTACGCTTTGCCCATCAATTTGCCGCGTAGCGCCTGCGGCAGTCCCCACATACGCCGTTCACCGGAAGTTTCGGCCTGTGGCGCGACTTTCTGAATGTGAATCGTGATGACAGACAGATTATCATCACTTTCGCGCTGCATCGCCAGATCAATTAGCTCGCGGCTGATCGGTTCGGGGTCGCCCGTCCGGATGGCAATCTGCGCGAACTCCTGATCTTCGACATGCGACCACACCCCGTCTGTACACAGGATGAGGTAGTCGCCTTCCGCCAGTTTGTGCTGGCTGACATCCGGTTGCACCACCAACTGCATCCCCAGACATTTTTGCAGCACCGAGCGCCGTTCATGGGTGCGCACCTTATCCGGCGAAAGCACGCGCATCCGCACCAGTTCGCCCACCGCCGTATGGTCATTGGTCAAACAGGTGGAATTGCGCCCCCGCACCAGATACACGCGGCTGTCCCCGATGTGGCTGAGGTGAAGCTGATTGCCCATGATATTCAGGGCGCTCAGGGTCGTCCCCATACGCGCCCGCAACCGCTGCGAAGCCTGATACACCGCCCAGTTCGCGGCCTGCACCGCGTTCTTCAAGTTCTGCGGCGGTTTTTGAGGATTGCCCTGATAGAACGTTTCGTAAAACGTCTCGATGGCCTGTGCGCTGGCAATCGCGCCATGCTCATAGCCGCCCATCCCGTCCGCGACTGCATACAGAGCGCCGAACGCTTGCAGGGGTGGTTCAGCGGCTGTGGATACCCGGAAGGAGTCCTGATTTTCCTCGCGCACAGTTCCCACATGCGTGTGACCGTAGGCAGTCAGTTGCGGCGCATTCAACACGGTCTGATCGCTCCTCTAAAAATGCTCAAAGAGAGGAGGGGCTGCCTCCTCTCGGAAAAGATTGTCCCGCAGGAACGCTCGTTAGTCGCCTGAACCGCGTGTACGCATGGACTCGACAGAGGGGATAATCGCTTTGCCCGTCTGCCGGCTGTTGATGACGAAGTAGGCCACACTAATGAGCAACCACACGCCGGAGATGCCTAGCGCCATATAGGTTGCCTGCGCCGTCGTGCCGCCGGTGGCGATGCCGATCACGAAGATCGCGCCCAACATCAGCACGTTCAGCAGGAAACCGGCAATCGGGATGATGCGGTGGCGCAACAGGCTGAATTCCGGGCGACCGGCGAAGGCCACCACTGTGACCGCGCAGATCAGGCCGTACAGCACGAATGTGCCGAGGTTGGAGGCCAGCGTGATGCCCGTCAGCGTGACCGCGCCGCCGATGACGCCCACCATCGCCACAATCGCCGACACCACCACCATCGCCACGATGCCCATGTGCGGGGTGGCATACTTGCCATGCAGCAAGCCCATGATTTCCGGCATTTCCGCGTCCTGCGCCATCGCAAAGCTGATGCGGACGGCGGTGTTCATGGCGGCCAGCGTCGTGCCGAGGATGGCGATTGCCACGCTGATTGCCAGCACGATCATGAAGGCGAACCCATTCCCGCCTAGCATCGAGTTGCCGATCTGGATTGCCATATCGCCGATGGGCGCACCAGAAGCCGCCGCCGCCGTGATGCCATTGCCAGCCACATCGCCACCCAGCCAGCTACCCAGCGCGTAGTTGGCGGCGAAATACTGGAACAGGTAGGCGAAGATGCCCTGAATGACCAGCGAAATGATGACGGCACGCGGAATATCGCGCTTGGCGTCTTTGGCTTCCGCACCTAGCGCCGTCGAGGACTCGAAACCCACCAGAATGAGAATGGCGATGGTGGACTGGAACAACATCCCCGCGAAATTGTGCGGGATGATGATCGAGGACGGTTCGGCATGATACCAGCCTTCGGGCGGGACGTTCAACGGGTTGGCGTTGCGGAAGGCAATCGCCAGCACCGCGAACACCACCAGCGTCACCAACTGAATGATGTTGATGGCAATCGCCACATTGGTCGAACCGCTGATGCCGCGCCACGCAATCGCGCCGACCAGCGCCGAGAACAGGATGGCGACGACGATCTGCCCCCACACGGGGATCGTGATGCCGAACTGTCCGGCGATATAGGTCACGAGTGTTGCCATAAAAGCGACCATCACGCCCGGATACACCCAGTAAAACAGGTGCGCCGCCCAACCGGTCACGAACTTGAACACCCGCGCCCAACGGCGGTGGCTGGCTTCTTCCCGATCCAGAAAGGCTTTTTCAGCGAAATAATACGCGCTGCCCGTGCCCGCATCCGGGTAACGGTGCGCCAGTTCCGCGAAGGCGAAGGCCGTCAGGAAGGCCACCACCAGCGCCGCCACAATGCCCGTCCACATATCGCCAGCGGTACTCACCCCGTTCGCATCTACGTTGGCGGCCTGAAGCTGGTAGGTAATCCACAAGAACGCGCCGGGGGCGATTAGCGCCATCGCGTTCACGGTGACGCCGGTTAGTCCGAGCGTCTTTTTCATCGCCGGGGCATTAGATTGGCTCATGAGTCCTCCAAAAAGTGGGTGAGTAGGTCACAGCCGAGATTCGGTGCAATCTGTTACAAAATGCTGCCCGAACACGCGAATCAGGGAGATATAGAGAGGGTAGAATGCTTGGCGGGTTTATACATGAAATAAATCGTATGAAATTTGATGAAAGCCTTTGGTACTTTTAGATAACCCCACGCTGAATCGGCGTGGGGCGGCGGCTATATCCGCTGTGCGGGTCAACTCGTTCAATAACTCGTGTGCAATCTGCCCAATTGGGACATTGTGAATAGCCAACAATAAAAACCGGGATTGGTTTTTCTATGTTGTTCAATAGTGCTATCTGCCTATTTCTTATTATTTCGATAGGATGGTATTCTGTTTATGCACTTTGACGATAGATTAGCGGTTTTCAACAACACACCGGCACAAAAAACAGCGGCGACTCCTATACGGGAGTCGCCGCTGTTCTGTCTATGTTCTGTCTACGGCAGGCGGTGGACGTTAGCCGGCCTTCGTCGCCACGAAGTCAATTTCCAGCGTCACCTCGTCCGAGACGTTCGCCACATTCGGCACATTCGGGATGTTCAGGTTGAACTGGGCGCGGGTGACGGTGGTGCTGCCCGTCCCCGTCAGGCGGTCGGCGCTCTCGGCTTTGGCGGTCACGCTGAAGGTGACAGCTTGCGTGATGTCGCGCACGGTCAGGTTGCCCGCAATCTCGAAGGTCACTTCCTCGCCCACGCTCAGGCTGGCCGGCAGGCCGATCAGTTCGCTCGGCGTGAAGCGGATGAACTCGTAGGCATCCTGCGCCGACTGGAGGATTTCGCTGCGTAGGGCGCGGTTGCGGAAGTCGTTATCCGTCGCCAGCGTGCGGGCGTTGATGACGATCTCGCCCACTTTGGAGGCCGACGGGTTGGCGAAGTCCACGAAAATATCGCCCGCCACTTCGCTCGTCTTGCCGACGACGGTGGTGAATGTGCCGCGCAGGTCTTCGGTCAGCGTGAACCGCGCCTCGGACTCGGCGGACACGATGCGGAACAGCGTGGCAGCAGGCGCGGCGGCGACTTCGGCAGTGGGTTCAAGTGTCGGTTTAGCTGTTGGCGGTAGCGGCGTGGCGCTAGGCGCTTGGGTGGGTGGTTTAGCTGTTGGCGGCAGCGGTGTGGCGCTAGGCGCTTGGGTGGGGGGGACAGTTGTTGCTTCGGCAGTGGCTTCTGCGCTGGCGGCCAACTGCGCGACCAACGCGGCGTTGGTGGCCTGCGCGTCCGCCAATTGGGTACTGAGCGCGGCGATCTGCGGATCAGCCGTCACTTCGGCAGCGACCAACGCGGCGTTGGTGGCCTGCGCGTCCGCCAGTTGGGTACTGAGCGCGGCGATCTGCGGATCAGCCGTCACTTCGGCGGCGGCGAGCGCGGCGCTGGTGGCCTGTGCGTTCGCCAACTGCGTACTAAGCGCGACGATCTGCGCTTGCAGCGTCACGCTGGACAAGTCGAGTGTGGGTGCGGCCTGCTCGATGCTAGTACTCGGTTCGCCCGAACCGCCCACCGTGTAGATGTAGGCCACAACGCTGACGGCAGCGGTGATCCCCATCAAAATCAGAATCCCCAGAATGTTCAAACTACGACGCGACATCAGTTCTCCCTCATCATGTAACCCATAATCCCGTTGTGCCACTTGGAATGGCACTTTTCGATCATAGCAGAGGCTTGTACACAATGGCGCAATTTCTTACGAATTTCTCAAGAAAGTTATTCACCCTGTCATACTGCATCCGGCGGAATGGGTGTCTCAAGGGAAAACGATCTTCAGCATTTCTTCAGGTATAGCGTGGGTTGGAAGTTCATAGCACTTGGGGCGATTGGGGTATAATGCGGGGACTTGCAGAGGAATGTACACCATGACACAAGTGACGCTGAAACGACGCGGGCCTATCACGCTGGTGACGGTCAGCGGACGGCTGGACGGCACCGCTGCCGATGCGCTCTACCGCGAACTGGCGCAGGATTACGAGACGCGCCATGCCGCCCTGCTGCTCGACCTTTCGGGCGTGGATTACCTGAGCGGTGCGGGGCTACGCGCCCTGCGTCGCCTGAACGAACTGACGGATAACCTGCGTCTCGCGTCGCCTTCGGATCGGGTGCGCGAGGTGCTGCAAATCAGCGGCTTGGATACAGCCTTCAATCACTACGATACCCCGCTGGCGGCGGCGCGCAGCGTGAACGCCGTCACCAACGCCCACACCCATCTGGAACTGACATGGGCGGCCTCGCTCTGTCCGCGCATGGCCGGTCAGCCGTTTCTGGAATGGATTCAAGGGCTGGTACGCGCCAATATGCGCGTCCGCGAGAGCGCCGACTATACGACGGTATTTCGCCATGCCGCCGAAGCCGGAATCGCCGCGCTCATCGAGGCTGGCACCACCCATGTAGGCGACATCACCGCTTCCGGCCTGAGCATCGAGCCGCTGCTGGAATCCGGTCTGGCGGGCGTGGTCTACATGGAAGCCCTCGCCCCGTGGTCGAAGATCGCCGACGAACGCTTTGAACGCGCCCGTGACGTGATCGAACGCTGGCGGTCTAAAGAGCGCAACGGGATGCGCATCGGCCTGACGCTGCACGCGCCCTACACCGTCCACCCCGACCTGTGGCGCAAGGCGCTGGACTATGCGCGGGCGGAACAGTTGCCGCTGTGCATCCATGTCGCCGAAAGCCCCGAAGAATACCAGTATTTGAAGGCTGGGACGGGCGCAATGGCGGTGCATCAGGCCAACATCGCCTCCGACATCCCCGTGCCGTACACCACGCCCGTGCGCTACCTCGAAGATTTGGGGGCGCTGGCGCTCAAGCCGCTGCTGGCACACGCCGTACAGGTGGACGCCGACGACATCCGGCGCATTCAAGCCAGCGGGTCGCAGGTGGTTCACTGTCCGCGCAGCAATTTGCGCCTGTGCTGCGGACGGATGCCGCTGGAGCAGTTCTTGGCGCAGTCGGTGCCGGTTTATCTGGGGACGGACAGCCTGAGCAGTAGCCCGTCGCTGGATGTGTTCGAGGAGGCCGAGACAGCGGTGGCGCTGCATCATGGGCAGGTGACTGCCGAAACTATCGAGCGTTTGCTGTACCGCCCGCTGTGACGGGTGTTTTGATTAATTCTCTATTTGAAGGAAGTCCTCATGCGTGAATTTCACCCCAAAACGATTATTGAGCCGTTTCGCATCCGTTCGGTAGAACCGGTGCATTTCACCACGCTGGAACAGCGCGAGGCGGCGCTGAAGGCCGCCGGTTACAACCCGTTCCTGCTCCGCGCTGACGATGTGCTGATTGACCTGCTAACCGACAGCGGCACGGGCGCGATGTCCTCCCGTCAGTGGGCGGGCATGATCGCCAGCGACGAAAGCTATGCCGGCGCGTCCTCGTTCTACCGTTTCGAGGCGTCGGTGCAGGACATCACCGGATTCAAGCACGTCATCCCCGCCCATCAGGGGCGTGCCGCCGAGAATATCCTGTTCACCGCCATCGCCAAGAAGGGCGATGTCATCCCTAGCAATACCCACTTTGACACCACCCGCGCCCATGTGGAACACAACGGCGCAGAAGCCCGCGATCAGGTGATTGCCGAAGGCCGTCAGCCGCGCCTGATTCACCCCTTCAAGGGCAACATGGACATCGCGGCGCTGGAAAAGACCATCGCAGAAGTCGGGCGGGAGCGCATTCCGGCGATCATGCTGACCGTGACCAACAACTCCGGCGGCGGACAGCCGGTGAGCATGGCGAACGTCCGCGCCGTGAGCGCCATCGCCCGCGCTAACCGCATTCCCTTCTACATTGATGCTTGCCGCTTTGCCGAAAATGCGTGGTTCATCAAAACCCGCGAGGACGGCTATGCCGACAAATCGCCTATCGAGATTGCCCGCGAGATGTTCAGCTATGCCGATGGCTGCACCATGAGCGCCAAGAAGGACGGCATGGCGAACATTGGCGGCTTCCTCGCGCTCAACGATGACACCCTTGCCGCCCAGTGCCGCAACCTCGAAATCCTGACCGAAGGCTTCCCCACCTACGGCGGCATGGCCGGCTACGATCTGGAAGCCATCGCGCAAGGCTTGTACGAGGCGCTCGATCCGCACTACCTGCGCTACCGTATCCGTTCCATTTCGTATCTGGGCGATCGTCTGACGGCGGCGGGTGTGCCGATTGTGCTGCCCACCGGTGGCCACGCAGTCTATCTGGATGCCCGCGCCATGCTGCCGCACATCACCCCCACGCAGTATCCGGCGTGGTCGCTGTGCAACGCGCTGTATCTGGTGGGGGGGGTGCGCGGCGTAGAAATCGGCACGGTGATGTTCGGGATGCAGCCGGACGGCACTGAAAAAGCCGCCACGATGGACTTGGTACGGCTGGCGTTCCCGCGCCGCACCTATACCCAGAGTCATGTGGACTATCTAGCGGAAGTGATTCTGGAAGTGTTCGCCCAGCGCGACACGCTGCCCGGCTACCGCATCGTGCAGCAGTCGCCCGTGCTGCGCCACTTCACCGTGCGGCTGGAGCCGATCACGGGTTAAATCGGTTGACCGCTGGCGGGTGCGACCAACCGCACCCGCCCGAAAGATGTTTTGCACTTTTTACCACTATTACACCATTCGGGAGGAAAAAATGGCACGACCTGTCACCTTATTTACCGGACAGTGGGCGGATTTGCCGCTGGAAACACTGGCGCAAAAAGCCGCCGCAATGGGCTATGACGGGCTGGAACTGGCCTGCTGGGGCGACCATTTTGAGGTGGATAAGGCGCTGGAGAGCGACGGCTATTATCAGAGCCGCCGCGACATTCTGGAAAAGTACGGCCTGAAGTGCTTCGCGGTCAGCAACCATCTGGTCGGTCAGTGCGTGGCGGACGCGATGATTGACGAACGGCACAAGGCTATCCTGCCGCCGCGTCTGTGGGGCGATGGCGACCCGGAAGGTGTGCGCCAGCGTTGCGCCACCGAGATTCAGAACACCGCCCGCGCCGCCGCAGGATTGGGCGTGAAGGTGGTGAACGGTTTCACGGGCAGCCCGGTGTGGCACATGCTGTACTTCTTCCCGCCCACCTCGGACACAATGGTGGAGGCCGGCTACCGTGAGTTCGCAGACCGCTGGAATCCCATTATTGATGTGTTCGACGCGGTGGGCGTGCGTTTCGCGCTGGAATGCCACCCCGCCGAAATCGCCTACGACATCTACACGGCAGAACGCACGTTGAAGGCGCTGAACGGGCGCACCGGATTCGGCTTTAACTTCGACCCCAGCCACTTCATTCATCAGCAGTTCGATCCGGTCAACTTCATTGACCGTTTCCCGGAGCGCATCTATCACGTTCACGTCAAAGACTCCAAAGTGACGCTGAACGGCGTGAACAGCATCCTCGGTTCGCACCTCAACTTTGGCGACCACCGTCGCGGCTGGAACTTCGTTTCGCCCGGACATGGCGATCTGGACATGGATTCCATGATTCGCGCCCTGAACCGCATCGGCTACAACGGCCCCCTGTCGGTGGAGTGGGAAGACAGCGGCATGAACCGCGAGTACGGCGCTGCCGAGGCGTTGCAGTTCGTGAAGTCCAACGATTTCGCGCCGTCGGGCGTGGCCTTTGACGCGGCCTTCGAGAGCAAGAAATAAGGGGCGAACCCTTTGGCGGAAGCGGACACGGCGCACGCCGTGTCCCTACGAAATGCGCCGTCTGTCCCCTCTTGCGCCCTTCGCCACTTGGGAGAAGGGTTGGGGATGAGGGCGCATTTTCCCCCTCTTGCGCCCCTGTCTCCATGTATGGGGAAAGGGGTTGGGGGATAGGGGACTCACGTATTATTTTTGTGTCAAAAGAGGAGCAATCATGCCTGAAGATGTCGGCTTTACCACGATGGCCGGGGCGCGTGCGGAAGGCAGCGCACCCGAAATCGGCATCGGAATGCTGGGCTATGCCTTCATGGGCAAGGCGCATTCCAACGCCTTCAAGAAGCTGCCGTATATGATGTACCCGCCGTTGGCGGTGCCGCGCCTCGCCGCAATTTGCGGACGCAACGCCGCCGCCACCGCCGAGGCGGCCAAACGCTACGGTTACGAAAAGACCTATTCCGACTGGCGCGAGATGATCGCTGACCCCGCCGTGCAGGTGTTCGACAACGGCGGCCCGAACGATGCCCATGCCGAGCCAAGCATCGCGGCGGCGGCGGCGGGCAAGCATGTGTTCTGCGAGAAACCGCTGGCGCGGACGGCTGCCGAAGCCAAGTCCATGCTGGACGCGGTGGAAAAAGCGGGCGTGAAGCACATGGTGGCCTTCAACTACCGCTTTGTGCCGGCCATCGTGCAGGCGCGTAAGCTGATCGAATCCGGCGCACTGGGGCGCATTTTCCACTTCCGCGCCGTGTACTTGCAGGAATGGATTATTGACCCGAACTTCCCCAAAATCTGGCGTTTGGATGCCAGTCAAGCCGGCAGCGGTGCGTTGGGCGATCTGGGGGCGCATGTGATTGATCTGGCGCGTTTCCTCGTCGGGGAGCCGTCACGCATTATGGCGATGACCAAGACCTTCGTGGAGGAACGCCCCCTGCCGGATGGCAGCGGCAAGGGCAAAGTGGATGTGGATGATGCCTTCATCTCGCTCATGGAGTTCCAGAACGGCGCGATTGGCACCATCGAAGCCTCACGCTTCTGTCACGGGCGCAAGAACTACAACAGCATCGAGATCAACGCCGAACACGGCACAATTCGCTTCAATCTGGAGCGCATGAACGAACTCGACGTGTTCTGGGCGGACGACTCGCCGAAGGAAACACGCGGTTTCCACAACGTCCTCGTCACCGAAAGCTATCACCCGTACTGGGAAAACTGGTGGCCGCACGGGCATATCATCGGATGGGAACACACCTTCGTGCATGAGTTCCACCACTTCTTCGGCGCGATCCTCGGCAAATGGAACGTCGAACCCTACGGCGCGTCGTTCGTGGATGGCTACCGCAACGCGGTCATCTGCGATGCGATTCTGGCTTCCGCCCGCAGCGGGCGCAGCGTAGACGTGCAGTATTAGAGGGGATGTACCGGTAGGAGCATAGTCTATTTCCCCTATGCTCCTGTCGGCCTTTCGCGCTTACAATGAAGTGAGCGCATGAAAGGGTTGTCTATGTCGTTGCGAACCAAAGCCTTGCTCTCGATTGTGTTCCTGTTGCTGGTGATTACCGGCCTGCTGGCGGTGGTCACACGGCAAATGTTCATCGCGGGTGCGGTTCGGCTGGAAAATGAGGACATCTATCAGGCGATTGACCGGATGCAAGCGGCGGTCAGCGCGGAAGAAACCCATCTGAAGACGAATGTGGCGATCTGGGCGATGCGGGATGCCGCTTACACGTTTATGCAAAGCGGGGCTGTGCAGGCGCTTGAAAGTGATCTGCTGCCGCAAACGCTGGCGGATATGCACATCGAGTTTGCCCTGTATCTGGATCGGCAAAACACAGTTGTTCTCAGCCGGGTGCAGGATGGGCAAGCGGCGCAGGTACTCCCCGTACCGGATGGGCTGGAAGCGGCCATCAGCGCCGCCGCCCGCAGCGCCTTCTACCCGCAAGATGACCCGCAAGCGCGGACGGGGACGTATGTGCTGTTGCCGCAGGGCGTGGCTTCGGTGGCGTTCGCTCCTATTCTGCCAGCGAATCGCAGCGGCGCATCTGCCGGAACGCTGGCCTTCGGGCGATTTATGGATGCGGCTGAACTTCAGCAAATCGCGGACGGGGTTCATCTGCCGGTTGGCCTGACTCCGCTCGGTGATTTAACCAGCCTGCCAGACAGTATGCGGGAGGCGCTGACGCAACTTAGCCCGCAGCAACCGCACACGATTCAGAAGGACGAGTCCGGGATGGCCTATGGCTATGCGCTGCTAAACGGCGCGGACGGTCAGCCGGTTGCCGTGCTGGATGTGCGCCTGTCGCGCAACCTGTTCCAGCAGAACAGCACGGCGGCATGGACATTAATGCTCACGTTCATTCTGGGCGGGATGGCGGGGGCGGTGACTTTACTGCTGCTGCTGGATGCCAGCATTTTGCGGCGGGTGACTCGCTTGACGGCGGGATTGCGCAACCGGACGGCGGGGCAAGCGCCCGGAATCCCTTCCCCGGATGAAATCGGTCAACTGACCGCCGCTATCCAGCAGGCGCTAGGCGCACAGGATGAACAACAGGGGCAGCAGCAGAGCCAGATTCAGCAACTTGAACAGCGCCTGAATGGGCTGGTGGAAGCGCGGGCGCGGGAAGGGCGGTTTTTCAAACAGGCGGCCAGCGAGTTTCGCGCTCCCCTGACGAACCTCACTACCCGGTTGTATCTCCTGAGCAAATCGCCCGACCGTCTGCCGGAGCATATGCAGGTGTTGAACGCGATGGTTGCTCAGACGCGGGCGCTGGTGGACGATGTGTTTGATCTGGCGCGGTTGGACGATGGCGAACTGTCGCTGGAAATGACCAACGTGTGCTTGCAGGACGTGCTGGCGGAACTGGTATCGCGCCGCAAAGCATCCGGCATGACCATCCTTTCGCTCGACCAGCTTCCGGCGGAAACGGCGTTTGTGCGCATGGATACCACCCGCTTTGTGCAGGCGCTGGATCATCTGATTCAGTTCGCTTATGAATGGTCTGCGCCTGACCACCCGATCAAACTTTCGATGTTGGCGCGGGATGCCAGCGTGCTTCAGGTGCGGTTGCGGTTGGAACGCCTGCGGAAACATAACCTGAACCCGGTGGACGTGTTCCGCCCCTTTGCCTATACCACCGAAAAAGGCGCGACCAATACCGGATTGGGGATGGCGCTGGCGCTGGCGATTGTACGGGCGCATCGGGGTGAGTTGCGCTATGAAATGCGCGACAGCGGCGGCCAGTTCACGCTAGAACTGGCGCGGCAGGCCACCCCGGATTCGCGCCCGCTGGCGGCTGTGAAGGGCTGAACGGGTAGGTTTTTGAAGAACTTCACCCCCTCAGTCCCTTTTAAGGGCAGGTTTTTGGGGGCGAGGGTTCTTTCGTAGGGACACTGCGCGAGCCGTGTCCCTACGAAAAGCAAATCTCTTTGTGAGAAGATTCGCGCCGTTGATTTCTTCCCTTGCGCCCCTTGCCCGATAAAAACCTACCCTTGTAAGCCCCGCTTCCTGTATGGGGATAAGGGGACGGGGGATAGGGGACTCTGCCGCCCTCGCCCCTCCCGCACGGCTGGTACTGAGGGGCGCTAACGCGGGTTTTAAAACACCTCACTTATTCCTTGTCCAACTCACACATAAATCTCTTATAATAGGGGCAAATGAACCGCGCCATTTGGTGCTGTCAGCGAGGAGTTTGTTATGACCACCGTCTCCGAGCAAACCACCCACTGCCCGATTTGTGCCAGAGAACTCACCGTTCGCCACATCATGAGTACCAATAACTTTGGCGGGCAGGATAGTGATTTTCGCTCCCGTCCAATCGGCTACGACCCGCTGCACCTCGCGGTGTCTCGCTGTCCAGACTGCGGGTATGCGGACTACAGCCCTTATTTTAGCGAACCCCGCCCCCTGAGTGATGCGCTTAAGGCGCGAATCCGCGCTGAACTGAAGCCTGCTGGCGAACATGCCGATCACAAGATCAGCCACATCTACGCTGCCATCGCGCAGATTGGCAAAATCCGCGAAGCGAGCGACGAAGAACTGGCGAACCTGTATCTGAGCGCGGCGTGGTGCTGTGCCGATGAGGATGATGTGTTCGGGGAGATTGCGTATCGCAAGCAGGCCATTCGCCATTTTGAAAGTGCGCTGGCGAACGGGACGATTCGGACGGGCAACCTCGCCGTGATTCACTACCTGATCGGCGAACTGTACCGGCGGATTGGCGATGTCGAAAACGCGCACACATGGTTCAACCGGGCGCTTGCCATGCAACCTGAGACCGGGGCAACCCCGCAGTTCATCGAAATGACGAAGCGGCAGCGCGATAATCCTTCCGACAGTTTCTAAGCGCGTTACCGGCTAAGGGGGCTGCTCAGTAGGCATTTGCTCCCGCCGATGCTATCATGACCCCATCGAAATGATGATCTACGGGTGGGGACGGACTGTGAAGCGTTTCTTATGCTTTGGCCTGATCGGGGCGGCGCTGCTGACTCTGATACCGCTGGTTCGCGCACAGGATCAATGCGGAGTCACGATGGGGATTAGCTTTCCGGTAGATCGCGCCTCCTTCACGCTGGTGCAGGCTTTCGGCGTCCCCAGCCCGCGCCATCAGGGGCGCTACCACACCGGCGAGGATTATCACGGCCCGCGTGGCGCTTCGCTTGGACAGCCGGTGCGGGCAGCCGCGTCCGGCCTCGTCACCTATTCCGCGCCGAATGGGTGGGGGCGGGATGGCGGCGTGGTCATCATTCAGCATGTGTTCGCGGACGGCACGACGGTTTACAGCCAGTACGGTCACATGATGGAAACCAGCACGATACTTTTTCCCGCCCGCTACTCATGCGTGAATCAGGGCGACATCATTGGTGCGGTGGGCGATATACGCCCCGCCCCGCATCTGCATTTCGAGATTCGCACCAACCAACCGGATGTCCCCGGCGCGGGCTATACATGGAACCCGCCGCTGACGTTGGGCTGGCTGCAACCGTCCCGTTTCATCTTGAACATGAACGTGCGCCAGAATCCTGCTTTTCGCTGGCAGGTGGAATTACCAGAACCGTTGACCGCGCCGCCGCTGGTGCTGTCCGATGGCAGTCTGCTGGCGCTTTCGGGCGAACGACTGCGCGGCATCACCCCGGACGGGCGGGTGCTGTGGCGCTTGGCGTTGCCGGAAACGGGCGTGGGGTTGGCGCTGGACGGCGGCTTGCCCGTCATCACGTACAGCAGCGGCGCGGCACAGGTGGCAACTGCAAACGGGCAGCTTGGCGAAACCCGCACCGCGCCCGCGCCGGTTGTGTCCGGCGACCCGTTCACGCTGGCAGATGGGCGGCGTTACGCGCTGGACGGCGGGACGCAGGTTTTGACGGCGTTCAACGCGGACGGCAGCACGCGCTGGCAAACGCCGCTGGAGGTGGACAGCGGTGACGGGCAGGTAGCGCAGTTAGGCGATCATCTGCTGCTGGTTACACGCGGCGGGGATGTGCTGGCGCTGCACGATGCCACCGGAGCGCGGTGCGGCGGGCTGCGCCTGTACGCGGGGCGCGGCGGTGTGTTCGGGGTGCAGGTGGGCGCGGACGGCGTGGTGCGCGTGGCGCTGAACGACCAGATTACGGGCGTGGATGGGCAAACGCTGCTGGGAGGATGCGCGTCTTAAACCCTCAACCGTGTCAGGTTGAGGGTTTTACGGGCGACAAAGTGGCCTAAAGCCTTCTATTCTGCCAGCGCCGTGTTAATCGCGGCGAGTTCCTCCGCGCTGAAATCCAGCTTGCGGACGGCGGCGGCACAGTCTTCGACCTGCTGCACCGAACTGGTGCCGATCAGCGCGGCGGTGGCGGCGGGGTGCCGCAGTACCCACGCCAGCGCCATCTGTGCCAGCGTTTGACCGCGTGCTTGCGCGATGACGTTCAACTGGCGGATGCGTGCCAGCGCCGACTCGGTGATGTGTTCGGGGCGCAGAAAAACGCCGGACTTCAACGCCCGCGAATCCGAAGGCATTCCGTCCAGATAGCGGTTGGTGAGCAAACCCTGCGCTAGTGGCGAGAAGAAGATCAACCCCACGCCCTCGGCGGCGGCGGTATCCAGCAGTGCTGGTTCTACCCAGCGATCAAACATATTGTAGACCACCTGATTAATCAGGCAGGGCGTCCCCAGTTCGCGCAGGATGCGGGCGGCCCGGCGCGTTTCTTCCGCGTCGTAGTTGGAGATGCCCACATACAGCGCCTTTCCCTGCCGCACCACCTGATCGAGCGCGGACATGGTTTCTTCCAGCGGGGTGTCGGGGTCGGGGCGGTGATGGTAGAAAATGTCCACATAGTCCAGCCCCATGCGGCGCAAACTCTGATCGAGACTGGCGATCAGATACTTGCGCGATCCCCATTCGCCATACGGCCCCGGCCACATCGCGTAGCCGGCTTTGGTGCTGATAATCAGTTCGTCGCGGTAGGGGCGGAAGTCGTGCCGGAAAATTTGCCCGAACGATTCTTCGGCAGAACCGGGCGGTGGCCCGTAGTTGTTGGCAAGGTCGAAATGGTTGATGCCCAGATCAAAAGCGCGGCGCATCATGGCGCGGCCATTTTCGAGCCTGTCCACGCCGCCGAAGTTGTGCCACAGCCCCAGCGCGATGAGGGGTAGCTTCAGGCCGCTGCGCCCGCTGCGACGGTAGTGCATGGTGTCGTAGCGCAGGCCAGCCGCCGAATAAGGATCGTGCATGAGAAAAACCTCCCGATTTTGAGTCGTATCTGAAAAAACAAAGTCCTGCGGCGGCGCTGTGTCGAGCAGCGCCGCGTGTGTTCCCTACGGGGTACGCGGCGGCAGCGTTCCCCGCAGCAGCAGCGCGTAGCCGCCGTGCGTATCCCCCGAACGGCTGCTCAACACCAGCCCGATTGTATCCGGTGTGCTGGGGGTGAGGATCAGGCCAGCATCCGAACGATCCCCGCGCAACGTGGTTCCGCTGCCTTCGTGCAGCATGATGCGCGTGTCGGTCAGGGCGGGGACATCGCTGCAATCGCCGCGTCCGGCATCGTCACATCTCTGACCGGTGTCGGTACTCGTCAGGAACGGGTCGAGGCGGCTGTTCTGTGCGGCCATCATATAGACCGTCAGGTGGGTATTTTTGGCCGCCAGCGGGCCGATGCGCACTTCGATTAAGTCCTCGTCCGCCTGTGGTTCGATGCTGAATCCGTCCAGCACCGCCAGATAGCGACCGGGTGCGCCCTCGCGGCTGGCAATGGTGACGGTGACGATGCCCATGCCGTCCGCGCCAGTGAGTAAAAGCTGTGAAACCGTGTCCAGTGTATCCGCCGTGATGGTGTGTTCGGCCTCGCCGGGGAAGGTGAAGGTGTCGTTCTCGGTTAAGCGGGCATCGGTGTTGCACAGTTCAAAGGGCTTGTCCTGATCTTTCGTCTGAAAACGGACGCGAATCACCGGCTGGAATCCATCGAGTCCGTACACCGTGATCCGGTATGTCAGGCCGGCAACCGGGTCTTCGTTCACGCGCAGCGTGGCGGCGGTAGTGGCTTCGTAATCTTCACAACGGAAGGTCACATCTTGCAGCGGGTTGGTGACGATTTCCGTCGGGTTGGCAAGGCGCACGCGCAGCGCATACGAACCGGCGCTGGTGCCATCGGCATTTCCGGCGCGGGTGGCGACAAGGGTGTACTGTCCGTCGGCGGGTGCGGTATATTCGAGGCTGATGGCGCTGTTGGCTGCGCCCGGTTCGGATTGGATGACCAGATTGCCGCCCGCATTCAGGATGCCTAGCAGCGGTTCAAGGCCGTCCATCGCGCCCATATCCACCACGATTTGATCGCCAGCGGAGGCTTCCAGCGTCCACCAGTCCCAGAATGCGCCGCTGGTAATCGTTTCCTGCACCACATCGTCGTAGGCAATATCGAGTACACTGGGCGTATCCTCGCTCTGTGCAGCGGTTGGCAGCGCCCCTACGATTGCCAGTAGCACGATCAACCAGCGCAGTTTGCCCATTCATCACCTCATATCCACAATAGGATGTGTCCTCAGCAGCCGTTTAGCGCGGCGTGTTTTGCGCCGAGTCGTCGTCGGCGTCGGACTGCTGCTGTTCGTGCGCCTTGCGCTCGGTTTCGCCCATGCCGGGATGCCATTCATCCGGCAGCGCCCCGACGGTGCGGGTGACGACCAGTCCGCCCAGATCGCGGGCGATGTATTCAATCAGCTTGGGCTGCACCCAGACGGCGGTATCCACCTGTACAGCGCGTGCGCCCGCGTCCATGAAATCACGGGCGTCCTGTTGGCTGTGAATGCCGCCCGCCCCGATGATCGGAATATCAATCGCCCGCGAAAGCTGGTTCACCAGCCGCAGCGCCACTGGCTTGATCGTGGGGCCGTACACGCGCCCATCCACCAGCCGCCCGCTGAGGGGGGAACGTGCCACGCCACGCGGCGGCGCACAGGCCACCACCGCCCCCGCGCCAGCATCCGCCACCGCCCGCGCCAGTTCCAGCGCGTTCTGGGAAGGGATACGCGCCAGCACCGGCTTTTCGGTGTTGCGAACCGCTGCCGCGATCATCTGTTCAGCGGTATCCGGTTCGATGTCGTCATTCAGGCCGATTTCCAGCGCATCCACCGCGTTTTCGGCGTCGGCGCGGCTGGCACACTTGCGGACATGCTCCAGCGAGGTTGCGACGATGTGCAGGATGACCGGCATGGGCAAGCTGTTCCACAGGCTGCGATAGCGCCCCATCACCTTGCTAATGCCGGGGTTGGGCAGGCCGGTATGCAACAGCAGGCCGGCATCCAGCGGCACCACCCGCTGCCCGTTGGCGGGGGAGCGCGGGGTGTACGACACCGGCGCGGTGACGAACGCGCCCAGTTTTTCGTACTGAATCAGGTCGCGGTACACATCCCCGAAGCCGAGTATGCCCGCCATCGGCATTACCGGCGACTCGACGATCAGGCTGGACTTGCCGGGACGGGTGATCTCGAATGCCATGCCGGACTCCCTCGCAGCTAATAAGGCGCGGGCAGCGCCACCGTACTCAAATCAATCGCCGGCCCTTCCATACAGACCAGCGCGGTTTCGCCCTGCTTCAGCGGCAGCATACAACCCGCGCAAGCGCCCGCCCCGCAGGGCAGCAGCGGTTGGAACACGCCGAACAGGTAATTGGCAGGCACTTCGGCGCGGGATTCGCTGAAGATGCGCCAGATGGCGTTCATGCGCCCCATTTCGTCATCTCCGGCAACGGTGGCAAAGACCTGATCGGCCCAACCGACGGTCATCACACGGTTCGACCAGTTCAGATGATCGTCTGCGACCACCACTTCCACTTCGGGCGGCAGATGGGCGGTGGGGTAGTTGGCGGCGCTGCCCGAAAGCACCAGCGTGACCGCGATGCGATTCGCCAGCAGCGTTTGAATCGCCATGATGAAGGGCGAAGGCGGCGTGTTGTCGGCGATCAACAGCACATTGCGGAGCGTGCGCTTATAACGAAAGGGCTGCCCGACGAACCCCATGAGCGAGACAATCTCCCCCGGTTCGTAGACTTCCGCGCCGGAACGCTCCACGATGAGCATCTGGTTGAGGGTTGCCACCGGCCACCACTGTTCGCGCAAATACGGGTCCCAGCGTTCGGGCAAACGGCGTGCCAGTAGCGATTGTCCGGCACGGATGTCGGCATGAAACGCATCCACCGCCAGATGGAGCCACTGGTAATGCTCGTTCAAGCGGGTGATACGTTCGATGATGGCGCGGATTTCTTTCATCGCGTTTTCCATATCGGTGAACACTAGGGCGAATTGTAGCCCGAATCAGGGTTGTATGCCTAGCCAATGACCGGAAATTCAGACAAATTCAGTACGAACACCGCTTGATTTTTATGTTAAATTCCGTTAGTATTTATTAAATCAACTTTAAGAACCTGTTAAAACTTCTCCATCGTCAACCGAAATCCGAAAGGGGTATGCACGCGATGAACACTGCCACCGCACGCTTGATCGTTTCCAAAATCGCGGAGTTGATCGAACTCAGTAGCATATTCCAGACGCGCTATGGACGCGGCTACCGCATGAAACCCGGCAGCCCGGAATCGGCGTGGGCGCTGCATCAGGCCATCTTTGACCAGCAGCGCGAGATTGCCGTTTTGCTTGACCTCGACGTGCTGGAAAACCCGTCGCAAGCGGTGACGGCATGGTGGAAATGGCAGGAAACGATGGATTCGGGCATCGCGGGGGCGCTGGCACAGGAAGCCTGCCACCTGATCGCCTGTTGCGCCAGTTTTGAAGCGAACCCGATGGGCACTTGTTCGCTGGCGGTTGTGGCTGCCCAGCGTGCCATCGCCAGCGGGTTGCACCCCTCCATCCGCATGATCGCCATGCAGGAACTGGCTCCCGCCCGCGCCTCGTAAAGCAACCGGAATGAACGTTAGAACCCGCGCCCGCTGCGCGGGTTTTTTTATTTCCCACCGCACAATCATCTGCCCAACTTTTGAAATTGCATTCCTAATGCCGAAATTAATTTTTGAATTTACAAACTTGTGGTTTAATGATTGTGTATGCAATTTGTGAACGGCAAGAATCAACCGCGAATCACACGAAAAGCGATCGTGTGTTGTTCGATTCGGGTGTAAATACAATCCTTTGTCACACTATTTCATTCAAAATTCATATATTCCGCTTGGTTTTTGAAGATGTTTTGTTGAGATCACGTTAGAATAGTGTTTACCATTGATGATACGGGCTGGGATAATTTGCCTGAAAGTATGGATAACGATATGACGGGCCAGCATCCACCAGTTTCCCTCCCTCTGGAGTCGCTTATGGACAACACCAGCGCGATCAGCGATGCACAGTTCCGTTTGGTAGCGGAACACATGGAAGCGATCCTGTGTCTTTTGCGAGACAGCCAGATGGTCTTTGCCAACCGTCAGTTGGAAAAGATCACCGGATACACGCAGGCCGAAGTGTCTGCGATGAGTGTGTACGATTTGCTACTGCCGGAAGATGCCGGGCGCGTGCGGGCAGCTGTGACCGAGAACCGTCAGCTGTCCCCCCGCCCTGCCATGCGCCTCGAATTTCGTATTCAGCGCAAAAATGGGGGCATTTGCTGGATTGATTTGACAGTCAAGCATATTGTGCTGGACGGGATGCTGACCAGCCTGTGCATCGCGCACGATATGACCGCCTCCAAACAGATTAGCGATGCGCTGCGTCAATCCGAAGACCGCTACCGCAGCGTGGTAGACAAGCAACTTGAACTGGTATCCCGCTGCACACCGGATACCGTCCTCACCTTTGCCAACGAATCCTACTGCCGTTATTTCGGTGTGAAACGGGAAGACATTATCGGCAAGAGCTTCATGGAGTTGGTGGTGGATTCGGATCGGGAAGCCACCCTCAGCCACCTTCAGCGCGTGGCTCAAAACGGTGTCCCCTTCCTTTACGAGCATCGGGTAGTGCTGCCTTCTGGCGAGGTGCGCTGGCAGGAATGGACGGACTATCCGATTATCGCGCAGGATGGCACGGTCAGCGAATTTCAGTCGGTGGGGCGCGACATCACCGAACGCAAACAGGCCGAAGCCGAACGCAACCATTACATTCACTGGTTGGAAATCATCCAGCGGGTCGATTCTGAACTTACGCAGGTTTTGAGTTTTGATTATGTGTTGAAGATTGCGCTGGATGCGGCCATACGCTTGAGCCGTGCCAGCGCTGGCGCGATTCACATGGTCGAAAAAGAGCAGATGTGGGTGGCGCACATCATTGGCAACTACCCCGGTTCGATGATCGGGATGCGCGTCCCCACCAGCAAAGGGATTATCGGGCGGGTGGTGCGCAGCGGGAAAGCCGAGTTTATCACCGATGTCCGCAACGACCCGGACTATGTGCCGAATGTGGTGGATACCGTCTCGCAGATTACGGTGCCGCTGGTCGCTGCTGATCGGCTTTTGGGCGTGATGAATGTGCAAAGCAACCAGCGCGATTACTTCACCCCGCAAATCTTCGACCTTGTGAAATTACTGGCTTCGCGGGTGGCTTCCGCGCTGGATAATGCCCGCCTGTACGACGTGTCACAGCAGCAGTTGGGCGAACTTCAAGGGCTGTATCAGCAGGTGAGTTTGCTGGAACAGTTGAAAACGCAGGTGATCCGGGTGGCGGCGCATGATCTTCGCAACCCGCTGGGCGTGATTTCGGGCTATGTGCAACTTCTGGAAGTGGAACTGGAAGACAAGATAGACCCGCGCTTGAAAGACTATTTCGGGATCATCCGGCAGGCGACGGATCGCATTGATAAGATTACCCGCGACATCCTGACGATGGAGCGCATGGGCGAGGCGCAAGAACTGCTGATGGAACACGCCGACCTGCGCGAGATTGTGCTGGAGGTGTGCGATTCGCTGCGACCACAGGCCAGAGACAAAGGGATTGATCTGCGGGTGACTGTGACGGATACGCCGGTGATTGTGGTGGGCAACCGCACGTTGCTGCACGAAACTGCCGATAACCTGCTGAACAACGCCATCAAATACACGCCTACCGGTGGGCAGATTACCGTCACCCTGCGGCTAGAGGAGAAGCAGGTCATCTTTGAAGTGCAGGATTCCGGCTTCGGCATTCCGCAAGATCAGCAGGATCGGTTGTTCCAGCCCTTTTTCCGGGCGCAAACGAAGGAAACCCGTTCCATCAAAGGGACTGGTCTGGGGCTGCATATTGTGAAAAGCATCATCGAACGGCATCATGGCACGTTGCGCTTCAAGAGTACCTATGGCGCAGGCAGCACCTTTGGCTTTGCGCTGCCCCTCATGAAGAAAAGCAGCTCGAAAGCGCGTAAGATCACCACCGTGTTTCCCAAGTTGAGCTGAGGGGCGACCTGATGACCGATCCGCACACGCCCCCCGCGCCCAATCTGGCGCTCATCCAGCAGGTGCAGCGTGCCCGCATGTTGCACGATGCGCAGGCCGTCCCCTCGGCGCTGGACGTGGGCTACTGGGTGGAATGCAAGCCCGCTGTGGATGGCGGCTACCCCACGCCCCGCGCTGGCGGTTGGATCATCCTCACCACTCGCATCCAGTCGGACGCGCACTGGGCGCTCATCAAAGCGGCGACGCAGGCCGGACGACTGGGCTACAAATCTAAGATCAGCACGTCCCCCGCGCCGGGGCAGGCCAACGCCGAGGTGCGGATGATCGTGGTACGCACCCGCGATGCCGACGACCCGGCGGATGTGGAACGGGTGCGGGCGGCGCTGGTGGAACTGGAACTGCACCCCGTTCGCTACGAGCGCGATTGATCGCTCACTTCCTCAGCCTGTTCTCATGCGGATGTCTTATCATCAGTTCTGCACGAACGTTTTCTAAGGAGACTGCCATGCCGGATGTAGGACAGCCCGCCCCCGATTTTACGCTGCTCAATCAGGACGGGAAAACCGTCAAACTGAGCGATTATCGCGGCAAAACGGTGATTCTGTTTGCTTTCCCCAAAGCCGACACCCCCGGATGCACCACACAGGCCTGCGGCTTCCGCGACCATTTCCCGCAGATCGAAGCGCGGGGCGCGGTGGTGCTGGGCATCAGCCCGGACGCGCCGGAAGATTTGTTGAAGTGGAAGAAGAAGCAAAACCTGCCTTATGACCTTCTTTCCGACCCCGAACACACGATCCTCGAAAGTTGGGGCGCGTGGGGCGAGAAATCCATGTACGGCAAAACCTATTTTGGCGTGATCCGTTCTCACTGGGTGATTAACCCGGACGGGACAATGGCCGATTCACGGATTAAAATCAGCCCGGAAGACAGCGTGAATGGCGCGGTCAGGCTGGTAGTGGGGTAATCGCGGCACAGATCACAGAAAGGGTTCGTTATGCCGTACATGATTGACGGACACAATTTAATCGGCAAACTGCCCGATTTGACGTTAGATGATCCGAATGACGAGGCGCTGCTGGTGCAAAAATTGGCTGGCTTTGCTGCCCGTACTGGTAAGCAATGCTTGGTGGTGTTCGATCACGGGCTACCGGGCGGTACATCGCGCATGTCCACACGGGCGGTACAGGTGGTATTCGCCTCCGCCCGTTCCACCGCCGACCGCGTGATGATGGAGCGCATCAAGAAGATTCCCGACCCGATGAACTGGAGCGTGGTGTCATCGGATAATGATGTGCTAGGAATTGCCCGTCACTTCCGCATGAAAACGCTGCTTTCGGAGGAGTTCGCGTCCTTGCTGATCGCGCCGCCGCCGAAAGTGGTGGATGCGGGGGAGGCGGCGGACGTGTCGCTTTCGGCGGATGAAGTGAACGAATGGTTAAATCTGTTCGGTGGCAAGCCTTGAGCAAAGTGGATTTCGCTTGAGGCGCTAACATCTCCTATAATATCCAGATGTATGAGTTCATCTTGCAACCGTTCTGAAGTGTACTTTTGAATGGTCTGCGCTGCGAGGCAATATCGTGACTTCCTCACTGGTTGGGCGGACGCTAGGTACCTATCAGATTACAGACCTGCTCGGACAGGGCGGGATGGCGACGGTTTATAAAGGCTACCGGGCGGATATAGATCGCTATGTGGCGATTAAGGTGCTGCCCCCGCACCCCGGTTTGGATCAAGGGTTCATTGAGCGTTTCAAACTGGAAGCCCGCACGATTGCCCGCCTTCAACATCCTCATATCCTGCCGTTGTATGACTACGGCGTGGAAGATGGCATCCTGTATCTGGTGATGGCCTATATCGAGGGCGGGTCGTTGGGCGGGCGCATCAAGCGCGGACGCATGGATCCGCTGATGATTGGCGAAACGCTGCGACAGGTGGCCTCCGCGCTGGATTATGCACATCGTCAGGGCGTGATTCACCGCGACATCAAGCCGGATAATATCCTGCTGGACAAAGAAGGCTTCGCGCTGCTGGCGGATTTCGGCATCGTTAAACTTGCCGAGGACGTTTCCAACCGGCTGACCGTCACCGGCGGCATGGTGGGAACGCCTGCTTATATGGCTCCCGAACAGGGCAGCGGCGCACCGATTACCCCCAGCGCGGATTTGTATTCGCTCGGCGTGGTCGTTTATGAAATGCTCACCGGACGCCAGCCCTACAGCGCCGACACCCCGATGCAGGTCGTCATCAAGCACATGACCGAACCCGTCCCCAGTTTGCGGACGTTAGACCCCGGTTTTTCGCCGGACTTGGACGGGGTTATGCAGCGGGCGCTGTCGAAGAATCCAGAAGTGCGCTACCCCACCGCTACCGCTTTTGCCGAGGATTTCAACCGGGCGATACAGGGGCGCGATGTGGCGGTTGCGCCCACCGCCGCCGCGTCTTTTTCCCTCTCTACGCTGCCGCTGACCATTCCTACACAACCGGTTGCCACTCAGCCGACCAACCCCCTGCAACCGACCGTGATTTTGCAACAGGGAACCAATCCGCTGCTGCTGTTGGGTGGTTTTGCCATCATTGCGGTGCTGCTGGTGGTGGTGGTGCTGCTAGTCACACGTCCGGAATCGCATGAGCAGGATGCACCGCCCACCGCCACTCAATCCATCGCCCCGACCAGCCCGCCTACGCAAGCAGCCACCGCCGCCACAGCCCTACCGTCGTTCGGGCGCGTGAGCTTTAGCACCACTGGCAGCGTGGGCGACACGCTGACCTTGCAAGTGGAAAATCTGAGGCCGCCCCAGCCGGGGGATGTGTATATCGCATGGTTGAAGAACACCGAAAGCGGCGATGCGCTGAAAATTGGCGAACTGACGCTGGATGCACTGGGCAGCGGCGTGCTGCCACCTTTTGTAGACCCCGAAGGTCATGTGCTGCCCGCCCTGTATAACGCGGTGACGATCACCAGCCAGAAAGCGGGCGGGCTAACGGCGGTTGGCAACCCGCTTTACCGGGCGAGTGTGCCGCCGCAAGTGAGCAAAATGCTTGCTAATTTCTATGTTAGCGATCCGAATGGGATTGCGGTTTCGGCTTTAAGCGGCAGTTCTTACAATGCGCCGGTCGGGCAAAGTGGCGCGACATCCAGCCTGATTGACAGTTTGCTGGCGGAAGCGAAGAGGGCGGCTGAACATATTGATCTGGCACAGCACGCCCAGAGCATCGGCGGGATGCACGTTCATAACGAACATTCCGTCAATATTTTGATGGGAACACTCAACGACTATAACGCCGATGGTCGCTCGGAAAACCCCGGCTACCAGAAAGGTGCGGCTCCTTATTTGACCGCCATGCGCGACTATCTCACGCAGATTGCCACCGCCCCCGGCAGCGATGCCGCGCTGCAAAGCTCAATCGAATGGGTGCGGGTGTGCGTGGATAATTCGCAGGAGCGCGTGGATCAGATTATCGGGCTGGAACAGGTGATGCTGGCGGCCACCGATCTGACGGCGATCACCCAACAGGCCACCGACGCGACGCTGCTGGCCGGCGCGCTGCTGAAAGGGGTGGACGCCAACGGCAACGGACAGGTGGAACCTTTTGAGGAGGAGTGCGGGTTGGAACAGATTCGAGACTTCGCCCTGTTGATGAGTGGTATGCGAGTGCTGGAAGTTCCCAAATGAGCGTAATGCGCTGCGGGTGTTTATTGCTGGTGTTCTTGCTGGCGGCCTGCGTGTCGTCCAGCGCCACCCCGCCGCCGGGGGAGGGCGGGTTTATGCCGCCCCCGCGTGATGCCACGCTGCCGCCGCCGCTGGTGTGGCAGGAAGCGACCGAAGAAGTGACGCGGGCGAACGCGGCGCGTCTGTCTTTAATCGGGCGGCTGGATAGCGGCGGCGCGCCGAGTACGGTGTTCGCGGCGGTTTTCTCGCCCGATTCGAGTCGGCTGGCGGCTTTGAACAACGATCAGCTTTTGTTGTGGAACCTCATCAGCGGGGCGCTGGTCTTTAATACCGCCCGTGCCGATGCGGCGGCGGTGTATTACAGCGCCGATAAGGACGAAATTTATACGCTCGATTCGGGCGGGCAAATCCGTATTTACGACACCGATCTGGGGCGCGAAAAAACCAGCTTGCCCGGTCAATCGGCGTTCAACGGCGTGACGGCCTACGATGCGGACAAGGGTTGGTTGGCGCTGGCCGGAGCCGATGGCACGGTGAAAGTGTGGGATGTGGCGGCGCGGCAGTCATTGGTGACGATCAACGCGCATCAGAATGCGATTTCGGCGCTGGCCTTTTCTGCCGATGGCGAGCAACTGGTGACGGGGGATGGGATCAATGTGCGCGTGTGGAACTGGCGCACGCGCCAGCCCGTGAGCAGTTTTGAAGCCCCCGCGCTCCGCTTGGTCTTTTCGCCAGATGGGACGGAGGTGGCCGTCGGGGAACCGCAAAAGATTACGCTGTGGCAGGTGGCGGACGGTCAACTGCTGCATACGCTGAACACCGGGGTGGGCGGTGTACTAGATGTGCTGCGCTATGCCCCGGACGGGCAGTTTGTGCTGAACGGCGGCGCTGTCCCGACCCTCAGCCTGTGGGATGTCGCCAGTGGATTATTTGTGAACGCACTGCCAGATGTAGGCGGCGATGTGGTTTCGGCGGCTTTCACACCGGGCGGCGATTTGCTGGCGACTTCTACGCTGGGCGGGGCGGTGACGCTGTGGGACGCGGCGACGCTGCGCGACAAAACGCTGACCCGCGCCGATTTGCCTTTGAACCGCCAGCAGGTTTTGAGCCTCGACTGGTCGCCGGATGGCTACCTGCTGCTGCTGTTCGACGCGCAGGGCGCTATCGAAGTGTGGGGCATTCCCGCCGCACCTGTCACGCCGACTGCCGTACCCTGAGCGAGTTGAACAGTAGGTGAATGTGGAAAAGCCGAAACGCGAAGTGGTCTCCCCTGAAATGCGAACCCGTTTGCTGGCAAACCGGCAAGGGGCGCTCACCAGTGCCCAGTGGCGCGAGTTGGTTTTTGAGCCGTTGATTACGCTGTTGCTGCTGCTGGTTCCCGCCATTATCGTGCTGCGGTCTACGCTGTTGGCGTTTGTGGTGGGGGCGTTCTGGTTGGTGGGGTTGGCGGGTGTGGCGGCGGTGGCGCTGATGATCTTCTTCCGGGCGCGGCGCTATGCGCGGATACCGCTGTACCATGCGGTGATGACTTCCGATGCCGAGACCCGTTTCCTGTGGAAGTTCCGGGGCGGCAACCGTTTTGTGACCGCCAACGAGGAGGTCGTGCGCTTTACGCGACGGTTGGCACCTGCCATGCCTGTGCAGGCCGGAGCGCCGTATCTGTTGTATTACCTGCGCGAAGGCAACACTTACACGCTACTCAGCCTCGCCCCTGCCGACCACCCGAATGCCGACGCCTGGAAGCCATCCCGCAGTTTTGAGGATCGCTTCCGGCGGCGCACCCATTAGTCGGTCTGCGGATTGGGTTTGCCCGTCAGCATAAAATGCGTGTTGCTGTCGGAAAGGGCGCGAAACTCGCGGCTGTCCTCCTCCATCTGTGCCAGCGCCGCTTCCAGCGATTGGCTGATGATGGTGATCTGAGCGCGTTGTTCGCCCAGATTCAGCCCTGCGCGGGCGGCTTCTGCGATTTGCGCATCCAGACCGGCCTCGATCAGCAGGGTGATGGTGTGTTCCGGTAGGAATAAAAGACCGTTTCGGAAATAAGGAGCGTAGTCATTGTAGGGAGTAGGCATGGGGCTGAAGCCTCACTGATCACATTACCTTAAGTGCATTGTACCAAGTAGAATCCTTTTGCAGTACCAATGATTTGTTAATATTTTATGGAAATGAGAAAGATTCTCATGAAATTCTCTATAATTACGCAAAACGTTTAGAGTATACTATACTACTATATCATACGGGTATTTAAGCATATACAGGGAATGAGGAACTGTATCAGTTTTGCAACATGGTACTAGAATTAAATCCAAGTTTCTTCGATAGACTTGATAATATTATCCCTATGAGAGATAATTATTTTCGTATATATGCTGCGATAATTACTCGGATATGGGACGATCGTTACTCAGTAAATGAACGCTAGTTTTCAACAACCTGCTTATGCGGGAGACGGTCGTGCTGGATTGGCCTACGATGCTCCCATCAACCTTTGCGCCGCGCTGAACGCAAAGGTGATCCGCGTGACGTTGCAACATTCAGATGGCGCAGTGCTGGGGCGTTCGGATAGCAAAAGTAGCTATGTGCCGGACATTGATCTCGCGGAAATGCAAGCGTTCGAGTATGGGGTTTCGCGGCGGCATGCTGCATTGGTACGTTATCAGAATGGTTTACATGTTCTCGATCTTGGCTCTGTCAATGGAACATTCCTCAACGGTCGGAGACTCCTTCAAGAGACTCCGTATCCGCTTAACTCCGGGGATAAGCTCATTCTGGGCGAGCTGCTTTTGACTGTAGCATCCGCCGATTTCTAGTCGCCATTCAATCACATTTAATTCAGTAAGGAATCTTGGACATGAGTGAGATTAATAATCACGCGCTTCGATTCAACGGGTCTTTGTGGTGCAATCTCGATATCGCTCTGCGCAACCTCGACCAAATCTACGGGCAAGTTGTGGAGCCGTTGGGGTTGACCGTGATCGAATGGTACATTCTGCGGGCGCTGTATTCGCAGGATGGGCAACATGCTTCGGAACTGGCGCGGGCGGTGGGGCGTGCTGCCACTTCGTTCACGCCGATACTGGATAAACTTCAGCACAAGGATTTAATCGAACGCCGCCCCGATCCTTCCGATCGGCGTGCGGTGCGTATTTTCCTGACTGCGAAAGCGGTTAAGACCCGTCAGCAGGTGATGGCTACCGCCGCCCATATTGATGAGCGTATTCAGGAGCTGATTCCCGGTGCGGATTTCAAGGCTTTTCAGCAGGTGTTGACCACGCTGCAATCCTTGAGCATCGAGTAACAGCGGTTTATCCGCCCCGAACGCGAACCGTACTCACACGCTGCCCCTGCTCTGACAGGGGCGTTTGTGTGTTCCCTGTGTTCAGCCTCTTGCCAGAACCCCTATGACCCATTATGATCTTTCTAAACACATCACAATGGACAGACTCATGACCACTTCTTCGATTGCTCCGACCGGATACATTCTGCGCCCCCCCACACTGGACGATGCGCCGGGGGTGCTGGATGTTATGAACGCGAATGCGCTCGATTCCATCGGGCAGGCGGACGACAATCTGGACGATTTGCTGGAATGGTGGCAGTCGCCGGAAATCAGTCGGGACTCCAATCTGCGCGTGCTGGTGAATGCCGATGGGCGCGTGGTCGGTTATGGCGAACTGGACGACTCGCGGCCTGTCCTGCCTATGCTCGATCTGTACGTGCATCCCGACCAAGATCGGCAGGCGTTGGGGCAGATTCTATACGCATGGGTGGAACAGCGGGCGCGGGAAGCCATCCCCCGCGCTCCCGAAGGCGCACGGGTCGCCCTGCGCGGCTTCACTTACGATATGGATTTGTGGTATCACGAGCTGCTGAGAGACTGCGGCCTGACCTGCATCCGCCACAGCTACCGCATGGAAATCCGCTTCGAGGAGACGCTTACGCCGCCCGTCATGCCGGACGGCTTCCGGTTGCGACTGGCAGACCCGCAGCGCGAACAAGTGGCGATCTACCACGCTTACTGCGACACCTTCCGCGACCATTTCGGCTTTGTCGAGGAGCCGTTTGAAATCGGCTTTGCCCACTGGGAGCAGATGTGGCAGAAGTTCCAGCCGATTGACCCCGCGTTGTGGATAGTGGCTGAAACGGCTGATGGTCAAATCGCGGGCGTTTGCCTGTGCAAGCCGTATCACGCCACGCAGCCGGATATGGGCTGGGTGTCCGTGCTGGGGGTGCGCCGCGAATACCGCCGCACCGGGTTGGGCATGGCGCTGCTGCGGCAGGCGTTCGTCACCTTCCAGCAGATGGGGCGGGCGGGCGTGGGGCTGGGCGTGGATGCCAGCAGCCTGACCGGGGCGACCCGTCTGTACGAACGGGCGGGGATGCGGGTGGTGCTACGCTTCGATATGTACGAGAAGGAACTGCGCAACGGCATTGAAATGACCGTCACCGATCTGGGACAGGACGACTAAGGATGCTTCCGGCAGCGCGCCCCTACCGCGACGAGTCCGATCTGGTGGCGATCAAACGCTTCACGGGCGAACAGCGCCTACGCAGGCCGCAGGGGGGCGACCCGCACCCCGGCGATCTGGACTGGTGGCTGCACTATCTGTCTGCCGACGAGAACCGCGCCGACATCCTGCACCTGTGGGAAGATGAGCGCGGGTTGCGCGGCTGGCTGATCCTGTACGAGCCGAACGCTTTCGATATGGCGGTGCATTCCGACGAGCGCGGCGGGGCGCTGGAAGCGGTCATCATTGCCGAAGGAATCCGGCTGCAAAACCTGCGCCCCCACGCCGAAGGTGCGCCCCTCAAAGCGTTCGCCTGCGCGGACGAGAGCGCCCGCATCGCGCTGCTGGAGCAGGCCGGGTTCACGTTTGCCGAAGATTTTCTGGTGTGCTTCACCCGCCCGCTGACCGATGCCGACCTGCCCGCGCCGCCGCTGCCGGACGGGTTCGCTTTCCTGCCTGCTGTGACGGCGGACGATGTGGAACGCCGCGCCGCCGCCCATATTGATGCCTTCGCCTCCAAGCGCATGACGACGGCGGCCTATCACCATTTTCGCACCGCCCCCGGCTATGATCCGGCGCTGGATGTGGCGCTGATCGTCCCCGATGGCGTGTGCGCGGCCTACGCGATGGTGTGGGTTGACCCGCTGACCGGACTCGGCCTGTTCGAGCCGGTGGGGACGCGCCACGCCTTCCAGCGGCGGGGGCTGGGCAGCGCCGTGCTGCGCGAAGGACTGCGGCGGATGCGCCAGCGCGGGATGACCACCGCCACCGTGCTGACGGGCGCGACTAACGCCGGAAACATCACCTTCTACGAGTCGGTTGGTTTCCGGCAGGTGAACACGCTGCGCTGCTACACCCGTCCGGCTTAAGCGGATTACGTCAGGGTGATGATTGTCAGCCAGATTGCTGACAGATGACGCTACTTCCGTTTGGCGTATTCCTACATGATTGACATGCAGAGATCGTCCGTCGTCAATTCATTGTGGGAATACATCATGCTGCGACGCTTTTTCCTGCTCCTGACACTCGTCGCCCTGCTGACCACCGCCGCCTGTAGCGGCGAAACCGCGCAAACCACCACCGACAGCCTGACCTCGCAAATGGTCGAATTGCCGGATTTCCTGCGGGATGAACCCGTGCGCGTGCGCGAAGCCTATCAGTTCGCCGCCATGCACCCCGATGCACTGGAAACCGTCCCCTGCTACTGCGGCTGCGGCTCGATGGGGCATACCAGCAACCTGTCGTGCTACATCGGTGAGATGGACGAGGCCGGCGGCATCACCTATGACAATCACGCCGCCGGCTGCGGCATCTGCGTGGACATCACGCAGGACGTGATGCGCATGACGAACGAGGGCAAATCCGCCAAAGAGATTCGCGCCGCGATTGACGCGCAGTACAGCGCGTTCGGCCCTTCGACGAACACCCCGTTACCGTCTTAATCCAGAACCTCACCCCCTGCCCCCTCTCCGTAGTAACAGGCGAGGGGGAAAAAGCAAGAGACTCTCCCCCTCTCTATAGCGGTACTCCGCGTCATGGAGAGGGGTTGGGGGTGAGGTTCTTTACTCCCTTCGCCATGACGCGCAGCGGAAGGGGCGGGGATAAGAGTGTCCTTATAAGGAAGGAGTGATTCGATGAAACGTGCCAAGTCCAATGCGCCCGCCGCGCCACGCCCGCGCCGGTTGCTGCCCGCCCTGCTGGTGGGGGTGGTCGCCGTCGTGTTGGTCGTTGCCGTCTGGTTGATTCAGCGCAACCAGCAGCCGCCCTATACGCCCGAAGTGGCGGGCGCTCCGGCGCTGCGGCTCGATCAGACCGTGCTGGATTACGGAGATGTGCGCTTTGAAACGCCAGTTGAGGCCGAGGTGAAAATCCGCAACGTGGGCGATGCGCCGCTGCAAATACAGGGCGAACCCCGCGTGGAACTGTTGCAGGGGTGCTGACCACCCCGCGCTGTCGTCAGTTCGACGACGATCAACCCCGGCGAGACGGCGACGGTTCGTGTGAGCTTCACCATGCACGATGGCATGGGCGGTCAGCATGAGTTCGTCATCCATGTGAACAGCAACGATCCGACCAATCCCGAACAGACCTTCACGGTTTTATCCAACTGGGTTTCGTAGATGATCGAAAGTGATCCGCTTGTCATCGGCAGCGAGGGTTCTGAGCAGCGCATCCGGCGGGTGCTGCTGCTCAACTTCCTGCTGCTGCCGGCGCTCATCATCGGCTATCAGTTCTTCGTGCGTCCGGCGCTGTTCGGCCCCGGCGTGGTGGATATTCATGCCGCCACCGCCGAGTCGGGCGGGTTCACGCCGGCTTATGTGCAGGTGCAGGTCGGGCAGACTGTCCGCCTGCGCTTCAGCCCGTCCGACATGCCGCACGGAATCGCCATCGGCCCCGGCTTGGGCGTGAGTTTGCCACCCGTTGCGCCGGGGCGGTGGGGCGAGGTGGTGTTGCGCTTCGATCAGGCGGGGCGCTACACCTACGCCTGCACGACATGGTGCAGCCCGAATCACTGGCGGATGCGCGGCACGATTGATGTGGTTGACCCCGCTAACCCGCAGCCTGTCGCCGAGCGCGATGCGGTGATTGACGCGCTGACGGCGGAAGGCGTGGACATAGACGCCGCGCTGCATGAGCCACAGATGCCCCGCGCTGAACTGGCGGTACAACCTTCGGCGGCACGTGGCGCGGCGCGGGTGGCGGGGCTGACCCTCCCGCCCGATCTGCGCGACGAAACAGCACGGCAGCGCCTCACGCCTATGCAGGCGCTCGATCTGCTGGCGGCGGCCAATCCGGGCGTGGCGGCGGCTGATCTGACCGATGCGGTGGCTTTCCTGTGGACGGACACCCGCGCCGACCTGACCGGCGCCGCCGTGATCTATGCCACGAACTGCGCCTACTGTCACGGGCCAAGCGGGGGCGGGGACGGCTTTCAGGCGGCGACGCTGGCGGTTCAGCCGACGGCCTTCGCGGACGCGGGGGTGATGTTCCTGCGGCGGGGGGATGTGCTGTACGCCAAAATCCGGCGCGGCGGGATGGGGACGGATATGCCCAACTTCGGGGTGCTGTTCACGCCGGAGGAAACATGGGCGCTGGTGCGCTATGTGTGGTCGCTGACTTTCGCTCGTTCGGGGACATGAGTTCGATCAAGGAACGACAGAATCCCCTCCCTTTTTCCCTCCCCATGCATGGCTGAGGGGTTGGGGTGGGGACTCTTTCAGGCTTAACTTAATGCCTATGGGGTATACGATTTTTTAATCCCTTGCCATGAGAGACTGCGGGGTGGATTTCAGCCCTGCTTGGCGATGTCCAACTGCAAGAACTCGCGCACGGCTTTCTCGATGCGCGCCTCCAGCAGCTCAGCCACATCCTTCACCGCGTTCATCTGGCTTTCCGGCAGTTCACCGAGGTCGGTCAGGCGGCCGGTGCGCCCGCTGCGATCCCCGCGATCCGCCAGAAACACCCGCGAGTCGCTGCCGTTCTTGAGCGCGAAAAATTTGATCTGCACCGATGGGTAGCGCAGTTCGATGGTGTGTGCGGCTTGATTCCCGATGGATTGCAGCAGTTTCATTTCCAGCATGATGAATCCCCCCGGATCATCCTGATCTGCACAAATTGTAAGCCGAAACGTTACTTTTGGCGACCCTACGGATGCGAAAGGGGACGGGGCGAGGTCTGAAAGAGGCTTGTGCGCCCCCCCTGCGGATGACACGGGGGCGAACGCCGTTGCAAGCAGCGGGGGCGGACAGCGAAATAGCTCCCAAAGCGCAGTCCGAGACTGAACCCGATCAGGACTGCTCAGCGACTAGACGATCAACATATTGGATCAAAGCGCCAACGGTGGGAGCAGTAAAGAAAAATAGGTCGTCTGGATGGTTCACGTCCATACCAATACTGATATTGAAACTTTCTTCCAGTACAAAGATGATGCCGGGGCCATCATATTCATTCATGCTCAAGTCATTGACAAAATGGCTGCCAGTCTCGATTGTGGGATTAATAGTTAGATGTTCCCGGAGAATAGCGATTACACGTTCTTCAGTCGTTGCCATGATTTACGCTCCTCATTTGTGAAAGATGACGAAAATTCGATACAGAGTGGTGTCACCACAGTGATCGTCCCCCCCCGTGCGGGTGACACGGGGGCGAACGCGGTTATTCTTACATTATTGCCGCGCTCAGTTCGTCATCGGTCACGTAAGCACCCGTCAGGTCGGCATCACGCAGGTTGGCACGACTCAGGTTGGCACCCGTTAGGTCGGCACCCGTCAGGTAAGAACTGCCTAAGTCTGCACGACTCAGGTTGGCACCCGTCAGATTGGCAAGGGTCAGGTCTGCATAGTGTAAATTGGCATCGGACAGATCGGCACCGCTAAGGTCGGCCTCACGCAGTTTGGTACTGCTCAGATCGGCGCTGCTCAGAATGGCACCGCTCAGGTTAGCACCAACTAGCTTGGCACTGCTCAGATCGGTATGGTCAAGGTTGGCTCCGGTCAGGTTAGCGCCGCTCAGATCGGCACGGTACAGTGTGGCAGCGTTCAGGTCAATCGCTGCATCCGGGTTGGCCTCTCGCCACGCATTCCAGCCGGCGACACCTGCTTTGAGTAGATCGAGTTGTGTTTTGTTTGCCATGATATTGCTCCTCATTTGTGAAAGATGACGAAAATTCGATACAGAGTGGTGTCACCACAGTGATCGTCCCCCCCCGTGCGGGTGACACGGGGGCGAACGCGGTACGTGGGGCGACTAGCGGATGACCCCGGTCATATTGGCACCACTCAAGTCGGCTCCGTCCAAATTGGCGCCCGTCAGGTTAGCGCCGCTCAAATTGGCGCCGCTCAAGCAGGCTCCCAGCTCAGCACCACTCAGGTCGGCACCACTCAGGTTGGCATCGATCATGTTGGCACCGCTCAAATTGGTACCGCTCAGGTTGGCATCACGCAGGTAGGCAATGATTAGGTAGGCACCGCTCAGATCGGCACCGCTCAGGTCAATCGGTACTTCTATTCCTCCATCGTGTATTATCCATGCATTCCAAGCCTCGATACCGGATTTGATAATTGCGAGTTGTTCTGCATTTGCCATGATATTGCGCTCCTATTGATGAAAGATGACGAAAATTCGATACAAGCGGGTTGCGCCGCTGGAACGGGCAATCCCCGTGCGGGTGACACGGGGGGGCATGTGGCAATCCGGCAATCAATGTTGCTCATTGTCGGACTACTGTTCCACCCCAATGGCTCTGTCTAAGTTGACAAAGCCCAACCCAAGATCTTTCAGGCTACTCCCGGTCAGGTTGGCAAAAGTCATATTGGCATTACCCATTTGGACACCTTCTAACTTGACACGGTTCAATTTGGCGCTGCTCAAGTTAGCGTTTATCAAATAGGAATTACGCAGGTCAGAATCGCTCAGATTAGCTTCGCTCAGATTGGCGTTCGAAAAGTTAACAGCAGTTACAACGGCGAAAGTGATGTTGGCTCTCGTCAGATTGGCTTTGGGGAATGTGGCACCATCCAAATTGGCTCGGACTAGGTTGGCTCCGGTCAGGTTGGCATCATTCAGTTCAGCCCCGATCAAAATAGTGTCCGTCAAATCAGCACCACTCAGGTTAGCACCATTCAACCTCGTAGCGCCTAGATTGGCTCCAGTCAAGTTGACACCGCTCAGGTCGGCATTGTTTAGCATGACAGCACCGAGATTGGCACCACGCAGATCAGCACCACGCAGGTCGGCTTCATTCAGGTCAGGCGGTCCATCTATCATTTCTGCTTCTGCGTTGGCTTCTCGCCACGCATTCCAGCCCTCAACACCTGCTTGGAGTAGGGCGAGTTGTTCTGCATTTGCCATGATATTGCGCTCCTAATGATGAAAGATGACGAAAATTGTCGAACAATTTGCCGACACACAAAAGCGTATAACGGAATATTCGGCTTGTATAGGTAAATTCTTCATTGAAAAATAACCGGTAAAATGGCGAATTCTAATCTTAAATAAACTGTTTATATACGCAATTTAAACACATCTCATTTAGTAAATGATTTGCTAGTTGTTTTTTTGGCAGCGTGAGGGGTAAGCGGGCAAATGCGACAACGCGAATCGGGCGGGGGTCTCTAAAAACCCGTTATGACTTTTTACGGCTTTTTGATCCCCTACCGACGCGGGTAACTTGTGAAGCGCCCGTTTGCGACACTATAATGCCTGTTACCCGTTGGTGTTTTTTTACGGGAGGGAGTAACAATGACCCGTCAACCCCGATGGATTGTGCTGGTGTGCGTTGTGCTGGCGCTGGGTGTACTACCGCTGCATGCGCAAACGCCCGACCCGCGCAACCCCAAGAATCTGCCGTTGTGCGCCGACCTGACCGGCGCGACCAACCCGATTGTGCGCTACGATATTCCGCCCCAGACCGTGAGCAGCGGCGGCGTGTACTGCCGTGTGCTGGCGCAGGACAGCCGCTTTCTGGTGAACAGCGCCCAGATCGGCAATATGGACGCGCTGAACCTCGGCATCATACAGGCCGTTGATGTGTTTGCGATTTTAATTAACGGCTCTACGGTGCAGTCCTTCAACAACTCGATTCGCATTTGCCTGCTGGGAACCGGCGGCTTCTTCTATCTGGATGCCACCCAGTCGCCGCGCCAGTTGCAACAGGTTGCCAGTACCCTCGAAGGCAGCTACACCTGCGGCAGCGTGCCGAACGCGGGAACGGTCATGCTGACTAGTGCCACTGGCGCGGCAGTTCCGCCGCCCGCCAGCACGCTCCCCCCCGGCGTGACTCCCACCGCCGGCGCCACCCCCGGCCCCGGCACGCCGACGGCTGTCGTCGCCGGTTTCAGCGGACAGCTTTCCGGCTGCGTTGTGACCACCACCCGCATTGTCCGACTGCGCGCCGAAGCCAACACGACCAGCGCGATACTGGATCGTCTGCCGTATAACACAACATGGCAGGCCACCGAGCGCATCCCCGGCTGGATGCGGATTGTGTGGCGTGATCGTCAGGCGTGGGTGAGCGATGCCTATTTGCGGAGGGTTGGCACCTGCGGGGGGTGATTCGAGCGTGAGGAAAAACCGCCCCGCCGAATCGCATCCGGCGGGGTGGTGCTTTCAAGGGTAGGTTTTTCGTTGGATAACCCTCAACCTAAAACCTCACCCCCCAGCCCCCTCAGCCGTAGTAACAGCGAGGGGGAGCAAGCAGCAGATTCTTTCACCCCTCTCCAAAGCGGCACTCCGCGTGTTGGAGAGGGGACGGGGGTGAGGTTCTTAAAAAACCTACCCGTGTAAGGCGGGGACGTGTCTGTCGGATTACTGGCCTTTGCGCTGGTTAATGGTGTCCAGCATTTCCGCCACGCGCCAGAACTTGCGGCGCGGCGCGCCCCGTTCCTGGCCGCGCTGACGTTCGGCTTCGTCCAGCAGCAGCCAATCGGCATAGCTCACCGCTTGCAGGCCGCGTTCGCGCAGCAGGCTTTCGAGTGCCGCCCGATCCGGTTGGGCGGGCGCGTTCAATGCGCTGGCTTGCAGATCGGCCAGCAGGCAGTCGGCGGTTTCAATCGAGTCCGGCTTGTTGGTGCCGATAATCCCGCTGGGGCCGCGCTTAATCCAGCCGACCACATATTCCCCGACGACATTTTGACCGCTGCCGGCGGCGGTCAACACGCGCCCGTGATCGTTGGGGATCACGCCGCGCTTGGCATCGAACGGCACATCGGGTAGCGCCACGCCGTTATAGCCCACCGAACGGAAGATCAAGCCGATGGGGAGGGTTTCGGTTTCGGCGGTGGGTTTGGCCTTCAGGTTGCCCTTGTCGTCCGCCACCAGCGCGTTCTTCACCAGCTTGACCGACTCGACCTGTCCATTCCCGCTGAGTTCAGTGGGCGACACGCAGAAGCGCATGATGATTTGCTTGGGCTTGCCGCTGCCGCCGCGTGCAGCGTATTCCTTCAGGATTTCGACATTACGGGTGGCGCTCTTGTCCGCGCCGGAGTCCACGAATTGCTGGCTGACCGGATCGAGCGCGACTTCTTCCGGCGCGACGATCACCTCGGCCTCAGCCAATTCGCCCAGTTCCTTAATTTCAGGGTTGGTGAAGGCCGATTGCGCCGGCCCGCGCCGACCCAGCACGTAAATGCGCTTCACGCGGCTGTTGCGCAGCGCCTCCAGCGCGTAATCGGCGATGTCGGTGGCGGCCAGTTCTTCGGGCGAGCTGGCAAGGATGCGGATCACATCCATCGCCACGTTCCCCAGCCCGACCACCGCTACATTTTCTTGCGACAGGTCGAACTTGAAATCGGCATAATCGGGATGGGCGTTGTACCATGCCACGAACTCGGTGGCCGGATGGCTGCCGGGCAGGTCTTCGCCGGGGATGTCCATGCGCCGGTCGCTCTGTGCGCCGACGGCATAAATCACCGCATGATAATGACGCGCCAGATCGGCATGAGTCAGGTCGCTGCCATAGGTGATGTTGCCATAGAACCGGAAGCTCGGATGCGTGGCGACACGCTCATAGGCTTTGGTGACGGACTTGATTTTTTGATGGTCGGGGGCTACGCCGCCGCGTACCAGCCCGTAAGGCGTGGGCAGGCGGTCAAACATATCAATATGCACGACTAGGCCGGCCTGCCGTTGCAGGTGGTCAGCCGCGTAGAAGCCGGAAGGGCCAGAACCGATAATTGCTACCCGGAGAGGATTCTCCGCTGTTCCCACTGTGCCTGTCATCGCCTTATTTTGACCTCGCTGTGTGCAGAATTCCCGGATAGTATAACACGCCGCGCCGTGACCAGTGGATTAAGACCAGCGATAGGTGCATTCGGAAATGTGGGCATTTATCCTCATCCCCCGCCCCTTCTCCCTCAGAGCGAAGGGGAGCAAGAGGGTTACATGATTATTAAGTCCCTCGCCATGAGGGAGAGGGATAGAGGGTGAGGGTTTTGACCCCCCGCCCGCCCGCCGGAGCTATCTATCGAAAGGCGTTATTGCTTACGCTACAATGGCGCTTAATAGGTTAGCCTGTAGGGGTTGTTATGAGCGCCCTGTTCGATTTTTCGGTATTCCCCACGCTTTACAGTCGGCGGCTCGTCCTGCGCGAGTTCCGAACCGATGACGCCGATGATGTGTTCGCCATTCGCGGTGATCTGATGGTGACGCGCTATAACTCTGGCAAACCCTACGAACGGGTGGAACAGGCGGTGGATTTGATCGCTGCGATGGCGCGTGCGTACCGTGACCAAGAGGAAGTGCGTTGGGCGATTACCCATCGGGGCAGCAATGAAGTGATCGGGATTATCGGCTACAACTACTGGATACGGCGCGACGCACGCGGTTCAGTCGGGTATGATCTGGCGCGGGTGTGGTGGGGGCGTGGCATCATGACGGAAGCGGTGAACGCGGTCGTGCGCTTCGGCTTTGACCAGATGCACCTCAACCGCATCGAGGCCGATACGGATGTGCGTAATCCGGCTTCCGGGCGCGTGCTGGAAAAAGTGGGGTTCGTTCTGGAGGGGAGACAGCGCGAACAGTTCTACGATTCGGGCGGGTATCAAGATTTGATGTTGTACGGGCTGTTGCGTAAGGATTATCTGGCGGCCTCTCCGCCGCAAGGAGCATAAATCCCTGATGGGTGGCGCAATTCTCAATATGGTTACGGTGGCGCTGGGCAGTTTGATCGGGCTGCTGCTAGGCAGCCGTCTGCCGACGAAAATACAGGAGTCGGTCATCATCGGTCTGGGGCTGGTGACGCTGTTTGTGGGCGTGAGCAATGCCAGCAAAACCGGAAACGTCGTCATCCCGCTGCTCAGTATCGTCCTCGGCGTGATCGTCGGTGAGCTTCTGGATATTCAAACGCGGCTGGAGCAGTTCGGCGGCTGGCTTCAAAGCAGGGCGGGGGTGTCTCGCGCCGAATCTTCTAGCGTGGGCACGATGGACGCTCGTACCCGCTTCATCACCGGTTTCATGACCGCCAGCTTGGTGTTCTGCATCGGCCCGCTGACGTTCGTTGGCTCGATTCAGGATGGGATGGGGCTGGCGATTGGCTTTCAACAACTGGTCATCAAGAGCGTGCTGGATATGTTCGCAAGCATGGCCTTCGCCGCCAGTTTTGGCGTGGGCGTGCTGTTTAGCATTATCAGCATCCTGCTTATTCAGGGCGGTCTGTCGCTGCTGGGCATGGTGCTAGGGGATTTTATGTCTACCCCCATGATTAACGAAATGACAGGCACCGGCGGCCTGCTGCTGCTGGGGCTTTCGCTCATTCTGCTGGATGTGAAGAAGCCGCGCATGGCAAACTTCCTGCCCGCGCTGGTGCTGGCTCCGCTGCTGGTGTCGCTGGCCGGGGCGCTAGGAATCAACATTTATCCGCT
>CAIPFY010000372.1 GCA_903864435.1 uncultured Chloroflexota bacterium | reverse complement strand
CGAAGCCGAAGCCCTGCGGCTGGTGAGCGAACAGATCGCCGCCAACCCCAGCCTGATCCAATACCTGTACGTGCAGAACCTGAGCGACAACGTGAACATCGCGCTGGTTCCCTCCAACAGTCCGTTCCTGTTTGACTTCAACAGTCTGGCACAACCGCAGGCGGATTTCGTGCCGCCCACCGTGCCGCAGGCGATCACGCCGGAACCGACTGCCACGCCGGGTAGCTAAGCACAGTGCCTTTCCGCGCAACACAGGGGCATGGGACGACCATGCCCCTTTTGATTCGCCGCTGTTTCAGGGGTCGGTTTTTGAAGAACCTCACCCCTCTAATTGGTCGGGGGAACGCCTGCGGCGCGTAAGCGTAAATTCCCCCGACCACATCCCCTCAACCATCACGCGGAGTACCGCTATGGAGAGGGGATGTTTCGCATTTCGCCATGACGCGCAGCGGAAAGGCTAGGGATGAGGGTTGTCCAACAAAAAGCCTAGCCTCAGAAGCGGGCAGGGGGGACGTTATGGAGTCGGGGCCTCTGGCAGAAACGGCGGCAGGTAGAAACTCAGGTAATCCAGCCCGCGTTCGCCCGCCCGCAGCACCGCCTGCGCCCTATCCGGCGCGGTCAGCAGCACATCGTACTGCGCCAGCGGCAGGCGCTCGCCGTCATACGTTACCGTTCCCGCGCCATCGGTGACGTACAAGAACAACTCCTCGCCCGTGCGCGGCGCTTCGAGGGTGCTGCTGCCGTTCGCCGCCAGCGTCCCCGCCGTCAGCCGTCCGGTTATGTGCTGCTGCATCGGCGAGTCGCCCCCGATCAGGCTGTACACCCGCGCATCCCCCACTTGGCGGACGGGAAGTTGGGCGCGGCTCAACTGCTGGTAGTGCGGCTCCAGCCCGCGATGCTGCCGATCGGCAATAAACCAGATTTGAATCACCCGCGCTGGCTCGTCATAGGGGTTGAGTTCTTGATGCTCGATCCAATCGCCGGAGAACATGCGCTGAAGATCGCCGGGGTGCAGTTCGCCTTTGCCGCCCGTCGTGTCCTCATGGTACAGGCGACCTTCCAGCATCCATGTGTAAATCTCAAGGCCGCGATGGGGATGCCATGTGAAGCCGGCCTGTGGCGCGATGCGCGTCATGTGCGCCGTGAGCATCCCACTCAGGCGTTGCAACGGACTCCAACCGCCCACCGCGAAATGCGAGTGCAGCCAGTGAATCGGGTGAATCGTCGGGAAGGCCGCCGCCGGAAAATGCTGGAACGCAGCGGCGCTGGCAAATCCCGGTTGAATGAGCGTTTCTTGCAGCGGAAATGCAGCCATGGTGAACCTGCCTCATCTGTTGGGATTGGGAAAGCGTCGAGAAGCGAACAGCGCCGGAGGGGTCGTTCACCCGTAGCGTTCGCGCAAATACGCCAGCGCCACCCGGTCAATGTGCTGCGGGGTGGCCTCTGGCGACCAGCGTTCCTCTAAATTCTCGCTGCTGACCAGCGCCCAGAACGCCTGCATCGAGGTCGCATCCCACACGCCGGTGGCTTCGGCGCGGGTATAGCCCAGCCGTTGCGACAGCGTTTGCAGTTCCCGCGCCAGCACCGCGTCAATCGGCAGCAAATCGGCGGGGTCGGGTCGCCCGAAGTAGAGATGGTGCATCTTCAACAAACCGCCGAGGTGCGCCACCGGGTCGGCATGGTCATCCACGCGCAGATCGAGGTAACGGTCGGTATCGCCGCCGTAGCCGCCGCCCGATTTGACGACCACGATTCCCGCCGCCTGCCGTCCGCGCCGATCGCCGCCCGCTTGATCGCCCGCCACCAGCGCCGCGTACAGGCGCGTTTCCAGCGCCCCGCCCGTGCTGCGGAAGGCGGCGGCCATCGCCTCGATCACCTGCGCCCCCGCCAGCACATTCCCCTGACAGGTGAAGCCCTCACCCACGATATGCCCCGCCCAGTCGTAGCAGGCCGCGCCGGTATGCGCCGCCGCGCCGCCCAGCGCATCCACCACGCCCACCTGCCGATCGGCGGCACGCGGGTCATCTTTCAGCAGCAGCGCCAGCGTATCGGCGGCGCTGTGACCGCTGCTCATCAGCGCCAGCCCGTCACGCCCGAAGCCGATTTTGATGAACGCTTGCGTTGCCACCGCGCCTATGCCAGCCTGCGCGAAGGGAACGACCGCGCCCACCGCTAAAAACTTACTCGCCACCGCCACGCCCCATGTTTGCGCGGCGGCATCCATCGCTGCGATGCTAAACGTCATCGTCACCCATCCTGTCACCAGTTATTTGAATACTGACGCGGCGCTTTGCCGGAATGCTCCACAACCTTAGCGCCTTTCATGCGTGCTTCTGTATCTACAGCTTCCAGTTGGATGTTGAACAACCAGTCGTCATCGTGACCAAATCGAAATGTCATAGATTGCCCAACGGACAGGCCGAGACGACCAACCTGAACCTCGTTCGCAGGAAATCCATCTATGCCGAATAAACCATCAAGCAACAACGGATCGAGTATTTTTTGAGGAACGCCGTGATAGTCCAAATACTCAAATCCAGCCACGATCGTTATCGAACTTCACCGATTGCAGAATCGTGTTTACCAGACGTTCGATCGTTTCGCCAGAATTAATCCGAATGCGCCGCATCGCCTCTTGCAGCGTCACTTTGAAGGTGTACGCGCCCTCCTGAGAAGGAATACTCGCGGGAATGTACCGTTTTTCCCATTGTGTGAGATAGGATTGCAAGGTGAATTTCGTCAACGAAACGAGGCCGGATTGGTCATTGTTTTTGGCGATTTTTTGCAAGTGTTTCTCATACCGTTCCAGCGTGTTCACAATCGCCACGACCATCGCCGTGCCGAGAGGCGTGAAGCTCAGGTTGGTGATTTGCCAGCCTTTGCCTTCTTGCGGCGACCCCGCCTGCACCTCTATCCATCCGAACAGATGCAGCAACCCCAGATTGGGCCTTCTGTACGTGAGACAGTAAATCCGGCAAAAGGCGTGCAGGCCAATTCTGAATGTACATGAACATGAATGACACATCATGCCATGCGCCAAACCTGAATTGGAATGTGGAATGCAGGGTGTAACCGTTCGCATATTCCAACCAGATTTCGAGCAGAGAGCCATAGCGTTCCGCCGGAGATAGGGTTTGCCACTGGGCATAGGACGATGCGTCAATCTTCAAAAAAACTTTCGACCCTCTCCATTCAAGCCTCGTCATGGCACAGCTTCGCAGCAGCAGATACAATCCGAACAGGTGGGGATAGGCTTTGATGCCGGAACGGGGCGGCGGTGTGGGGACAGGGTGCGCCATCCGAGCGTTCAGCAGCGGCAGCAGCTTCAGCGGCAGTTGCAGCGTGTCGGTGAGGGACTGCTCTTTCTCGCGGAAGAACGCCAGCATTGCGTCGAAATCATGCACAATCGTGCCGGGGGTATGCTCATCAATCCGCAGATTATGCAGCACTTTTTGATGTTGCGCGGTGAATTTGGGAAAATCTGGTACTGAAAACACTTTTGCGCCCTCACTTCCTACTCGTCCTACATCTCCTCTCCCGATTATGCTGCCGAAACGCGATTTCGTCACCCCGGGTGCTTGGTCACATCTTTTTCCGCACCACAAGAACCGGAGTCGCCATCTGAAGAAATTTGAACGATGACGTACTGCGGCATCTAACCTCTCTCCATCACGTTCCTGCGGGACGATCAGAGAGAGAAAGTGCCGCATTTTGCTCCTTTCGCCATGACGTGCAGCGGAAGGGGTGGGGGGAGGGCGACAGCAAAACAAAATCCCCTGCGAGAAGGGGATTTTGCAGATTGAACGTGGTTGCAGGCGGGGACGGCTTGCCGATCAGCCTTTGATCGCGCCTGCCGATAGACCGCGCACGATATAGCGTTGCAGGAACAGGCCGATGAGCAGCACCGGCGCCACCATAATCAGCGTTAGCGCCGACATGTACCACCACTCGATGCCTTTGGTGCTCTTCATACCCGCCAGATAGACCGGCATGGTGATGGCCTCGAAGTTGGTCAGCATCAGGGCGAACAGGTACTCGTTCCACGCGAAGATGAACGAGAACAGCGCCACTGTGACCAGCCCCGGCGTCGCCAGCGGCAGCACGATGCGCACGAACGTTTGCCAGCGGGTCGCACCGTCCACGCGGGCGCTTTCTTCAAGGTCAATCGGCAGGCTGTTGAAGAAATCGCGCATAATCCACACCGCAAAGGGCAGGTTGAATGCGGTATAGGCCAGAATCAAACCCGGATGCGTGTCTATCAGGCGCAAAGCGTTGAAAAATAAGATGAATGGAATCACCAGCGCAGCCGGAGGTAAGAATCGCTGCGAGATGATCCAGAAGGCGATGTTGTCGTTCTTCCAGCCGATGCGCGACCAGCGGTAGCGGAAGCGCGACAGGCCATAGCCCGCCATCGAGCCGACGATCACCGAGAACACGCACGACAAGCCGGCTGCAATCACGCTGTTGCGGAAGTAGCGCCATGTTTTAGCTTGTTCGTCCACCAGCAGGAACTTCCAGTGATCCATCGTGGGTTGGTAGTCCACAAACGGAATATAGCGCGGCACGCGGTTCACATCCAGCGGGCGCTTAAACGACGTGGTGAACAGCCAGTAGAACGGGAACACGCAAATGATTGCCCAGACGATGAGCATCGCGTACAGAAAGATCGTGGCACGAAGGGAACGCTTTTTCATATGGATGTCCCCAACTGCTGTGTAGTGACCCGGCGCGAAATGGCGAGGAAGGCGGTGGCAAAAGCGATGACCATCACCAGCAGCACATAACCGATCGCAGCGGCATACCCGTAGTTGCCGTAACTGAGCGCGGTATCGAACACGTACATCACCAGCGACTCGGTGGCGCTGCCGGGGCCGCCGCCCGTCACCACGTTAATGATGTCCACCAGCTTGAACATTTCGAGGCTGCGGATGAGCAGCGCGGTGAGCGAGATGGGCAGCATGATAGGGAAGGTGATGCGGAAGAACAACTGGCGTGTATTCGCGCCGTCCACGCGAGCCGCTTCGTACACTTCATCCGGGATGGCCTGCATCCCCGCCAGCAGCAGCAGCGTCATGAAGGGTATCCACTGCCACGAGTCGATGAGGATCATGGTGTAAGGCGCGACACCGGTATCCGTCAGCCACGGGATAGCAATCTTAATATCGGCGCCTGTCAAATTGGACAGGAATGTGCCAATCGTGCGCTGGAACTGTGCCAACGGCGAAATGCCACTGTCGAACATCATACGTCCGGCATAACCGGCGGCAACGGGCGTAATCATCATGGGGAGCATGAAAATTAATCGGAAGAACCGCCGCCCGAAAAATTCCTGATTGAGCATGATGGCGATGCCAAAACCAATCACATATTGAATGGTGACACCCACCAGCACATAAAACAACGTGTTCTTGGCCGCATTCAGCAGGCGTTCATCCGTAGGGACGCGACCATAATTGCTCAGGGAGAACTGCGCGGGATTACCTAAACACAACGCGCTGGCGACCCCCGTAGAAGTCCCTGCGTTGGCTTGTGTGCTGCGCTGGCAGTCGGTGATGCTCACGCCTAGCGACCAGATCAGCGGGAAAATTGAAAGGATGAGCAGGATGGCAACCGCAGGCGAGAGAAAGACCCGCTTAAACAGGCGATCTTCGCCGGACTCGCGGATGTCCTCTGTCGCTGGAGTCAGCGGCTTGATAGTGGATAAATTCGCCACAAGAAAAGCCCTCAAATAAAAACATTTGATTCGGGCGTGGAAGGCTGCTGCCTGCGCCGTATAGAGAAAAATCGCCCCCTGAGAACCGTAAGGACTCTCAGGGGAAGCGCAGGTTGTGGAGCGCCTCCGGTTGAAGGCGCCCCATGCCTAATGGAGAAGACTATTCAATGCCCAGCGATTGCTTGTACAGCGCCAGCTGGCTTTCGCGGCCCAGACGCTCGGTGATGGCGTCCCAAGTCGCAACCACTTCGTCCAGCGCAGCCTGCGCGGTCGCTTCGCCGGTCACGGCTTTGGCGATACCGGCATCCAGCGCATCGAAGTATTCAAACGCGCCGGGGATACGCAGGTCAACAATGGCGTTCGGGTCGTTGATGGTGTCCAGAACGGCACCCAGATAGTCCTTCGCCGATTCTTCATCGAAGCCGGCGGCAGTCCACAGCTCGAGGTTGTCGAACTGGCTCTGGCGCAGCGGGTTCACGCCCGTGCCGCCGGTGGTCGCCAGCACGCCAGCGAGGTCCTTGCCAGCGAGGTACTTGATATAATCGAAGGCCGCATCGGTCACATCGCTGTCCTTCGCAACCGAGATCACCCAGCCGCCGAAGGCGATGAAGGGAGCCGAGTTCACGCCACCTTCAGCATCCACCCACGCGCCAGTGGTGTAGTCCCAGTACTTTTCCGCACCGGGGGTGACACCGAAGCCAGCCAGACCCTGAACAACCGAAGCGTTCGGGTCAACGGTCAGCGGGCCGACATCGCCCCAGTCCAGACCGAACACGGCCTGACCGGCGGGGAACACGGCGCGGACGTTCACCACGTCGAAGTTAATCATGTCAGGCGAAGCGCAGCAACCGTAAATGTCGATCCAGTCCTGCAAACCCTGCACCCAACCGGGGTTGTTGACGAGGGGCTTCATGGTTTCGTCGAAGAAGAAGTACGGGTTGCCGGGGATCTTCGAGTAACCCGCAGCGCGATCCATCAGGAACCAGAAGCTCTGAGCCTTCTTACGGAGGGCTTCGGCTACGCCGTAGATCGGGGCGGTCACGCCGGCGGTGTCCACTTCCTTGCCCTGGAAGAAGGTGGCGATGTCCTTGTATTCATTCCAGGTCTTGGGCTGATCGAGGTCACGACCATAGGCAGCCTTGAATTCTTCGTTGTACTGGCTGGCAGGATTGACGAGATCCTTGCGGTAGTACATCATGTGGCTGTCGCCATCGAACGGAACGGCATAGGTCACGCCGCCCCAGTTGGCGATACGTTCACGGTACAGCGGCAGAACGTCGTTCCAGTCAATCGCTTCCTTCACATCATCCGGGATCGGCAGCACATAGCCGCCGCCAGCGATGTCGCCCATCCAGTCCGAGGCGTAAATCAGAACATCGAATTCACCGCTGCCGGTCTGGAGCGCGGTAATCATCTTCGGGTACAGATCAGAGAAAGCGAAGGTCTGAACTTCGACGGTTGCGCCAGTGGCCGCAGCCCATTCAGCACCATACTTCTCCGCCGGGCCGCCAATGGCGCCGGGCTGAGTCACAACAACGACCTTTTTGCCCGCGAACGGTTGATCCTGAGCAACGGTCGGGACGAGGCTGAGCGCAAACAGCGCCAGCACTACAAACAACACGAGCTTTCTCATCATTTTAGCTCCTAACAACGAAAATGGATTTTATGCGTATCCTGCTACCGCAAAACAACAACATGTTGTCTTGTTATAACAGGGCAACACACTAGAAATTATATTGCTCAGGTGTGAAGGTGTCAAATTACGACATAAATTACAACTTAACAGATGGACTCTTATGCAAGGTGCCTTTTATCCATACGGTACAGCCTGCGCCGCCTTAACCGCGCTGCTACAGCCTCGTCCCGCTTTCCTTAATGAGCGCAGCGATTCATCGCTTTCGCGCCGCAGGTGTGTTGTGTGCAGTGTTGGAAACCTGTTTCGTTGCCCGCCCTTTCAAATGCCCTCCCCGCACGTTTGACAGAGCGCCTTCGGGTTGCCTATAATAGTGACCTGTATGCTTGTTATGACAGGATACCCCGTTGAACAGTCCCATTAACCGGAATAGCCCGATACCCTATTACGCGCAGGTCAAAGATGTTGTCCGTCAGTGGATTCAGGACAAACGCTGGAAATCGGGCGAGCAAATCCCCGGTGAACATGAGCTGTGCGAGTCGTTTGATGTCAGCCGTCCGGTTATCCGGCAGGCGCTGAACGAACTGGTGGCGGAAGGGTTAATCCGCCGTCAGAAGGGCAAAGGCACATTCGTCACCGAGCCAAAGATCAAAGAAGGGCTGGTGCAGCGGCTGACCGGATTCCACCACGACATGACCGCGCAGGGTTATCAGCCGGTGAACCGCGTCCTCAAGCAGCAGGTCATCCCCACCAGCGAAAAACTGGCTCATCTCCTGCATTTGCAGCCTCACGAACCGGTGTTGGAGATCGAGCGATTGCGCTTCATCCATGATGAGCCGATTGTGCTGGTGACGACCTACCTGCCCCAGCGCATCTGCCCCGACCTGCTGACCGCCGACCTGACGCACCAATCGCTGTATGCGCTGCTGGAGCAGAAATGCGGCGTGTTCATCGCTTCCGGTCATCGCACGGTGGAAGCGGTGGCGGCGGACAAGTACAGCGCCGGGTTGCTGCAAGTGCGGAAAGGCACGCCGTTGATCCAGTTGGACAGCGTGAGCTATTCCAGCAGCGGTGACCCGATTGAATACTATCGCGCCTATCATCGGGGTGATCGTTCGGCGTTTGAGATTGAACTGGTGCGGGTGGTGGAAGGGGAGAAGGTGGGCGAGGCGCTCACCAGCGACCTGCCGCCCCCGATGACGGTCAAGTTACCCCGGCGCACAGACTCTGCATCCGAGTAGGGAGTGAACCACATGAACTATCGTGTACTGGTGACGGCTCGTTCGTTTGCGAATCCCGGTCGTCATCATGAAATTTTGCAAGTGGCGGGCTGTCAGGTTGACCACCGCGCTCCGGCGCACCCTTACTCCGCCGAAGAACTACGCGCTATCATCCCCGGCTACGATGGCGTGATTCTGGGGCTGGATGCCTGCGATGCCAGCGTGATCGAGGCTGCCGACCAGCTGCGTGTGATCTCGCGCTATGGCGTGGGCGTGGACGCGGTGGATCTGGCGGCGGCGGCGCGAAAAGGCATTGTGGTCACGAACACCCCCGGCGCGAATCAGACGGCGGTGGCGGAACTGGCGTTAGGGCTGATGTTCGCGCTGGCGCGGCGCATCCCACAGGTGGCGAGCGCGGCGGTCAACGGCGTGTGGCAGCGGCCTACCGGATGGGAACTCAGCGGCAAAACGCTGGGCGTAGTCGGCTTCGGCGCAATCGGGCGCGATGTGGCGGCGAAGGCGCTGGCGTTGGGGATGCGCGTGATCGCCTACGATCCGTTTTGGAGCAAAGAGGTGGTCGGCGTGGAACGGGTGGAACTGGCCGCGCTGTTCGCACAAAGCGATGTGGTCACACTCCATGCTGCTGCCACACCGGAAACCCAGAATCTTATCAACGCCCAAACGCTGGCGACTATGAAGCGCGGCGCGTTTCTCATCAACACGGCACGCGGCGATCTGGTGGATGAGGGGGCGCTGTATGTGGCGCTCAAAGACGGACAGATCGGCGGCGCGGCGGCGGACGCTTTCCAGCACGAACCGCCGGATGGCAGCCCGCTGCTGACGCTGGAGAACTTCATCGCCACCCCGCATATCGGCGCGACCACCCGCGAATCGGTGGCGCGCATGGCGCAGATGTCCTCCGAGAATCTGGTGCAGGTGCTGAAAGGCGAACCGTGCGCGGCGATTGTGAAGCCGCCTGCGGGGTAAACAGAATTCCCTCCCCTTTTTGGTTGGGGTGGTGACTCTTTCAGGCTTAAGGTGAGGTTCAACAGTATCAATTCTATCCGCTTATATCGAAGCGGATTAGTGTAATACGAGGATAACGACAATGGTCAACTACATGACTCCGCTGTGGCGGAAACTGGACTTGGATACGGGCGTGTTCACCGATGCGGTGCTGGTGCAACAGCGCCGACTGAGCGATCTGCGCGGCCTGTATGCCGATGCCGCCGCCGAAGCCGCCCGCGCTGCCGAGAACCCGCTGATGTACGACGTGTTCGAGGCCACCGAGAACCCGATTGAAGCGGGGCAACTGCGCTATTCGACCACCGTGATTTACCCCGGCAAAATCGGGGATGAGTATTTTTTCACCAAAGGGCATTACCACGCCAAAGGCGAATGCGCCGAAATCTACACCGGCATCACCGGAACGGGGCTGCTGCTGATGCAAACCCGCGAAGGTGAAATCCACACCATCGAGATGACTCGCGGCGTGGCGGCCTATGTCCCGCCGTTCTGGGCGCATCGCACCATCAACGTGGGCAGCGATAACTTCGCGTTCTACGCCTGCTACCCGGCGGACGCAGGCTACGACTATGCCGCGATTGCCGACAAGGGGTTTGCTTCGCTGGTGCTGGAACGCAATGGCAAGCCGACACTCGTTCCGAATCCCAAATGGGCGAAATAGAAAATATCTTAGGAAAATAGGCCACCATGAAACAATATGTCCTCGCGCATGATCTGGGTACAACCGGCAACAAGGCCACGCTGTATGACCGCGATGGTCGGTTGGTCGGCAGTGCGTTCTCTGGCTACGAGACGCGCTTTGAACACACAAGCTGGGCGGAGCAAAGCCCGGAGGACTGGTGGCAGGCGGTGTGCAAATCCACCCGCAAGCTGCTGAAAGAGGCGGCGGGTGTGCGGGCGGAAGAAGTGGCCTGCGTGGTGTTCAGCGGGCAGATGATGGGCTGCGTGGCGGTGGATGAGCAGGCGCGTCCGCTGCGGAACGCCATCATCTGGGCGGATCAGCGTTCGGTGGAACAGGCTGCGTGGGTGAGCGAACGCATCTCGCCCTCGGATGTCTACCGTATCACCGGACACCGCCTGAGTCCCGCCTATTCGCTGGAGAAGATTCTGTGGATACGCGATAACCAACCGGACACCTACAAGGCCACCTACAAGTTCCTGCACGCCAAAGACTCGGTGATCGCCCGCATGACGGGCAAGTTTGTAACCGAACCTTCAGATGCGTCCAGCATGAACCTGTACGATCTGGAAAAAGGCACATGGTCAGCCGCCATCGTCAAAGCAACGGAACTGGACGCAGACAAGCTGCCGACCATTCGCGCCTCGCTGGATGTGGTGGGCGAACTACTGCCTTCGGTGGCCGAGGAAGTTGGCCTGCCGTCCGGTACGCCTGTAGTGGCGGGCGGCGGGGATGGCCCGTGCGCGGCTATTGGCGCAGGCGTGGTGGCGGAAGGCTCGGCTTACAACTACGTCGGCTCGTCGTCGTGGATTGCGCTTTCCACGCCGCGCCCGATTTTCGACCCGGACGAAAAGACCTTCAGCTTCGCCCACATGATTCCGGGCATGTTCATGCCCACCGGCACCATGCAGGCGGCGGGCGCATCGTATCAGTGGGCGCGGGATCAACTGGGCAAGCCGGAAGTGCAGGCGGCGGCGGCGCTGGGCGTCAGCCCGTATGAGCTGATGAACCTCGGCGCGGAACGCTCGCCCGTCGGCGCGAACGGCCTGCTGTATCTGCCGTACCTGATCGGCGAACGCAGCCCGCACTGGAACACCCGCGCACGCGGCGCATTCATCGGCCTGACCATCCGCCACACGCGCACCGACATGGTGCGGGCGGTGCTGGAAGGCATCACCATGAACCTGCGCCTCATCCTCGACTGCTTCACCACGCAGGGCGCGAAGATTGACGCTATGCGCGTGATCGGCGGCGGGGCGCGGGGACGCTTCTGGAACCGGATTATGGCGGATTTGTTCAATATGCCCGTGCAGCGCCTGAGCATCCTCGAAGAAGCGACCTCGATGGGCGCGGCGATTGCGGGCGGCGTGAGCGTGGGGCTGTACAAGGACTTCAACATCATCGAGCAGATGAACCAGATCGCGGAAGTCGTCACCCCCGACCCGGCGGCGGTGGCGGCCTACGAGAAACTACTGCCGATCTTTGAAGCCAGCTACCGGCAGTTGGTGCCGATCTACGACATGCTGGCGACGTTGTAGCTTCCCTGCAACAATCTGCGTCCCCCTTCGGTCAAGCGGCTGAAGGGGGACGCCCTTTCCGGTGCTGGTTTTTAAGAGTCAACCCCGGTAGCCGCGTTCTATCCGGCTTCGACGGTGTACTGCATCACCCGCTTGTGGGCGGTATCGGTGCTGCTCTCCTGAATCTCGTACTCCGAAAGCGCCCCGGTGACGTACAGCGGGTAGGTCGCGCCGTCCGAGTCCAACGACACCAGCCACTCGTTCTCACCCTGTGGCGCGGCGCTGTCCAGTGTGACCGCGCCTACGTCCCACAGGTCAAGCCGCTGCCGTAGCGCAATCTCCGCCGCCTGCACCGGCGAAGTCCAACCGCCACAGCCCCGATAATAGTCCGCCGCGATGCGCTTCTCGTGCAGCGCAGCCACCAGCGCGGGAACATCCGCCGCGCCCACGCGCCCGTAGTAATGACCGTCCGGCAGCGCCACCAGCGTCCCCGCGAAACGATGCCCACCGATGTGCGAACTCTGCCACACCTGTTCGGGCAGCGCCGCTTCCAGCGCCGCCGCCAACGGAATGCCCAGTTTGGCGCAGGCCATATCCTTCTTGCCGTTCGTGCAGACCAGCAGCAGCGGTTCGTCGCTGCGGGTGGCAGACGATTGCCCGTTGAACACCGCCGCCAGATCGAGCGACAGCACCTCGTCGTAGCTTTGCAGGTCGAGGCGGTAGACGGCCTGCTGCCCCGGTTGTGTGCGGACAGCGTACAGGCGGATGCCTTCCCGCGTCCCATTTCCATTCTGCTTGATGAACTGGAAACGCGATTGGCTGACGGTGGCGAGTTGGGCGTTGATGTGCGCTTTCACCGTGTCTGGCAGACTGCTGGCGGTCAGCGCGTTGGCTTCCCATGCGCCGCTGTATTCCAGCAGCAACCAGTGGAGCGCGTGGGGCGTAGTGGCCGCCAGCGGTTCGCCCATCGCCAGCGAACATTCGCTGCACAGGCTGTAGGAGTCGTTGGGTGTGGTCATAGGGTTAGGGCTTCCTTTATGTGTACTCTGTGGCCTCCGACAAGAGGCGCATATCATCCGCATCGAGAGGTGATCTGCCAGAATGCGCGTCATCAGATTAGGCGAGGGTGCGCGATACGATCTGGCAAGTGTGGATATTACCGCGTCCGCCCGTATCCACGAAATGCGGTTTGCATACGCCTCTCTGATGCGCTAAGGCCAATTCGATTGACAAATTTAAGGAATGGCTTTATTCTGATTTTAGGCTAGGCTAAAAATAAAGAGAATTTCACCTAACACTATGTCATACACGCACACGCTCGATCAGCTACAGCCCCGGCAACAGGCCGTGATTGTGGCGTTGGAACACACCGGCGCACAGCGTCGCCGCCTGATGGACTTAGGCTTCGTGCCGGGGACAACCGTAGAAGTGGCGCTGAACAACCCGCTGGGCGATCCTACCGCTTATCGTGTGCGCGGCGCGGTCATCGCGCTGCGGCGGACGCAATCCCGCCAGATACAAGTGGCTCTGGTCGTGAACCAGACCCGCAAGGAGGAATCCCCCTCATGACGCTGCAATCCGTACCCATTCCTGCCACCAGCGCGACCTGTGCGACCTGTCCGGTCTATAACCACGCGCAGTTGAAGAAACTGGGCATCAATGCCGAGGGCGCACGCTTTGTCGTGGCACTGGCTGGCAACCCGAACACGGGCAAAAGCACGGTGTTCAACGCCATGACCGGACTGCGCCAGCATGTGGGCAACTGGACGGGCAAGACCGTCGCCCGTGCTGAGGGCGGCTTCGTCTATGGCGGCGAAACGTACAAGGTTGTTGATCTGCCGGGGACGTATTCCCTGCTCTCGACCAGCACCGATGAGGAAATCGCCCGCGACTTCATCCTGTTCGGGCAGCCTTCGGTGACGGTGGTGGTGGTGGATGCCACCCGCCTTGAGCGCAATTTGAATCTGGCGCTGCAAATCATGGAAATCACCGACCGCGTGGTGATCGCCCTCAATCTGATGGATGAAGCCGAACGGCACGGCCTGACGATTGATGTGCGCCATCTGTCGCGCAGGCTAGGCGTGCCGGTTATCCCGATGGCCGCCCGTCAGCGGTTGGGGCTGGATGAGCTGTTGAGCGCCATCGCGCAGGTCGCCAGCGGGCAGATCGTCCCGCAGCCGCGCCACCTGCCCGCGCTGCCGCCGTCGGTGGAACGGGCTGTACAGGAACTGACCATCGAACTCACCGCCGAATTCCCCGGTCTGGCGAATGTCCGCTGGGTGGCGCTGCGCCTGCTGGATGGCGACCCGACCATCACTACCGCCGTGCAGAACAGCACGCTAGGCGATCTCACACGCGGCATGACCCTCGCGCCGATGGGCGATACCCTCGCGCTGGAGCGTGTCTCATGAGCGCCGGACAATCACCGCTACTGGAACGGGCTGCCCGCCTGCGGGCGGAACTGGCGGCCTCGTACCACGATCAACTGGTAGAGAGCATCTACGCCGATGCCGCACAACTGGCGGACGAAGTGACGGCGCGGGATGGCACACAGACTCGCTTGCGCTTCGATCAGGCGCTGGATCGCGCCCTGACGCATCCGGTATTCGGCTTCCTCGTCATGGGCTTGATGTTCATGGCGGTGTTCTGGATCACGATTGCCGGCGCGAACGTCCCGTCCGCCATGCTGGGCGACCTGCTGTTGACGCACGTCTACGGTTGGCTGCATCAGGCGGCGACGGCGCTCAGCACACCCGCGTGGCTCAGTGGCCTGCTGATTGACGGCGTGTATATGGCGACGGCGTGGGTGATCGCGGTTATGCTGCCGCCGATGGCGATTTTCTTTCCGCTGTTCACGCTGCTGGAGGACTTTGGCTATCTGCCGCGTGTGGCCTTCAATCTGGATCGCCTGTTTAGCTGGTCGGGGGCGCACGGCAAGCAGTCGCTCTCGATGATGATGGGCTACGGCTGTAACGCGGCGGGTGTGGTCGCCACGCGCATCATTGACAGCCCGCGTGAACGGCTGATCGCCATCATCACCAACAACTTCAGCATTTGCAACGGGCGCTGGCCGACCCTCATTCTGATGGGGACGATCTTCATCGGCGCGGCGGCTCCGCCTGCGCTCGCCAGTTTTGCCGCTGCGGCCAGTGTGGTCACGGTGGCGGTGCTGGGGATTATCGTCACGCTGCTGGTGTCGCGCTTCCTGTCGCACACATGGCTGAAGGGCGAAAGCTCCACCTACAGCCTCGAACTGCCGCCTTACCGTCCGCCGCAAATCCTCAAGACCATCACCACCTCGCTCATTGATCGCACGATGATCGTGTTGTGGCGGGCGATTGTGATGGCTGCCCCCGCTGGCGCGGTCATCTGGTTGAGCAGCAATTGGATGATCGGGGATGCCAGTCTCGCCGGACATCTGGTGAACCTATTGAATCCGGTAGGGCTGCTGTTCGGTCTGAACGGGGTGATTCTGCTGGCCTACGTGGTCGCCATCCCCGCCAACGAGATCATCATCCCGACGGTGCTGATGTACACGCTCACGCTGGGACGCAACATCGCCGGGGCGCAGAACGGCGTGATGCTGGAACTGGACGATGCACAAGTGTACACGGTGCTGACGCAGGTCGGCGGTTGGACGATGCTGACCGCTATCAATCTGATGCTGTTCAGCCTGCTGCATAACCCGTGCAGCACCACCATCATGACCATCTGGAACGAGACACGCAACAAAAAGTGGACGCTGGTGGCGACGCTGCTGCCGCTGGCGCTGGCCTTCGGCGTGACCTTCGTCACTGCCACTGCCGCCCGCTTGTTCGGCTGGGCGTAAAAGGTTTTACCTCACCCCTCAGTCCCCTCTCCGTCATGCGGCGTACTGCTGGAGAGGGGAAGCAAGACGCATCTGTTGGTCTTACTCCCTTCGCAATGACGCGCAGCGGAAGGGTGATTGGATAGGGGAGTTTACCGCTGCGTGCGCCGGCGGCGTCCCCTGTCCAATCAGGATGAGGGCTAACTAGGGATGCTTTTGCGCCGCGAGGGAATTTGTAGCAGCACCACACTCGCCAGAATCAGGCCGCCGCCGATCAACTGCACCGGCAGCATCCCTTCGCCCAGAAACAGCGCCGCGAAGATCAGTGTCAGGATGGGTTCAACCGTGCCGGAGATGGCCGCCCGCGCTGGCCCGATGCGCTGAATGCCCATGTTGAGGAAGAAAATTGGCATGACAGTGCTGATCGAAGCCAGCAGCAGCAAGCGCAGGCTGATGTCCGCGTTGGGCGGCGGTTGCACGTTGCGCAGCACCAGCGCCAGCACCGCCAGCATGGCAAACGAGCCAGTGATGCCCCACGCGCTGGCACGGGCGAAATCGCGCTGACCGCGCAGCAGCCGCCCGTTCACGATGAAGTAGATCGCCACGATGAAGGCATTGCCTAACGTCAGCAGCACCCCGGTCATGCTCTCGCTGCCCAGTCCCGCCCCGAAATCCGGCACGGTCAGCACCACGCCCACCGTCGTTAGCGCCAGCGCCGCCCACCCGCGTCCGGTCAGGCGTTCGCCCATCAGCGCCGCCAGCACCGCCACCATCGCCGGATAGGTGTAGAACAGTACGACCAACGTTCCGGCGGGCAGGCGTTCCAATCCGTACACGCCCATCAGCGCCCCGATGCCGAGCAGCGCGCCCATCCCGAACAGCCCCTTTCGCGGCAGGTTGCCCGTGACAGGCATTCGGCGCAGACGAATCAGCCCCCAGAACAGCGCCATCGCCAGCAGGTAGCGCCATACCAGAATATCCAGCGACCCCATGCCCGCCGCCTGCATACTTTTCACCCAGATTGGAATGAGCGCGAATCCGGTGACGGAGGTGAGGATGTAGATCAAGCCGCTGCGGTCTGAGGGGTTCATGTGGATGGCCTTTCGGTCATTTCGGTCAATCGGGACGGATAGTGGGGCGCGGCGGGCGCTTGACTTGCAGCAGAATCACGCTGAGGAGGATGCATGCCGCCCCCACGATTTGCAGCGGCAGCAGGCTTTCGCCCAGCAGCAACGTCGCCCACAGCAGCGTCATCACCGGCTCAACCGTGCTGACAATGGAAGCTCGCGCCGCGCCGAGCATTTGAATGCCGGCATAGAACGCGAAAATCGGGATGACCGTCGCCACCACTGCCAGCGCGACCAGATCGAACCACGCTACCGGAGTCGCCGGAAGCGCCAGTCCGCGAAAGAGCGTCATCACCAGCACAAAGACGAACGAACCGCTGATGCTCCATGCGCTGGCACGCGCCAGATCGCGCTGACCGCGCAGGATGCGGCTGCTGAACAGGATGTACAGCGCGTACAACGAGGCGTTGGTGAACACCAGCAGGATGCCGGAGAGCGCCACATCACCCACGCCGCCGAAGATGCTAGGGACGGTCATCGCCGCGCCCACCAGCGTCAGCCCCAGCGCCACCCAACCCAGCGCCGACAGCCGTTCGCCGAAGGCCAGCGACCCGATGGCGACCATCGCGGGATAGGTGTATAGCAGGACGGTGTACAGGCTGACGGGAACTTGGCCTAACGCGCTGAAGGCCGCCAGCGCCACCAGCGCGAACAGCACGCCCGACACCATCAGCTTGAGGCGCGGAATGGGCGGGGCGGCGGGCGCGGGTGCAGATGTAGATGGGGCGGGGCGGCGCTTGTCCAGCACTTTGAGGAGCGCCCAGATCAGCGGCGTGGCGATCAAAAAGCGCCACGTCAGAATATCCTGTGCGGAGGGGAGGCCGTTTTTGTAGAGCGACTTGGTTAAAATCGAGAAGAACGAATAGCCGACTGCCGATAGCAATACCAGCAGCAGGCCGTTGCGCTGCGTGCGATCCATGAAGCCCCCATCCCCGCCACCCATTTCAGCGCCCCACTATAGCCTACCCGATTTGATTCCGTTAGTGTCAGACCACCCGCACCGCCTGCAAGAGCCTGCCTACACGGGGCAAAACCGCTTTTCCCTTCGCCCCTTTCCCGATAAAAAGCCGACTCTTGAAAGAGGGGGGTGCTTCTTGCCATTACCCCGCAGCGGACAGGTTCGGTACAATCTGCCGCATGAACACCTTGCGTACTCTTTCCCTCACCCTTGTTCTGCTGTTTGCGCTGGCAGCCTGCGCCCAACCGCCGCCCACGCCAGCAAGCGCATGGCCCACGCGCCTCGTGCTGGCGCAGGCCGAACAAACCGATGCGCCCGCACTGACCGTCCACGACGGGCGCGTGTGGGCGGCATGGATCGGCGCGGACGCGGGTGGCGTGCATCAGGATGCGGGCTGGCTGGACGCGGCAGGCGCGGGGCAACCGGTGGTGCTGCCGTTGCCGCCCACGCACCCCTTCGCGCAGCAGTTGTTCCCCGCCCGTGATGGGAATGTCCATCTCCTGTGGCTGGATGCAGACGCGAACGGGGATACGCAGCTTTACAGCGCCTTGCTCTCCGGCACGCTGGCTGTGCTGCGCGGCCCCACGCCTTTGACCGAAAACGGCGCGTGGCGCTATGCCGCCCACGCCGACGACAGCGGCGTGCTGTGGGTGGTGAGCAGCGGCGGGATTGTTTCGGAGCCAAGCCTAACGGTACGGCGGGTGGATGCGCAGGGGCGTCCGCGTATAGAGGAACAACCCGCCGTTGCTGCCGATGCTGATTGGCCTGCGCTGCGCCCCGCCGCCGATGGAACTCTGTGGCTATACTGGCTGAGTGTGTCCGAGAACCGGGTGTGGGCGGTGGCGCTGGTGGAAGGGCAAACCCGCGCCGCGCACGACATCACCGAAGCGCCCGCGCTGAACGCTGGCGACCATCTGGAAAGTTTCCGCGTCGGGCAGGACGGGACGCAGCAATATGTGTTCTGGAACCTCACACGGGCGAACAATGAGCGCGAAAGCTGGTGGACGCATGGCGCGTTGACCGCCGGCACGCTGCCGCTGCCGGAACGCCTGCGGGTAGAAGCCGCCAGCACGTCGCCCTTCGCCACCGGATTCGCGGGTTAACAGGCCGAGGCCGCGCAGATCGGTGGCAGCCCTGTCGCGTGGGTCACGCCGCTGGACGCGCCCGCGCCCTTGCTACCTGCGGCGGCGCTGTTGTCGGACGGTCAGTTGGGGCTGTTGTACTTCCGGGATGGGGCGCTGGTGGGGATGCAAACGCTGGGGGCGCGGCCTGTCCTGCTAGGAATGCCGGTGCTGACTGCTGATGCAAACGGCCACCTGTATCTGACTACCGCCGAAGCGGGTGCGGAAACCGCCGCGCTCACCCTGTACAGCACGCGAACGTTCCCGATCCAAACGCCAGCGCCGTGACTCGCTGTTTGCCCGTCAGGTTCAGCGTGAGCGCCCCAGCCCCGCCACCAGCAGATCGAGCGCGAGTTCTGGTTGCATCGCGCCGGTTTTGATTTTCACATCGTACTCGTGCAGGGCGCGGTACACCTTCTCCAACTGCGTCAGCGAGAACGCCCGCGACTGCTTCGCCAGCTTATCCGCCACGAAGGGCTTCATGCCTAGCGCGGAGGCCATGTTGCGCGGCACGCCCCCTCCCGCCAGATATTCTTTGGCGGTCAGCAGCAACCGGAACTGGCGCACGATCATGCCGTAGGTTTTGAACGGGTCGCCGTCCTTCTGGTCGAGTAGGCGGTGCATCCGCCCTAGCGCGTCGCGCCCGCGCCCTTCAGCCAGCGCGTCCACCATTTTGAACATATCTTCATCCGCCACATACGATGTGAGCAGCGCCACATCCTCCTCGGTCACGGGGCGGTCATCGGCATAGCTGACCAGTTTGAGCAGCTCGGCATCCGCCACACGCAGATCGCTGACCACGCCGGCCAGCGCAGAAGCCGCTGCGGGTTGCAACTCTGCGCCGTACACATCCTTAGCGCGTTTCAGCAGCCATCCGGTCAGGTCATCCGGCGTTTTGAAAGCGCGTTCAAAGCCGTTGGGCAGGTCTTTCGCCAGTTTGAGCAGTTTGCTGTTTTCCGGCAGGGCATTGCGCTCCACCAGCAGCAGGCGCGTCCATTCCGGCAGCGTGGGCAGCGCGTCCATCAGGGCTTCGAGAGCGCGTTTGCCGGTGTCGCCTGCGCCTTTGCGCGTCAAATGACCGACTAACCCTTTGACGATCACCACGCGCCGATCCGACAGGAACGGGTACGAGCAAGCCGCGTTCAGGATTTCGGGAACGCTGGCAGTTTCGCCTTCAAACTCGCTCAGGTTCAGGTCGGCATTGTCGCCCGCCAGCAGTTTTGCGCGGGATGCCGACACTTCCGCGTCGCGGGTGAAATTATCATCGCCATGAAACAGGAAAAAGGTCTTGGTGACAGCCATCGTGTTCTATCCGGCGCGGGTCGCCACGCGATGCAGGGTGATCGGCTCACCGAACGGCAAGCGCATCACCGAACGGCTGATGCTGACAATCTCCAGATCGCCGGGGTCGCCTTCGGTGGTGAAATGCTTTTGCAACGCCATCCCCAACGGTTGCGAATACAGGTAGGCGGCCATCATGCCGACCATAACCAGCGGCAGGCGGTTGAAGGTATCGCGCCGCGCCGTTCCCGCAAAGCCAATTGCTCCTATCAGACTGGTGAGCAGCGCCGTCGTCACCAGATTCGTGCCGCAGTTAGGATGCACCGCCAGATGGTGTTCGCCGTTCTGCATCCGTCGCAGCGCCTCCCGCGCCGCCCATTCCACCGAGTCGGTGGGAACTTCGCCCAGCACGATGAACCCGTGATCGTCGCTGCGCCCGGACAGGGTGTAGCGGCGGGCATTGAGCAGGCTGATGGTGCCATGTTCGAGTCCATGATTGCGGCGGGTGCGCCGGATATACGGAAAATCGAGTACCGGGCGGCTGGCGGCGGCAAGCTGCTGGAACATGCGGAACATCCTCTCGAACGGCGGGCGTAGGGTTTCTCGTGTCGCGTCTGCGATGGATGCGCCTCCACACCCATCACTGCCGTTATTGTAGCCGAATCTGCCCTGCTTGTCTTTGTGCAGGCTGTGCCGCACCGTCCGCAGAAGAGAACGGCACCTTCCGCCGAGGGGTGCATGAAACTTAAAATTTACAATCTTCAAAAATACAAGATGTAACATTCTAAAAACTTGTGAAAAAATCATCTACGGTATAACAATTATTGCTAGTATAGGTGAAGTGCTATTCTGACAAAGGTGCATTGTATGCGTAAAATAGGTTTTATCTGCCTGTTATCGCTTCTGTTTGTCGTGTCCGTCGTGGCGGCGAGTCCCGCCGAAGTCATGACTCCCTACACCGTCACCGGCTT
>CAIPFY010000371.1 GCA_903864435.1 uncultured Chloroflexota bacterium | reverse complement strand
TGGTATCCGCGTGCAGCGCAGCCCGACGGCGGCGCATCCCCGCCCGCACCAGCCAGCGTGCCGCGTTCAGTTTTAGCGACCCGTAATGCTTGGCATACAGGCGTAAGCGACTCGTCCAGAGATTCACGAAACTGCGCGGACGCACCAGCCCGGTACTCTGCCCGCCCAGATGCGTGACTTGCGCGGCAGGCACACAGTAGCCGTTCCAGCCTGCCCGTTGAATGCGCCGCTGCCAGTCAATTTCCTCGCAATACATGAAAAACTGCTCGTCAAACATACCCGTCTGAAGGATCACTTCACGCCGCAGCATAAACGCCGCGCCCAACACGCAGTCCACCGCAAACGGCTGACCGCCTGCATAAGCGGTACGGGGGTAGCGCCCGTTAAAGCGCCCCTCGATGAAGCGCCCCGGCGTTGGGAAAAATTCGACCCATAACTGGCGCAAACCGGGGAAACCGAACGCGCTGTGCTGGAACGAGCCATCTCCATAGCTCAAACGCGCCCCCACGAACCCCGCCGCAGGGTTGCCCATCAGGGCATCGTACAGGGCGCGAGTTGCCCCCGAATGGGTGATCGTATCGGGATTCAGCAGGTAGACCGCCTCCGGCAAATCACCCGCTGAAGCCTGCCCGAAGCCGATTTCGCGCAGCGCGACATTGTTGCCAGCCGCGAAACCAATGTTTTCGTTGCTGGCAATCACCCGCGCCTGCGGAAATTCAGCACGAACCGCTTCCACTGTGCCATCGGACGAGGCGCTGTCCACCACATACACCTGCGCCGGGGGGCCATTCACGTCTAAATCGGCATACAGGCTGCGAAGGGTTTGCAGCGCCAGTTCGCGTGTATTCCACGTCACCACAATCACAGCGAGAGCCGGCATCAATCAGCCCTCTCCAAGCAGGGTAAAATCCAACCCGGTCTGGCGAATAAATTGATCGAGATCATCAAACGCATCTGCGCCCACCGGTAGCAGCGCCGTCTGCCCCAGTAGCGAACGAAGCTGTGGCGCGGTGGCGCTGCCCGGTTTCGCCAGCGTGGTCAGGGCTTGCGTCAGTGCCAACCGCGCCCCCAAAGGCACTTCCGGCGGTACCACCAGCACCCCATACGGGAAAGCGGGACTTTCGCCTAGCACCGTCAACTGATCGCTGTCGGCAGCCAGTTCGCCGCCGGTTGCCAGCACACTCGAAGGCACGCCGGCAGCATCACAATCGCCAGCAGTCAGTGCGGGCATAATCTGCGCAAGCTGCTCCACATCACGGGTCGCCAATTCGGTCGTATCCAACCCGCCAGCGCGAAGCATCACAGCCGGAATCAGCCATGTGTACAGATCGCCATTGCTCAACCGGCAGATCGTTTTATCGTTCAAGCCACTAAGCGTCGCAGCGCCCTTCTTGAGCGCGATAAGGCTCACCGTTTCGCCAGTGCTATCCTGCCGCTGCACTGTCCGCTGCACTTGCAGGATGACCTCACCGCAGTTCTGTGCGCGGGCAGAAACCAGCGCCAGCCCGCCCAACCACGCCACCGAAGGCAACGCTCCCGGCGCACAGACCGCAGCCAGCGCATCCGCATCACGGTCTACCACCACAATACTCACGCTGAGGCCGGACTGTTCCAGAAGCGCGGCCTGTACTGCCGACGCATCCAGCTTGGCTCCCGCCACCGAAACAGGGATCACCATCTGCAAAGGGTTTTCGGCAGAACCGGGCGGAGCCACTGTGGGCAGCGCCGGCAGCGGCGTCGAACGCGGTGTGGGCGTGAGCGTGGGGGCAGCAGTCGCCTGTGCCTGCGGCGCTTCGCGGCGGCATGAAGCCAGCGCCAGCATCAGCAGCAGGCAGCAAAGAACGATGAGGGAACGGGTCTTCATCGGGTAACACCCTTCTCCGGCGCAATCGGCGCTGAAAGAATTATAGCATTAGCCGCCCTGTCCGGCAGTCGGCTGCACCAGTTCGATGTCGCGTGCGCCCACACGGGAGTTGCGAATGCTCACTTCTACATCTTCATGAATCAAACCCGCCCAACACTGCTGCGGATTGCGGGCTTCCACCAGATCAGTCATACGCACCGCGCCCCACACCACACTACGCGCTCCGGCAGGCAAATAGTAGAAGGTCTGACCGGTGACGGCATCAACTTGCTTTTCCAGCACATCCGGCGCGCCCACTCCCCATCGCCATGGAAAGTCGCGGGTGGTGGTCGAACAGTTGATGCCCACCCGCCATGACCCGGACTCCTCATAAATACCCATCGCGCCCCACACCTGATCCTGCTGGTAGACCGTCCCCGGCCACGGGCCGCTGGTGCGGATCGGCACGCTACCGTAGTTTTCCACCGTCAGCTTGAAAACCAGCAGATCGCCCACCAGCAAAGTGACCGTCGAAAACTCAAGATCAGTCGGCAAGTCAGGCGACTCAACCGCCTTCCCCGCTGTGCCTGAATCGGCAAAATAGCCCTCATCATACGGGCGCGTGGTAAAGACCACATCCACACCGTTCGGCTGTGACACAATTTCAGCCTGTGGATCACCGCCGGATTGCAGCGTCAGGGTATCCGTCTTTTGTACGCGCTGCCCTTCCAAATCTTGCGCAACCGCCACAACGGTATAGGTGCCGTCTGGCGGCGGTTCCACACCCAGATCAATGCCGCCATCATAGTCGAACAGATGACGCCCCGGTTCACCCGGTTGACGGCCTTCCGCCAGTTCGGGAATGTAGATCAACGCGCCGTCCGGGCCGATCAAATACACGCTGAGATCAGCCTCTTTATTCAGGTACACGTTGACCTGTACACGGTCTTCAATGCCATCCTGATTAGGCGTGAACACCTGCGGCGCCACACTGAAATCAATCAGTTCGGGCAATTCGGTTGCCCCCTGTTCAATGGTCAGCGCCCCTGATATTTCGGACTGCTCACCGGATTCGGCATCTTTCGCCACCAGATGCCATGTATAACTGCCATCGGGCATCAAGCGCCGCTGCACATCGCCGTTGATGGTTTCACTCGGCAGCGTGAACCCGCCCACCACGCCGCTAAACAGCACGGCATAATCGCCCGCAATACGCGGCTCGTCGCGCCGGAAATCGAAGTGAACGCCTTCCGGGGTTTCAAAGTAAATGGAAACAGTCGCATTCCGGGATAGGCTGTACGAAAACTCGGTTACATCCGAATCGCCATCGGCATTCGGGGTCATGCGTTCCAGAGACGACACAGCACGCGCAATCAGCGGCAGATTGGGGCGGATGATGGCCTGACCAACCACCACGACCAGCACCAGCACGACCAGCGCAACGACCACCGCCAGCACAGCAGATATTCGCATAAGCACGGTACTCCCTTCAGATCACGAGTCAAGTCTAGCCGAAAGGTTAGGGCAATCCAAGACTCGTTGTATTCAGTGTATAGTTAGGGTAAAGTCACAAGTCCGCTACTCACGATAAATCAAGGAAAGCACGGTTGACCAAAACAAGCGGGGCAAACGAATTTCAGAACGTGACCTATACCGATGTGGATGCGGATGGACTGATCGAGTGCATTCTCATCCCGCTGCGAAATACGGTCATTTATCCCCATGCAGTCACGATGATTAGCATTCGCGGAACCCGCGCCGCTGCCGCACTTCAGGCGGCCATTCAGCGGCGGCAAATGCTCATTGCGCTGCCCCAGCCTGAAGATTGGGATGTCAACACACTCCCACAGAATTTGCAGGGAATCGGCACTGAAATCGCACCCGGTCGTGTAATCCGCACGCTGGATGATGGTCGGAATGCGCTGGTGCAGGGACGAATGCGCGTGCGCGTGGAGCAGGTGCTGCAAACCGAACCCTATATTATGGTGCGGGCGCGTCCTCTCCCCGAACGCAGCACCAACAATCCCGAAGTCCGCCGCCATGTGCAGCAGGTGATGGGGCTAATGCGCCGCGTGGGTGAACTCAACCCTGCCATTCCCGAAGAAGTGATTGACCACATTCTAGGGATCACGGATCCCGCGCAGGTCACGGATGCCATTGCATCCACACTCATGCTGCCCTACGAAACCCGCCTGCACCTGCTTGAAATGCTTGATGCTGATGCGCGTCTGAGCGAAATCACCACGCTACTGAACGAAACCCTGAACGTGCTGGAACTGCGCGACGAAATCAACAGTCAGGTGCAGCAAGAGATGGATCGCAGTCAGCGTGAAAATTACCTGCGCGAACAGATGCGAGTCATCCAGAGCGAACTGGGAGAAGCCGACATCTTCCAGCAGGAGATTAATGAGGTACGAGATCAAATCCTTGAAGCGCATCTGCCCGAAGATATTCACGAACGGGCGATGAAAGAACTTTCGCGCCTAACGCTGATCCCGCCGATGGCGCCCGAAGTGGGCATCATCCGCAGTTACATTGATTGGCTCACCGGCCTGCCGTGGCACAAGGAAACCAGCGATCATCTGGATATTGCCCACGCGCAAAAAGTGCTGGATGACGATCACTACGGGCTGCCCAAAGTCAAAGACCGCATTCTGGAATATATCGCGGTGCGCAAACTGGCCGCCAAGCAGAAAAGCCCCATTCTGTGCTTCGTCGGCCCGCCCGGTGTGGGCAAAACCTCGTTGGGCAAAAGCATCGCACGCGCATTGGGGCGAGAGTTCGTGCGCGTCAGTCTGGGCGGCGTGCGCGATGAAGCCGAGATTCGCGGCCACCGCCGCACCTACATCGGCGCACTACCGGGGCGCATTATCCAGACTATGCGGCGAGCTGGCACGGTTAATCCGGTGTTCATCCTCGACGAGATTGACAAGCTAGGCATGGATTTTCGTGGCGATCCGGCCTCGGCGCTGCTAGAAGTGCTAGACCCGGAACAGAACAACGCCTTTTCCGATCATTATCTGGAAGTGCCTTACGACCTTTCCAAAGTGCTGTTCGTCACCACCGCCAACGATCTCGACCCCCTGCCGGATGCGCTGCTTGACCGGCTAGAAGTGATCGAGTTTTCCGGCTACACCGAAGAAGAAAAAATCGCCATCAGCCGTCAATTCCTGATTCCAAAGCAGTTGGAAGCGCACGGGCTGGACAACTACAAAATCCGCTTCCACCCGAAGTCGGTGCAAAGCATCATCCGCCAGTACACTTACGAGGGCGGCGTGCGCAACCTCAACCGCGAAATCGCCAACGTCTGTCGCAAAGTGGCGCGGTTGGTGGCGGAGGAAAAACCCTACCCGCGTGTCATTGGCAGCAGCAAGGTGGAAGAACTGCTGGGGCCGCCCTATTTCACCCATCACAACGCCAATACCGAGGACAGCATTGGCCTCGTCACCGGGCTGGTGTGGACGTATGACGGCGGGGATATTGCGATTATCGAAGTATCCATTCTACCGGGCAAAGGAACGCTGCTGCTGACCGGTCAACTGGGTGATGTGATGCAAGAATCGGCGCAGACCGCCCTGAGCTACATGCGCTCCCGCGCCCGTGAATTTGACCTGCCGAGCGACGAGTTTGAAAACTACGATGTACACGTCCACCTGCCAGAAGGCGCTGTCCCCAAAGAAGGGCCATCAGCAGGCATCACACTGGCTCTGGCCATCATCTCGGCCTTCACCGAACGCAAAATCCGCAGCGACCACGCCATGACCGGCGAAATCACGCTGCGCGGCAAAGTGCTACCAGTGGGCGGCGTGAAAGAAAAGGTGCTGGCAGCGCGGCGGGCAGGCATCAAGAAAGTCATCCTGCCCTTTGAAAACAAAAAGGACATCGTAGACATCCCCAAAGAAGCTCTCGATGATCTGCAACTGTTCTTCGTGAAAGACATGCAGGAAGTGATTGACCGGATGCTGCTCGAAGCGCCGGCCACCCGCAAGCGTGATCTGGAACGGCAGGAAGAAGAACGGGAAGAAAAAGAGCGCGAGAAAGCTGAGGAAGCAGCGCAAGCAGGGTCAGAATAGCGGCGGTGGAAAAGTAGGCAAATATGACCACATCACCGGAAGAAGTTCTCGGACTCCTCAAGAATGGTCGGGGCGAGCGCGTCGAATGGTTCGCAGACCCCCAGAATACCGAGAGCGTGGCAGCCGCGATGGCGGCGATGGCGAACAGCATCGGCGGCACGATTTTGATGGGCATTGACGACACATCCGGCAGCGTGCAGGGCGTCAGAAATGCCAGCGAAACGGTGGATTTGCTGCTCAAAGCGGCTCTTGCCATAGATCCGCCGCTGATCGCGCCGCTGCCGCAGGTTGTCCGCGTACATAGCCGACCGGTGGTGGCGTTGACCATTCCGCGTGGTATGCCGCATATCTACGGGCTAGAGGGGCGGTTCTGGCAGCGGCGGGGGGCTGAAAATATCCTCCTGAAATCCCGCGAACTTCACCGCTTGATCGTGGGGCGCGGCGAAGCGCATTTTGAAACGGAAACCAGCCGCGCCGCACTAAGCGACCTCGATTGGGAAAAAGTACGCGCCTATGCCGCCAGCCTGAACGGTATGGGGGACATTACGCCCGAACAACTGCTGGTCAAACGCGGCTGCCTGACCGAACAGGAAGGCCAGTTGATCCCCACCCATGCCGGAATTTTGCTGTTCGGCAAAGACCCGCAGCGGTTCGTGCGCGGGGCAGAAATCACCGCTGTTCGCTTCGCCGGGGATGCCATGAGCGACACGTTCCACCGGCAGGACATCAGCGGCACGCTGCCAGATCAGATCAAACGGGCGGAAATGTTTCTGGCGGATTACCTGCGAAAAGGCGTACAACTGGGCGCGACGATGGCGCGAGCAGAAGCCTATGAATACCCGATGGAAGCAGCGCGTGAACTGGTTGTAAACGCCGTCGCCCACCGCGATTATCAGATTAACGGGGATGGCATCCGATTGTTCATTTTCAGCAACCGGATGGAAGTCACCAGTCCGGGGCGGCTGCCCGGCCCGGTCACGATTGACAACATCAAAGATGAACGGTTCTCGCGCAATCCTGCCATCGTGCAGGTGCTTTCCGACATGGGGTTTATCGAGCGACTCGGCTACGGCGTAGACCGCGTGATTGACTTAATGCGGCAGCAAAAGCTGCGCGAACCCAATTTCGAGGAAACTTCAGGCGGCTTCCGCGTCGTCCTGCGTAACGAAAGCACCGAACCCACCGCTGCCGAAGCCGCCGCGAAACCGTTAGCGTTTAACGGACGCTACAAAGGGCTGGAAATCAACCCCCGTCAGGAAGCGGCGCTACTGCATCTGCACCATGACGAAGGCAACTACCGGATTACCAACAGCGATCTGCAAGCCCTGTGCCCGGATGTTCACCCCGAAACAATCCGCCGCGATCTGGCTGATCTGGTGAGCAAAAGCATCCTGAAAAAAATGGGGCAGAAGCGCGGCTCGTACTACATTCTGCATAACGAACAACACGAACAGGACGAAAGGGGCGTACCGGGGATGGCATAAAGTCTGCTATGATGCGCTTATGCCGCCGGGGAGTTGGGGAGATTAACGATGTTGCGTTGGAGTCTATGGCTCTGTCTCGTATGGATGCTCGCGGGTTGCAATCTGGGAACCACACCCGCCCCTACGGTTGCGCCACCCAAGCCCACCACCCCCGCCCCGCTTTCCTGCGATGAAATGGTCACAATGGCGCTCAACCGCGCTGATACAGCCTGCGCTGCACTGGGGCGCAACGAGGCCTGTTACGGAAATGTACTGGTGCAAGCCGAGTTTCAATCCGGCAACCTGCCCGCCTTTTCCGCCGTTGGCGACATTGTAGACCTGCTGAGTGTAAAGCGGTTGGTCACAGCCCCGTTCGATCAGACCAATCAAACATGGGGCGTTGCGCTTCTCAAAGCGCAGGCCAATCTCCCCGGAACGCTGCCCGGTCAGAACATCACCTTCGTCCTGTATGGCGACGCCACGCTGGACAACATCACGCCGGGGATGAACGCAGTCGTCGTCAAAACAGGACTCGCCAGCACCACCTGCGCGAACGCCCCCGAATCCGCGCTGGTCATCCAATCACCGGAAGGATCACAATCGGCGCTCACCATTAATGGCACCAGCCTTTCGCTCGGCTCTACCATCTATTTGACGGCGCGACAGGGCGCAGAAATGCGCGTTGCCACCATCGAAGGGTCTGTTACCGTCAGCGCCTTCAATACCACCCGCGTCGTACAACCCGGCACACAGGTACGGGTGGCGCTAGGCGGCACGGATGGCCTGCAAGCCGCTGCGCCCCCCTCCCAACCCGAACCGTTCGATGCACAGGCGGTGGTGCGTGCGCCGCTGTCGCTCTTAGATCGGCAGGTTGTGGTGCCGCCGTCGGCGCAGCCCGTCGCGCCTTCAGCCATTGCCCCGCCCACCGCACAGCCGATAGCCTGCGTCCCACGCGGGGACTGGACGTTCACCTATGTGATACAAAGCGGGGACACGTTGTTCCGCATCGCCAGCCGCTTTAGCCTGACTGCCGATGAGCTTCAGCGTGCCAACTGCCTGCCGGACGCAAACCTCATTCAAGCCGGTCAAACGCTGCGGGTGCCGTTCGCCCTGCCCACGCCGACTCTGACCAGCCTGCCGCCCACCCTGACCGCTACCGCGACTGTCACCAGCGTGCCGCCAACAGCCACACCCGCCGTACTGAATCCCAACCTGCGTGCCGACCAGACTCCCCTGACGCAAGGACAGTGTACTACCGTGCGCTGGGATGCCGTCAGCGGGGCGCAAACGCTGTTTGAAGGCCAGCCCACCACCGCCACCAGCGCACAGGTCTGCCCCACCGCAGACCGTTCCTACACGCTGCTGCTGCTGTATTCGGATGGTCGCCAACTGCCTTATGCCGTGCGCATTCAGGTTATTCTGCCGCCTGACCCCACCGCCACCAGCGTTCAGATTGGTTGATGGCGGTGAGCAAGCGCCCACTTTCCGCATAGTCCGGGGGGCGGGCGCGTGGTATCCTTGACGATCGGATTGCATGTCTAACGAGGTTAATATATCCATGCGCCGCTTGTCCGTTCTGATTCTTATAGCCCTGCTAACCACATCCTGCGCAGCCTTAACCCCGCCGACACCGACGCCTACCGCTACCCCGACCCTCACGCCATCGGTCACACCGACGGCAACACTCACGCTCACGCCCACACCGCTGCCGCCGACAGCCACCGCAACGGCATCGCCCACCGCCACCGACACGCCGACAGCCACCGCGACCGCCACCATTACCCCCACCGCCAGCATCACGCCCGAAGCCACATCCGGGTTTGTGTTCGACAACTGGAAAATGGCGGACGTATCGCCGGACATCCTTCAAACGCTCTCCATCCCGGTACTGGCGTTTATCAACCAGAATGACCGCGATGGCTTGGGCGACCGCCGCACCCCGCAGCCCGCCACCGGCCTGCAAACGCTGTATTACGTTCCGCCAACTGATTCAGCGGCGCGGGTGGCGATTTTGCAAACGCCCTCCTCCACCGGCAATCAAATTTACATCTCGCGCAATGGGCGCTCGATCGCCTATTTCATCGAAGATTCTTCCGGCGTGGCAACCGGCCTGTATGTACTCGATCTGCAAAGCCGGATCAGCGCCCGCATCCTGCCCATTCTATCGCTGGTGCAGCGCGGCATGTTCAGCGAACCCATCTGGTCGCCAGACGGTTCCAATCTGGCGATTGCGCTGGCAACCGGCTACGACATGGACATTTTCACCATTGGTCGGGATGGTTCCAACCTTCAGAATGTCACCCCCGGCGGTGCCTACGATTTCGCCCCGGTCTGGTCGCCCGATGGACGCTATCTGGCGTTTCTCTCTGACCGCGACCAGTGTCCCTCATGGATTCCCGGCGAGGCGAACGCTTGTGATGCCCTCACCACTGCACCGCCCATCGGCGGTCAGGTCTACCTGTTAGACGTGGCAACCGGCAACACACAGCGCGTCTCGGATGTGTTCGTCACCGAACGACCGCGCTGGATCAACGCCCGCAATCTGGTCTTTGCCAGCGGCGACCCGACCTTTGGGGACAACGAACGCCGCCTGTTCATCAGCGACGCGACCACCCTGCAAACCCGCGAAGTACGGCAGCGGGACGGGAACGAAAACCCGATTCGCCTGTCAGACACATGGGCGCCGGACGGCAGCGCGGTGATCTATCAAAGCGTCGGCACCGACTCGGCGGAAATCGTCGCCCTGTATGTGGATGGCAGCGTGATCGGGCGAATCACCGATTTAACGTTCGCCCGCTTTGGCTTGAGCGCCTCGTGGTCAATTGACTCGTCGCGGATTGCTATCGGCGGCGTAAACGGTCAATGCCCTTACGGAATCCACATCTTCAGCGGCAGCGCACTGGAATCCATCACCAACGGCATCGCGCCGCCGAGCATGTGCAACCCCAGTTATTCCCCGGATGGTCAATGGCTGACCTTCACCGGAGTGAACCCTACCCGTGACGGGCGGGTGGATGTCTATGTCGCGCAGATCAACGGCTTCGGCAGCGTCAACCTGACCGGATCGCTGCGCGGCTCGATACAGCTACTCGGATGGGTGGGCGGATAAGCCAGAATCCGCCGGATGCGGTATAGTAGCCCGCGACAATAACCGGATACAGCAGACGAGAGGATGACCTATGGCGCAATTAACCGATCGGATCGCAATCGTAACGGGCGGCAGCCGGGGAATCGGGCGCGGCATCGCACTTGAACTCGCCAAACGCGGCGCGACGGTGGTGGTGAATTACCAGAGTAACGCCGCTGCCGCTGAAGAAGTGGTCGAACAAATCAAGGCGGGGGGCGGGACGGCACAGGCGGTACAAGCCGATGTCAGCACCGACGAAGGCGCCAACGCGCTCATCAAAGCCGCGACGGATGCCTATGGCAAACTCGATATTCTGGTGAACAATGCCGGCACGACCCGCGACAATCTGATTATGCTGATGAAACCGGAAGATTTCGACACGGTTATCCAGACCAACCTCCGCAGCACATGGCTTTGCTCGAAAGCCGCCGTTAAAACCATGATGCGGAAGCGTTACGGGCGCATCATCAACATCACCAGCATCAGCGGGATTGCGGGCAACGCCGGACAGACCAACTACAGCGCCAGCAAAGCCGGAATCATCGGCCTGACGAAAGCACTGGCGCGGGAAGTGGCCTCGCGTAGCATCACAGTGAACGCGGTTGCGCCCGGTTTCGTCCTGACCGACCTCACCAAAGACCTGCCGCCAGAAATCACGGCGCAACTGAACCAGAACATCCCGCTGGGACGTTGGGGCAGCGTGGAAGATGTGGCGCTCTCCACCGCATTCCTCGCTTCCGACGAGGCCGCGTACATCACCGGGCATGTGCTGGTGGTGGACGGCGGCATGGCAATGTAGGGAGCGCACCGCATGACTACCCTTTTCAGTAAAATTATCCGGCGCGAAATCCCGTCCGAGATTGTCTATCAGGATGATCTGGTGACGGCCTTCAAGGACATTAATCCCGCCGCGCCCGTCCATATCCTGATCGTCCCGAATGTCGAAATCGCTACCGTCAACGATGTGCAACCGGAACATGAAGCCGCGCTAGGTCGGCTGTTCACCGTCGCTAAGAAAGTGGCACAGGAGCTAGGGGTCGCCGAAGATGGCTACCGGCTGATCGTCAACTGCGGCTACGATGGCGGGCAAGAAGTCTATCACCTGCACATGCACCTCGTCGGCGGAAGGCGATTGGGGCCGCTGCTGCCCCGCAAAGAATAAGTTCGATTTTCACAAGGTAACAAAAAGGGACGCGCCCCGGTGGGCAGCGTCCCTTTTTTTTCAGTCGTTCAACCCACCGCTATGAAGCTGGCGTCGCTTCCGGCGTGGCTTCAACCGTCGCTTCCGCCGCCGGAGCAGCCGCTTCGGTGGTCACTTCAACCGTCGCTTCCACCACCGCAGCCGTCGCCTCAGTGGTCGCTTCTGCCACCGGAGCAACCGTCACTTCCGGCGTCGCTTCAGCCGGGGTGACAGGCTGCAAGCCCGCAGCCGCCAGCGCCGCATCAATCGCGGCGTTCACGCTCGCCAGATCGGGCGTTTGCACGATGGAACCATTGACGAATACCGAGGGCGTGCCGGGGATATTCTGCGCTTGCCCTGCCTTCACCGCAGCATCCGCAACGCTGACCGCCTGATCGCCCGCCATACAAGCGTCCCACTGGGTCTTATCCACACCCAGATTCGTCATGCCAGTGTTCAGCCGGTTCTGCGAGAAAGCGGTGTTGGCATACAGTCCTTGCCAGTTGAACAGCGCATCGTGCGTCTGCCAGAACAGACCCTGCTCACCCGCACAAATCGCCGCCTTCGCCGCGCCAAGCCCGTTTTGAAGGCTGCCCGTCCCGTAAATCGGCACATAGGTGAACTGCACTTCACCATTCCGCACCCGATCCACAATGTCCGAGGTCACATTTTCATGGAAGTCCTTACAATGCGTGCAGTCAAAGCTCGAATATTCGACCACTTTCACCGGAGCATCATTGCTACCCAGAGTCGGGAAGCCTTCATCCGTCTTTCCCTGCACCAGCCCTTCATAACGGGTAGCCGTCTCCGGCGGAATAGGTGCTTCGGCAGGCTGATTAATCAGCACAATCAAAACAGCCAGAATCACAACAGCTGCCACAATACCACCCAGCACCAATGTCTGGCGCTGACGCTTACGTTCTTGTTCGCGCTCTTTGCGGCGTTCTACGGTTCTTGCTCGGCTCATTAGAAAACCCTTTCATGATCCTTGGAATCATTCAAATACAGAGTAAGAGTCTACAGCGGGAGAAGCAATTCGCAATAGCTTATTGCCAATCTCCCGCAGAAAACCAGAATTAATCAGCCGCTAGTGGAGAACGAGAGCGCCGCAGCGCCTTTTCGACCTCGACCGCCGCCAGAATTACAGCGGATAGCCCAATCGCCAGCGCGAGTTCCGTTAGGCTCAACGGGGATGTCTCGAACGTCGCCTGCATAAAAGGCAGGTAAACCACACCCAATTGCAGCAGGAAGGTAGACAGGACGGCCACCAGCAGCAGGCGGTTCTTGCTAAACCACGTCTTGAAGAACGACACGCGATCGCCGGCATGGATCGCCATCACATGAAAAATCTGCCCCAGTGCCAGTACGGTGAACCCCAACGTGCGCGGCAGTTGTTCCGCTTTGCCCAGAATGCCGCCGCTGCCTTCCTCTGCCGTCGCCGCATCTGTTTCGTGCGCCTTCAACAGCGTCACCCGTTCATCGGTAGTCATGCTGTCCCAGTTGGTGGGAACGAGATCAGTATAGGTCTTTTCGCCCAGAAGCCGCTGCATTTGCTCGGCGTTCAGCGTCTCCACGCCCAATGTGCTGCTCAACGGGTTCATCCCGTGAGAAGCATATCCATACAGATACGCTCCTAGCGTAATGCTGGTCAGCAGGATAGAAACCCAGAAAATGTGTATGCCCAACCCGCCAGCAAATATGCTTTCCGTAATCGGGCGCGGCTTGCGCTTCATCACGCCTTTTTCGGCAGGCTCGAAGCCCAACGCAATCGCCGGCAAACCATCTGTGACGAGGTTGATCCACAAAATCTGAATCGCCAGCAGCGGAATTTTCAAACCAGCGATGAGCGCAATGAACATCACAAGGATTTCGCCCACATTGGAACTGAGCAAATACTTGATGAACTTACGAATGTTGTCGTAGATGACACGGCCTTCTTCAACCGCCGCCACGATGGACGCGAAGTTGTCATCCGTCAGCACCATCTCTGCCGCGCCTTTGCTGACATCGGTGCCGGTGATCCCCATCGCCACGCCAATATCGGCCTGTTTCAACGCGGGGGCATCGTTTACGCCGTCTCCGGTCATCGCCACGATATGATCCTGCGCTTGCAGCACCCGCACCAGACGGAGCTTGTGTTCCGGCGACACACGGGCAAAAGCCGAGGTGTGTTTGAGCGACTCGCGCAGTTGGTCATCGGTCATCGAGTCGAGTTGAGCGCCGGTCACGACGCGCTGGCCTTCCGCGAGAATACCCAGATCACGCGCAATGGCTTCAGCGGTCAACGCATGATCGCCGGTAATCATAATCGAGCGAATGCCCGCGTCTTTCGCCGTCTGCACAGCCTCCCGCGCTTCGGGGCGCGCCGGGTCGAGGATGCCGACCAAACCGAGCAAGTATAGGCCGCGCTCAATCTGCTCCACCTGAAGTTCTTCCGGCACTTCATTCAACGGGCGATAGGCGATTCCTAGCACCCGCAATCCACTTTGCGCCAGCGAATCAATCCGCGAACGCCATTCGTGGCGGCGTTCGGCTGTCAGCGCCGATGGCTCATTCGACAGCATTTCATGGGTCGCCCACTCCAGCAGTTGGTCGGGCGCACCCTTCGTAATCGAGATATAGGCGCTGTCTGCGAACAAACGCTTGCCTTCGACGCTCTCCACCTGATGCACAGTCGTCATGGCTTTGCGTTCGCTGCTGAACGGCAGTTCGGAAACACGCGGCATTTCGGTTTCCAACTGCTGCCGCGACCAACCCACTTTCTGCGCGGCCACCAGCAACGCGCCTTCGGTGGTATCGCCCACCACATTCAAGCTACCTTCACGATCGCCTTCTTGCAGATGGGCATTTGTGGAAAGTGTGATCGCCATCACGAAGCGCCGCAGCGGATAATCTATCGAAAAATCCACCGTGTTCTGCGCGACTTGAAATTTGCCTTGCGGGGTATAGCCGATGCCGGTGATCGTCACCTCATCATGCCCCGGCAGCGCGAGCCGGGTGGCGGTCATTTCGTTCTTGGTCAGCGTGCCGGTTTTGTCCGAGCAGATGATCGTCACCGAACCGAGCGTTTCCACAGCGGGCAACCGCCGGATGAGCGCGTGCCGCTGTACCATGCGCGATGCACCCAACGACAGGCTGATCGTCACCAGCGCCGGCAACCCTTCCGGCACAGCCGCCACAGCGAGGCTGATGGAAGTCAAGAACATATCCTGCCACGGGATGCCGCGCAGCACGCCCGCCACAAAGACCACCGCGACAATAATGCCCGCGCCACTGGCTAGAATTTGTCCCAGTTTATTCAAACGGCGTTGAAGCGGTGATATACCTTCCTGAACTTGCAGCAGCATGGCGGCAATATTGCCCAGTTCAGTCTTGAGTCCCGTGCGCGTCACCACCATTTCACCGCGACCGAAGTTGATAGTCGTCCCCATGAACAGCATGTTGGCACGGTCGCCAATACCAACCTGCTCCCCTTCAACCGGCGCGATTTGCTTTTCAACTGGCACCGACTCGCCGGTGAGCATGGCTTCTTCCACCAGCAGACTGCGGTTCTCAATCAAACGGCCATCCGCCGGAATGCGATCACCTTCACCGATAATCACAATGTCGCCGGGAACCAGTTCCTCGGCGCTGATCTGCAACACTTCACCGGCACGGCGCACCCGTACCAGCGGCACCTGCATCGCGCTCAAGGCCGCTAGAGCCTTCTCCGCCTGAAATTCCTGATAAGTGCCAATGATCGCGTTCAGAATCACAATCGCCAGAATGACGACCACATCTTTCGAGTCACCGAGGAACGCCGAGATGACGGCAGCCGCAATCAAGATAATCACCATCAGGTCGGTAAACTGGCCTAAAACCAGCTTAATCCAGTTTGTCCCCTCGCCAGCGGGAAGGCTGTTCCGCCCATATTCCACTTGACGCGCCGATACCTCGGCGTCGGTTAGCCCCTCGCGTCGAGCATGTAAATCATCCAGCGACTGTTGTGCAGTAAACTTGTAATAATCAGACATTCAAATCACCTTCCCCCCCACAGAGCAGCAGTGAAGCCAGCAGAACCCGTTAAATTTGTAGCATGTCTTGGTCGGGTGCAATTGCATCTGACCGGTTATCCGCAAGGCGTGCAGCTACGGATCAACCGAAACAGGCGAACAGCCCCCATGCTGCTCTGTTATACGCTTTCTTGCGCGATTCAGCACGTCCAGAATAGCGAACCCCCCAAAAATGGGGGGTATATCAACCGTGCGGCATCATGCCGGAAGTTGAGTGAGGAGGGTATCCAATTCCTGAATCTCGCGCTCCTGTGAAGTCACGACCGACAGGGCAAGGTCACGCACCGCCGGAATCGAGGTGAGGCTTAGAATGGCGTTCGCCATGTGAATCCCGGACTGATGATGCGGAATCATAAGTTGAATAAATAGCCTGTCCGCCGCAGTCCCCGAAGAATCGCGCAGCGCAGCCATCTGGTTCGAGGTAGCCATACCCGGCATCAATCCGCTAGTAGGCATTCCCATCCATGTCATCGGCAGCACAGTCCCTGCAATCGGCAGATTCCACACATGCAACCAGCCCTGCATCTGCCCGATTTGCGTCTGCTGCGTCAACAGCATGTCCAGCGCGATCCCCTTCAGAACGCTGTCCGAACCCTGATTATAGACCAGCAGCGCCATCTCAATCGCCTGATTGTGATGCACGATCATATCGCGGGCGAAGCCGGTTTCCGGCGATGGTTCGCTGACGGGGGCTGCCCGTGCCCCCTGCCAGACCAGCACAGCCAGCGCCCCTAGTAACCCGCCGATCAGCAACATAAGCAGCCCGCGCAAAGCCTGCGCGGGAGTCGTGAAAATAGGGTTTTGTTCCATCATCGTGCGCTAACGCTGCCCAATCTGCGCCAACGTGCGCGTTTCGCCCCCGTTGCAGGTCGCGCCCATCTCCGGCGTGGATTTGCCCTGTTCGTACTTCTGTAGGAACTGCGCCAAACGCGGATCGTCCGCCCGTTCCAGCGGCAGTTGATACCCCCACGCCGTCAAAATGATCGGGCTGGAGATGCCGGAATACGGGCTGAGCAGGCGGTGGGTACTCTGCACCGTAATCGTCTGGAGAATCGCCACCTGATCCGCCGGAAGATCGGGTTGATAGGTAATCCACACCGCGCCATGCTCCAGCGAATGCACCGCATGTTCGTTAGCAATCGGCTCGGTATATACGCCGCACTGCTGCCACACCGGATGGTGCAACCCGCCCGCAGGCGGAATCTGCTCATAGGTCACGGGCGTGGTCACATGCCCCGGCGCGGGGACGTTGATGATCTGCACGCCGTCAATCTGCCGGTTAAGCGCGTCCCCATTCTGTGCTGTAACCACCACAATGACACCCAGAATCGCCAGAATCGCCAGCACACTGCCGCCGATGAACATACGATCAGTCGTCAGCCAACCCGGCGCGGCTTTCTGACCAGATGCAGGCCGGACAGATCGCTTGGTTTCCTTATCAGAAGCCATTCTTATGTTCCCCATTAAGCCGATAAAACGAGTCTCCGCATCATGCCATCACTATCTGAGAACCAGTTATCAGATTCCTGAAGAAAAGCTAATGCTCCCCGAAATGAGATTCAGACAATCTTCAGACTGGCCTTAACGCCACTTTAGCCATCTGACGTAAGATCAACACACATCCAGTGCAATGTGCAGGAGGCTACAGCATGTCGAGTATCTTGATTGTGGACGATAACCAGAAAGTGATTGACATGCTGCGCCGCACCCTGTTGTATGAAGGCTACGAGGTTTTGGTGGCAATGGACGGGCAGCAAGCCCTGTCACAAGCGCAAACCCACCGCCCGGATGTGATCGTCCTCGACTGGCTGATGCCCGGTCTGGACGGGCTGGAAGTCGCCCGCCGCGTCAGCCGCGCCGACCATATCCCCATCATCATGCTCACCGCCAAAGACGCGCTGGAAGACCGCGTGATGGGCTTGGACAGCGGCGCGGATGATTACCTCATCAAGCCGTTCGAGCCGGAAGAACTGCTGGCCCGCATCCGGGCGCTGCTACGGCGTTCGCAACCGGACGAAGAAGATCGGATGCTGACCTACGACGATCTTTCGCTCAATCCGGTCACGCGGCAGGTACGGCGCGGCGAGCAGATCATCCTTCTCAGCCCGAAGGAATACGATCTACTGCTGTATTTCATGCGTTACCCACGCCGCGTGCATACCCGCGAACGCATTCTCGAAGTGGTGTGGGGCTATCCCTTCACTGGAGACTCAAACGTGCTAGAAGTGCATATCGGCCACCTGCGGAGTAAACTAGAAACGGGTGACAAATCCCGCCTGATTCAGACCATACGCGGTGTGGGTTACGCGCTGCGGTTGGAGGAATAGACTGCCAGAGGGTGTTTCTTATGTCCATTCGTTCACGTCTCACACTCTTTTACGGCAGCATACTGGCGCTCAGTTTGATGGGGTTCGGCGTGCTGCTGTATATCACGATGGAACATTCCACCCGTTCCTTCATGGAATCGACGCTGGCCGCCGAAATGCGCCGCCTCGTCCAAACCGACCCGTTCGCACTGGGCTATTTCCAGTGGCCTGCCGATAATGTCGGCAACCGGCAAAATTACTGGCAAGCCTGCGATGCCAAAGGAAATGTAGTCGGGCGCACCGACAATCTCGACGGTCATGCGCTGCCCCTCAGCAATGGCGGCCTCGGTCAGTTGCAAAGCGGTCAGCCGGTCTACGAAATCGCGTGGGTACAGGATACGCCGCTGCTGGTGTACAGCCAACCGTTGATCGCGGACGGGCAGACCATCGGAATCTTGCAGGTGGCACGTTCGATTGTAGACCAGCAGCAGGCGTTAAACACCCTGCGCACCGGCCTGATTCTGGGTGGGCTGGTCACGCTGGTAATCGCCGTCGCGGGGGTCTGGTTCGTCGCAGGTGCGTCACTACGCCCGATTGACCACCTGACGCGCACCGCACAGGTCATCGGTACAGAACGCGATTTCCAGCGGCGCGTGACCTATGACGGCCCGCAGGACGAAGTGGGCCGCCTTGCGACCACCTTCAACAGTATGCTGGGGGCGCTGGACGCGGCCTATCAGAAGGTGGCGCAGGCGTTGGATGCACAGCGGTCATTTCTGGCAGACGCTTCGCACGAACTCCGCACGCCGCTGACCACCCTGCGCGGCAATCTGGCGCTGCTCCAGCGTGACCCGCCGATTTCCGAAAGTGACCGTCAAGCCGTACTTTCCGACAGCGTTTCGGAAAGTGAGCGCATGATCCGGTTGGTCAAAGATTTGATGACCCTCGCCCGCGCCGAACACAGCAGCACCCTCGATCTGGATGATGTGGCGCTACCCTCGCTTATCGGAGAAGTGCAGCGGCAATTCGCCGCCCTGCCCCTAAAGCAAAACTTCACCGTGAGCGCCGTGCCGGATGTGAACGCGCTAGGCCGCCGCGACATGCTCAAACAGGTGCTGCTCATCCTACTGGATAACGCCTTCAAGTTCACGCCAACCGGCGGTCAGGTCGAGCTAAAAGTGGATGTCGAAACGGCGCAGATCGCCCTGCACGTGCGCGATACCGGCATGGGCATCCCGGAGGACAAACTGCCCCTCATCTTCCAACGTTTCTACCGCGCCGACCCCGCCCGACATGGCGAAGGCTACGGGCTGGGACTGACGATTGCCAGAGCCTTGATCGAAAAGCAGGGCGGGACGATTGCGGTACAGAGCCGCGTGGGGGAAGGTAGCGTGTTCACTATCACTGTGCGCCGCGCTCCGGTCAGCGCCACGCCGAACGGCTATCTACCCGCCAGAGCGCACCTACCCACACTGGAAACGCACCCCGTCGCCAAATAAAAAAACACCCTTCGCGGACAATCCCGCAAAGGGTGTTCTATCACTTCGTCCTAACGACCTCGCCTACATGAACTCGGTCATCAGATTAGCCAGCGTTTCCTTACTGGGACGCAGCTTTTCTTCGGGCAGGTGCGCCAGCGGGGCTTCCACCAGACGCAGCGTATCCGCCAGTGTAGGACGCGGTTCTTCGTAGTACAGCAGACCGGTGATGAACAACTGCTCCATCTGCGCGTTCTCCAGCAGCGTCAGCGCACCGATGCGGCTGCGCGGATCGTGATCGCGGCCCGCCTGCTTCAAGCGCACGAACGAGCCATCGTGCATCCGAACGCTGATGACTTCGCCTTCGGGATAATCTTCGATGGCAATTTCTTCACGATCCGGCACCCAACCTTCGGGGATGAGTTCGATCTCGTGCAGCGGAATTTCGTTGGCCTTGCCATAGTCGTAGCTCTTGTTCGAGGTGGGCGTGTTGTTGAAGGTCACGCACGGGCTGATGATGTCCACCACCGCCGTCCCCTTGTGCGCCAGCGCCGCCCGCAGGAGCGTCTGCACCTGCTTGCTGTTGCCGGAGAAGCTGCGGGCCACGAAGGTCGCGCCGCCCATGATGGCTTCCATACACAGGTCAATTGCGGGTAGTTCGTTCTTGCCGTAGTAGCGCAGGGTTTGCCCCGCATCCGAGGTGGCAGAGAACTGGCCTTTGGTCAGGCCGTACACGCCGTTGTTCTCGATGATGTAGACCATCGGCACATTGCGGCGCATGACGTGTTTGAACTGTCCCATGCCGATGCTGCCGGAGTCGCCGTCGCCACTCACGCCGATGGCGATCAGGTCACGGTTCGCCAACGTCGCGCCTGTCGCCACCGAGGGCATACGACCATGCACCGAGTTGAACGCATGCGCCCGTCCGAGGAAGTAAGCCGGAGTCTTGCTGGAGCAGCCGATGCCACTCAGCTTGATGAGCTTGTGCTGATCCAGCCCCATGTCGTAAGTGGTGCTGATGATCTGATTGCTGATCGAATCGTGACCGCAGCCGGGGCACAGTGTGCTTTTCGTGCCTTTATAGTCTTCGCGGGTCAAGCCCAGCGCATTTGTCTTGGCAGGTGCTTTCGGAGGCATCTTATTTCCCCTCGTGTTTCTTGATGTTTTCTACAACCCATGCAGCCGTCATCGGCAGACCGTCGCCCAGCGGCAGCGAAACCATGTGCTGCGTGCTTTCGCTGGTTTCCAGCCGGATAATCTGCGCCAGTTGCCCGTCGAAATTGTTCTCCGGGAGATAGACGCGCTCGTATTTGCGAATGAATTCCATCACGCTTTCGGACAGCGGCAGCGCACGCACGCGCATATAATCCGTCGCGATCCCTTCGGCGGCCAGCCGGTCACGCGCTTCGAGGATGGCGGGGTCGTTCGAGCCGAACGAGAGGATGCCGACCTTCGCGCCGGGCATGGTCTTGACCACCGGTTGCGGCAGCGTCTTGCGTGTGTTGTTGATCTTGCGCTCGATGCGGCGCAGATTGTTCATCCAATCTTCGGGGCGTTCGCTGTAGCCAGCTTTTTCATTGTGACCAGTGCCGCGTGTGAAATAGGCGGCGCGGGGATGGTCGGTGCCGGGAACGGTGCGGTACGGAATACCATCGCCGTCATAGTCCTTATAACGCCACCACTCGCCCTTTTCTTCGATGAACTGGGTCAGGGTTTCGAGGTTAAGCGTCTTGCCACGATTAATCGGCTCGTCGGGGTACACGAACGGCTCGGACACCCAGTTGTTCATGCCCAGATCGAGGTCGCTCATCACGAACACCGGAGTCTGGCAGACTTCAGCCACATCCAACGCCCGCCAACCGAACTCGAAACATTCCGCCACGCTGCCGGGAAGGAGCGTAATCTGGCGGGTATCGCCATGACCAAGGAAGTGGATGAACAGCAGATCGCCCTGACTGGTGCGCGTGGGCATACCGGTGCTGGGGCCGATGCGCGTCACATCCCAGATCACGCACGGGATTTCGGCGTAATAGGCCAAACCCGTGAACTCCGCCATCAGACTGATGCCGGGGCCGCTGGTGGCCGTCATTGAACGTGCGCCCGCCCACCCTGCACCAACAATCGTGCCGATGGCGGCGATTTCGTCTTCGGCCTGCATGATGCCTACCGTGTTCAGCCCCGTCTCCGGGTCTTTACGCAGCGCCTGATGATCGAACATGGCATCAATCAGGCTGGTCGAAGGAGTGATCGGATACCAGCCCACCACCTGCACGCCACCGAACAGCGTGCCGATACCCGCCGCTTCGTTGCCCGTAATCACGATCTTGCCAGTGTTGCCACCCGGCATCGGCTCATACGAGAAGCCGTCCTGCTTGACCATGTTGGCAACCGACCAGTCGTAGGCGCGTTGCACCATGTCAAAGTTGATCTTAGCGGGTTTTTCCTTGCCACTGAAATTGGTCAACAGCGCCTGCCAGATGATGTCCATCGGAATGCTGAACAGGTGCGCCACCGCGCCCACATAGACCATGTTCGCCACGCGCTCGCGCAGTTCAGACGCAATCCCGGCTTCCTTCACCATCGGGTCAACCGGAATTTCGTAGTAATAAATGTCCTCGCGGCTGTGCGTCCAGTGCCATTCCTGCGGGACGATGGCAACGCCGCCTGCGGGCAATTTCTGAATATCCTCGGCAGCGGTATCCTGATTAAAGACCACCGCCACTTCCGAGCTAGAAGGACGGGCGGTATAGCCATCCTTGCTGGCGCGAATGGTATACCACGTCGGCAAGCCTTTAATATTGGAAGGGAACAGGTTCTTCCCGTTCACCGGAATGCCCATCTTAAACAGCGACAGCACCAGCACATTGTTCGATGTCTGGCTGCCCGTGCCGTTGCGAGTGGCGGCGGTGAGCGTGAAGTCATTCACGATCTTCTTGCCCGAATATGAAGTTTTTGATTCTAGTTCTTTATCCATGACACCCATTGTAAGTCCTTTACGCAGTCTTCTGCGCCACTCCTAGAGTTATTCGGTGACTTTATTTTCGACCAGTGCTGCTGCATGATCTACATCCTGCATACGGGGCTGATGATGCAGCAGCCGCGTATGTTCAATAAACGCCTTCTGAGCCGCGTCGAAGTCACCACTGCAAATCGCGTCCAGAATGCGTTCATGGTAGTCCCAAACCTGCTGATGGTAGCTCAAATCCGCGTAACGATTGAGTTCAACCGCCGCATACGCTTCCCAGTACACTTCCAGCAAACCGAGGACAAAAGGATTATCGAGATGTCGAAAGACGGTGAGGTGAAAAGCGCGGTGTTCTTCAAAGGGGATGCGAATGCGCTGTCCGCTGAGTTTGGAACGCGCCGCAACCAGATAGCCGCGCATCTCGTTCTTGTCTTCCAGCGTGAGCAGTTCGCAGGCTTCGTGCCAGAAGCTCATTTCGAGGTGCGTTCGCAGGGCGCTGAAATACTCGAAGTAGCGCACATCCCGCGCCAGCGCATAGAACAGGCGGAGATGCACCGCCGGCGCGAAGCTGTACTCTTTCAGACGCATACCCGTCTTGGAGCGCACATCCACCAGCCCCAGCGCCCGCGCCACTTCCAGTTCTTCGCGCACTTTGCTGGCGCTCACGCCCAACCGCGACTCGTCCTGAAGCTCGCTGATGGTGGGCAGGCGCGCACCCGGCTCGAATTGCTCTTGAATGATGTAGTTGAGCAGATCAGAGTCCAGACGAATATCCGCCACGCCGTTCAACCCGTCTTCACACGCAGCGGCAGTTCACCGATTAAACCACCGCATCCATATTCATCTGATGAATCCTATGGATTATATTCGTCGAGTGTAGCATGATTTGTGAAAACTGTCTATAGGCGTGGACGTTTATTTAGTGCGTTTTCATCAATCCCAGTTGATTTTCGACGGCCTGCCGAATCTGCTCAAAATCGGACGGGTTGTGCTGGAAATCAACACCATCAATGCGGACGCGCAGCACCGGGCAAGATGTCCAGCCATCAATCCAGCGGTCATACAGGCGGTTCAAACGCGCCAGATAATTTGCCGAGATATTGCGTTCGTAATCGCGCCCCCGGCGGCGGATGTGTTCCTCCAGTTGTTCCACGCTGCACTCTAGGTAAATCATCAAATCCGGCGGCGGCACAAAAGCGCGAATGGCATCATACAGGCGACGATAGGCATCATAATCGCGCCCGGTCATATTCCCCTGCTCATACAGGTTGCGGGCGAAAATCTCCGCATCCTCGTACACGGTGCGATCTTGCACCACGCTGCCGGGATGCGCCAATAACTGGTGATGATGCTCCAGCCGCTTGCCGAGGAAAAACACCTGCGAGTGGAAACTCCACCGCTGCATATCCTGATAAAAATCGGATAGATAGGGGTTTTCGGCATTGGCCTCATAAAACGGCTCCCAGCTGAAAACGTGGCTTAACATCCCCGTCAGCGTGCTTTTTCCCGCGCCGATATTGCCGGCGATGGCGACGAAGTAAGTCGGTTGTGATTGCTCGATCATGGAGAGGTTGCGCTCAACTTTCAATGTCTATGCAGGGCGACAAACTGAACACACGTTCGCATTTTCGCATATCGCAGACTTCAGCGCAAGCCGGTGCTGGCGCGTAACTGTTCGCTTTCGGCGGCGCTCAGGTCGCGCCATTCGCCCGGTTGCAGCCCTTCGAGCGTGATCGTGCCAATCGCACAGCGCACCAAGCGCAGCGTGGGATGCCCCACCGCCGCCGTCATCCGCCGCACCTGCCGGTTGCGCCCTTCGGTCAGCGTCAACGCCAACCATCCATCCGGCACGGTCTTGCGGAAGCGCACCGGCGGATCACGCGGAGGCAAATCGGGCGGTTGTATCGGACGCACCTGCGCGGGGCGCGTCCAACCATCGTTCAACTCCACGCCCGCCCGCAGGCGTTCCAGCGCGGCCTCGTCCGGTATGCGCTCCACCTGCACCCAGTAGGTGCGCGGATGCTCAAAACGCGGGTCGGTCAGGCGGGTTTTCAGCCGCGCCGAGTCGGTCAGCAGCAGCAAGCCTTCGCTGTCCAGATCAAGCCGGCCCGCAGCATATACGCCGCTGACCGGGATGTAATCCGCCAGAGTCGGCCTGCCCTGTGCGTCCGTGAACTGCGTCAGAACGCCGTAAGGCTTCCAGAACTTTAGGATGCGCTCGGCAGCAGCCACTTAGACCAATTCCACATCTTCGCGCACCACACCCGCCCGTTCGTGGCGAGCCGTTAGTTGCACGAAGCCCTTGTGCGGCGCATAGATCACCCATGCCACTTTAGCGCGGTCACTGGTCACACCAATATCCGCCCACGACAGCAGCGACGAACCCATGTTGCTGCGCCCTTCCAACTGACCGATTTCCTCGCGTTGCTTGCCCGAAACCAGCGTTGCACCCGGCGGCAATTCGATCTCTGCCACCACGCCGCGCACCACTTTGCGATCCAGCGCCCGCTTGCTGCCGTAGCTGGGCAGCCAACCCGTGTTGTGAACGACCATCTGCACTCGGTAATGATCGTTCCCCAACGGGGTCATCTGGACGCTGTGCAGTTCCAGACGGGGTGAAATCAGATTCTTCCAGATCAGCCATTCGGCAAAGCGCGAAATCTCGTTTTCGAGCAAATGCGGCGGCGGATTGCGCCATGCGTACTGATAATTCCACCCGCCCAGTTCTACCCGCCCCAACTGGGGATGATCGAACGGATACCAGTTCACGTAGCCGTGTCCGGCCAGCGCCTCGTCGCTCCACTTGAGCAGCTTGAAATCATCTTCCAGCGGGTGTTCGCGGAACCACTCGATGAACTTGAACTTCTCGATGCCGGCCTGCCGCTGCGGACTCCAGATTTCCACCGTCCACGCATACGTGCCGAAGTGGTCATACACCCAATCATCGAACACGCCGGTGATCGTCTCTTTGGGGTGATAGCGGAACTCGTGATAGACCGAGGCCGCCGGATAACCTGTGATCTCCGTCCCCTTCTCCCCGATCTTCTGGAACGTCCACAAATCCTCTGCCGGGAAGTGTTCGTCGTTGTGCGTGCCATAAGGCCGCAGCAGCACGCCACTGTGGGTGTGGAATGTGACCGCCCCATGAATATTCAGGTGGGTGGCGATGAAATGCACCACCGCACGAATTTCTGGCTCACTGGTAGGGTACGGCCCCGCCCCACTCTGTTCGGACTCCTGCCGCCATTCCAGCGGGAAGTTGCGGTTGAAATCGAGCCCCTGTTTGCGGTTGGGAATCTCAATGGTCACGCCATCGTAATTCTTGAGCGTGCCTTCGGGCAGCACACGGAAGTAGCGCCCGCCCACCTCGGTAGGATCGCGGCGGATGAGCAACCGCGGCTCGTCGGGATACTCTTTCCAGCCGCCGTTCGGGTCTTCAATCCGCATTTGCAACACGCGACCATCGCCATCAGCATCGGTTTCTGTCAAGCCGCTGAGGGCATCTTCATCATAGGGATACGGGCGCGTGCCGGAACGAATAATCACCGGCTTATCTGCCAGCGCCCATTCCGCACCGTCGGGGTTGATGCGCGGGCAAATGTAGAACGCACGGGTATCGAGGCAGCGCGTGATCTCCGGGTCTTTCATGTACTGGCTGGTGAGTGTGTGCAGCAGGTGCAAGCAGGCGGTGGAGGCCGACACCTCCGAAGCGTGAATGTTGCCATCCACCCACAGCGCAGGTTTCTCACTGGCAGAACCGGTGGCTTCGTTCGTCACCGTCACCAACCAGATGTCGCGCCCCTCATGGCTCTTGCCGATGCTGCTGACCTGAATCAGGCCGGGGTATTCTTCATCATACGCCATCAACAGGCGCGTCAGTTCGTCATACCGATAGTACCGATCAAAACGAATCTCAGGCATGGTGCTACCCTTTATTCATATTCATAGGCAAACGCTCAACGACGCAGTTTCGCCAACCGTTCGGAAGCCTGCCGCAGCGTATCGTCCCCTTTGCAGAAGGCGAACCGCGCCTGCTTGGAGGCGATATGACGGTGTTCCTCGCAGTAGAACGGCGATGGTGGGATGCAGGCCACACCGATGTTCTTGATGAGATGGGCGGTGAATTCCACATCATTCCCGTCGAACACATCGGAGAAATCCGCCATGACGAAATACGTGCCTTCGGGCTGTTTGGCTTTCAGACCAGCCGCATTCAGACCGGCCATCAGAATATCGCGCTTGGCGGTGTACATGGATTGCAGGTCTTCGTAGTACGTCCCCGGCAGCCCCATCGCAAACGCGCCCGCAATCTGCGACGGATGATGCACGGCAAAAGCGATGAACTGATGGGCACGCATCACGCCCGTCACCAATTCCGGCGCACCATACACCCAGCCTAACTTCCAGCCCGTCACGCTATAGCTCTTGCCGAGGCTGCTCACCGTCACCGTGCGCTCGAACATGCCGGGGAGCGAAGCAATCGGAACGTGCTGCGCCGTACCAAACACCAGATGCTCGTACACCTCGTCGGAGATCACGATCACATCATGCTCGATGCATAAATCTGCCACCACCTGCATCTCGGCACGGGTGAACACTCGTCCGGTGGGGTTCTGTGGCGAATTCCACAGGAGTGCCTTAGTACGCGGAGTGAACGCCCGCCGCAATTCGTCCGGGTCGAGAGTCCACTCCGGCGGGTGCAGCGGCACAAAGACCGGTTTCGCGCCGGCCATCAGGATATTCGGCACATAACTGTCGAAATACGGCTCGATGACGATGACCTCATCACCGGGATCAACCAGCCCCATAATGCTGGCAAACACTGCTTCCGTCGCGCCGGGGGTGGCCACCACACCGCGATTCGGGTCTACATCCAACCCGTAGAATTTGGCAGCATGGTTCACCAATGCCTTGCGAAACTCCGGCGCACCAATACCCGGCGGATACTGGTTGTACTGCTGCCCGCCCTGCAACGCTTTGACTGCCGCGTTAATCAGATCGGGGGGGCCATCAAAATCGGGTCGCCCCTGCCCTAGATTGACCGCGCCATACTCGGCAGCCAGATTGTTGATTTCGCTGAAAATAGTGGTTCCAAAAGGTGCAACTCGGTTCGCAAAGGTGGGCATCGGGCTATCGTCCTGTTCTGCTGAGGCACTTATGATGGGCGCATTTTTTCGCGGGCTGCGGTGGCTAACGCATCCACACGTTCGTTCTGTTCATGTCCGGCGTGACCGCGCACCCACTTCCACACGATCTTATGGCGTTGCGTGGCGGCGTGTAGTCGTTCCCATAGGTCTTGATTCAGCACCGGCGTTTTGGCGGCGGTTTTCCAACCATTCCGCACCCAATTCGCCATCCACTGTGTAATCCCGTTTTTGACGTACTGACTATCGGTATGGAACTCCACTTCGCACGGCGTTTTGAGCGCCTCCAGCGCCATAATCGCCGCCGTCAGTTCCATGCGGTTGTTACTCGTCCGGGGTTCGCCGCCGCTGAGTTCGCGCACTTCAGCGCCCCAGATCAACAGCGCAGCCCATCCGCCCGCACCGGGATTCGGCTTCGCGCCGCCATCGGTATAAATAATCACTTTGGAAAGGTTGTCCATAGGCGAATTATCCTCAATAACCCGTCATGTGACAAACACAACGGTCAGTCCAATCCGAATCAGAAAAGCACGATGAAGGTTCAATCGTGCCTTTCCATCTTACACTATCAGCGCCCCGTGTGACCGGGGCGACCAGCCAATTCTAGTGCAGGTTACGCAGCACCGTGTGGAGGATGCCACCGTTACGGTAGTATTCCAGTTCCACCGGCGTGTTGATCTTCGCCGTCACCGTAAACTGCTTGCTGCTGCCATCTTCAGCCGTCGCCACCACCGTCAATTCCTGACCGGGTTGGAGAGCTTCCAGACCGAGGATGTCGAAGGTTTCTTTACCCGTCAGGCCGAGCGTATCCCAGCCCTCGCCCGCCTTGAACACCAGCGGCAGCACACCCATCATAACCAGATTGCTGCGGTGAATGCGCTCAAAGCTCTTGGCGATGACGGCCTTCACACCCAGCAGGTACGTACCTTTGGCCGCCCAGTCACGGCTGGAACCCATGCCGTAGTCCACGCCCGCGAGGATGACCAGCGGGGTCTTGTCCGCCACATACTGCATGGCCGCATCGTAGATGGGCATCACCTTGCCGCTGCCGAAATGCAGCGTGATGCCGCCTTCGGTTCCCGGCACAAGGTTGTTGCGCAGGCGGATGTTGGCAAACGTGCCGCGCATCATCACTTCATGGTTTCCGCGCCGCGTACCGTAGGTGTTGAAGTCTTTGCGCTCCACACCATGCTCGATCAGGTAACGTCCGGCGGGGCTGTCCACCGCAATATCGCCAGCCGGCGAAATGTGGTCGGTGGTGATCGAGTCCCCGAACAGACCGAGGACGCGCGCACCCTTCACCGACTGGATCGCGCTGGCTTTCGGTGCCAGATCCACGAAGAACGGCGGTTCCTGAATGTAGGTGCTGCTGGTGTTCCAGTTGTACACATCGCCACCGCTGACCGGAATCGCGTTCCACATCTCGTTGCCGGTGTAAACGCTACCGTACTGCTTGATGTACAGATCAGCCGTGACCGTGTTCTCGATGGTATCCAGAACTTCCTGCTGCGACGGCCAAATGTCCTTCAGGAACACATCGTTGCCGTCGCGGTCATGGCCGATGGGCTGCGTCAACAGGTCAATATCCACCGTGCCGGCCAGCGCGTAGGCCACGACCAGCGGCGGGGAGGCCAGATAGTTGGCCTTCACGAACGGATTGATGCGGCCTTCAAAGTTACGGTTGCCACTCAGCACTGCCGAGGCGACCAGCTTGTTGTCCTTGATGGTGTTGGCGATCACTTCCGGCAGCGGGCCGCTGTTGCCGATACAGGTGGTGCAACCATAGCCCACCGTATAGAAGCCCAACGCCTGCAAGTAGGGGGTCAGGCCAGCCTTATCCAGATATTCCGTCACCACACGCGAACCGGGGGCGAGGCTGGTCTTGACGAACGGCTTGGCGGTCAAGCCCTTTTCGACGGCTTTCTTCGCCAGCAAACCCGCGCCCAGCATCACCGAGGGGTTGCTGGTGTTGGTGCAACTGGTGATGGAGGCGATCACGACCACACCATGACCGATTTCCGAAGTCGAACCATTCGTCCCCAGCGTGGCACGCTTGCCCAGCGCCGATTCTTCCAGCGCGAAACCGCGCTTATCAATCGGGGTGGTCAGGCTGCTCTGGAAGGATTTTTGCATCTCGCGCAGCAACACCCGATCCTGCGGACGCTTGGGGCCAGCCATGCTCGGCTCCACTTCCGACAGATCGAGTTCCAGCGCGTCGGTAAATTCGGGGTCGGGGGTGGCATCGGTGCGGAACAAACCCTGTTCCTTGCAATAGGCTTCCACCAGTTGCACAAGGTTCTCGTCGCGTCCGGTGCGGCGCATGAAGCGCAGGGTTTCGTCGTCCACCGGGAAGAAGCCCATCGTCGCGCCGTATTCAGGAGCCATGTTCGCAATCGTAGCGCGGTCAGCCAGCGACAGCTTGCTCAAGCCGGTGCCGTAGAATTCCACGAACTTATCCACCACGCCCTTCTTACGGAGCATCTGCGTGACCATCAGCACCAGATCGGTCGCCGTCGCGCCTTCGCGCAGTTGTCCGGTCAGCTTGAAGCCGATCACTTCCGGCATCAGCATGTAGACAGGTTGGTTGAGCATTGCAGCTTCGGCTTCGATACCGCCCACGCCCCAACCCAGCACGCCCAGACCGTTAATCATGGTGGTGTGGCTGTCGGTACCGACCAGCGTATCCGGCAGCGCCACCTGTGAGCCGTCCTCATCGGTGACGATCTGCACGCCCTTCGCCAGATATTCGAGGTTGACCTGATGCACAATGCCTGTCGCAGGCGGCACAACCTTGAAGTTATCGAATGCCTGCTGGCTCCAGCGCAGGAATTCATAGCGTTCCTGATTGCGCTCGAACTCGAACACCGCATTGGCGCGAATGGCGTCCGTCGAACCGAAGCGATCCACCTGCACCGAATGGTCAATCACCAGATCAACCGGCACAACCGGGTTAATCTGCTTGGCATCGCCCTGCATACGCACCATTGCGCTGCGGAGCGCCGCCAAGTCCACCGCGCAGGCCACGCCGGTGAAGTCCTGCAAAATCACGCGGGCGGGCTTGAAGGGGATTTCCACTTGCTGCGGCGCTTTGGCATTCCAACCCGCCAGATTGCGAATCGCGTCCTCGTTCACCTGAAAATTATCGAGGTTGCGGAGCGCGTTCTCCAGCAGAATCTTGATGCTGAAGGGCAGCTTATCCACATGCCCGATGTTCTGCTCGATCAGCTTCTTCAGGCGGTAGATCACTACTTCGCTGCCGCCCGCCTTGAACGTGCCGCGTGTACCAAATGTATCAACCCGTGTCGCCATAACCTGACCTTTCCATTCGCTGACTGATCGGAAACGACTGCGCTCATGCGGAGCGCCTTCACGCTGCCAACAGAAATAAGCAGCCTCAAAAAGCCGCTAATACACACACATCTATTGCTAGACGCATTGACGGGTACACATTCTACCCAAAACGCGCCCGACTGTCAGGGTGTGACCGGAATCAAGCCCCGCGTCTCCAGCCAGCGCAAAAGGGTCGCCACCGACTGCTCCGCCGATTCCAGATCGGTGCAGATGTGCAGATCAGGATTTTCCGGCGCTTCATACGGGTCATTCACGCCTGTGAAGTTGGGAATCTCGCCCGCCCGCGCTTTGGCGTACAGCCCTTTGGTATCCCGCGCTTCGCAGACGGTCATCGGCGCGTCCACGAACACTTCGATATAGTTGGTCGTCTCGCGCCGGATCATGGCTCGCGTTTCGCGGTAAGGCGAGATGAAGGCCGCCAGCACCGCCACCTGATTGCGGCTGAGGAGCTTCGCCACGAACGTCACCCGTTCGATGTTCTTATCGCGGTCTTCCTTCGAGAAGCCTAAATCGCGGGTCAAACTCTGGCGCACCGTATCGCCGTCCAGCCGTTCCACGCGCACGCCGCGCTGCTGCAATTCCGCTTCAATCGCCTTCGCCAGCGTGGTCTTACCCGCGCCGGAAAGCCCCGTGAACCACAATACAAAACCGGGATGCTCGATCATGAAGAAGCCGCCTCCTCTGGCGGAATGCTCATTTAGATGCCGATGATGGCGCAGGCGCATAAACACGCATCAGCACGCGGCTGACTTCGGGACGGGTGAACTCCAGCGGCAGCAGTTCGCCCGCCGCCAACCGTGCACGCACCTGCGTGCCACTGAGGTGCAGCCATTGGCTGGAGTCGTGGGGGCAAGTTTTGGCGGTCACGATCTGTCCACAGGCATGACAGTGAAAAGCATGTTCAAACAGCAGCGGCGTAATGCCGATTTCGGCGGGGTCGAATCGCTCGAAAATGCGCTGCGCGTCATACGTGCCGTAGTAGTTCCCCACACCCGCATGGTCGCGCCCCACAATGAAATGGGTACAGCCGTAGTTCTTGCGGCACAGCGCATGGAAAATGGCCTCTCGTGGGCCAGCATAACGCATGGCCGCCGGGAACGCCGCCAGCAGCACCCGCCCCGCCGGATAATAATGTTCCAGCACGGCATGATAGCTTTCGACGCGCACCGCCGCAGGCACGTCGTCCGACTTGGTTTCGCCCACCAGCGGGTGCAGCAGCAGCCCGTCCGCCATCTCTAGCGCACACTTCTGCAAGTACTCATGAGCGCGGTGAATCGGGTTGCGCGTCTGGAAGGCCACAATCCGCCGCCACCCGCGCTCCGCGAACAGCGCACGGGTCTGCGCCGGTGTGTAGTCAATGTCAGGGAATGGGGGTTGAGGTGCGCGCAACAACCACACCGCACCCGCTAGATAGCGATCCCCCTGCGCCAGCACCCGCGCCACGCCGGGGTGTGCCGCGTCCGTCGTGCCGTACACCTGTTGCACTTCGGTCATCCGGTCATAGGTGTAGATGTCGGATAGTTCCAGCAACCCGACAAGCTGTCCGGCAGAATCCAGCAGCGCCACATCGCCGCCCACCGTCAAGCGTTCCGCTTCTAGCACCGTCACCGGCAGCGTGATCGGGATGCTCCACACGAGGCCGTCCGCCAGCCGCATCTCCGACACCACCCGCGCATAATCCGCCTGCCCCATGAAACCCGTCAGCGGGCTGTATACGCCCGTAGCAATCAGTTCCAGATCGGACAGCGACAGTTCGGAGAGGCGCACATGCGGCGCAGACGCAGCCCGCGCCCGCAGCGCACCGGCCTCGCTGCCCTCCGCACACAGGCGGTTCACCAGTTGACCGCCATGTGGCGGGATCGTAGATACCGGGGACACCTGCTCAGTCATAGCGATTCTATCCCTCGTTCGCCTTACGCCTAGATAATCCGCTGCCCGAACAATCCGGCGGCCAGTTCAACGGCCACCAGTGCCGTCCGGTTGCGCTCATCCAGAATCGGATTCACTTCGACCAGATCGAGCGATTGCACCCGCCCATCATCCGCCAGCATTTCCATAATGAGGTGCGCCTCGCGGATAGTCAGGCCACCGGGGACTGCCGTCCCCACACCGGAAGCCACCATCGGGTCGAGGACATCCATATCGAAGCTGACATGAATCGCATCCACATTCCCCAGCGCCCGCAGCGCCGCCCGCATCACATCCGCCATGCCGTTCTCGTCCACATCGCGCATGGTCATCACACGCACACCCACATCCCGCAGGGCGCGTTTCTCCTCCACATCCAGATCGCGCACACCGATGAGTACCACCTGATCGGGTTGCAACATTTTGTCACCGATTCGCAGCGGCGGCGGACAGCGCCCCATCAACGCAGCCAGCACCATGCCATGCACATTCCCCGAAGGGCTAATGTCCGGCGTGTTGAAATCGCCATGCGTATCCACCCACAGCACGCCCACCCGTTCAGCGCGGGTCAATGCCCCCGCCACCGTCCCTAGCGCCATGCTGTGATCGCCACCTAAAAAGATCGCCCGTTCGCCGGCCTGTATGGTTTTGCACATGGCATCGTAAATATCACGGCACACGTCCGCGATGGCCTGTGCATTATGCGCGTTGGGAATCTGCGTCAGATGGCGAATTTCTTCCACGTTCGGCACATGGATGTTGCCACCTTCGCGCACGGTCAGCCCTAGTCGTTCCAGACGGCTATCCAGCCCTGCGTAGCGAATCGCGCTCGGCCCCATATCCACGCCGCGCCGGTTCTGCCCCAAGTCCATCGGTACGCCATAAATACGAACAGGTGGAGGAAGGAATGTTGACATGAGGATATCCTCTTGCTGATCGGGAAGGTCTGCCAAGCGTCCGACGATGCGGGGCAGCTTTCAGCCGGTAATGACAATGATCGGGATGGGGATTTGACATATCCCCCTATTCAGTGTCGCCCTCGGCGCGATTAAAGCGAATACCAATACTGGTCAGCACGATACTTAGCGCATACAGCACCAGCAGCGGAACCATTACCAGCGCCATGTTCACCGGATCAATGGTCGGCGTAATCATGGCAGCAGCCACCGATGACCCCACCACCGCGATTCGCCAGTTACGCATGAGCGTGCCCGGTGAGACAAACCCGATGAGCGACAGCACGAAGAAAATTAACGGGGTTTCAAACGCCACGCCCATCCAGAACAGGAGCGAAGTCACGAAACTCAAATAAAGTTCGGGTGTCCATTCCGGCTTAAAGAGCGTGGGCTGGAAGCTCTCCAGAAAGCCGAGCGCAGGCGGAATCAGCAAGAACCATGCAAAGGCCACGCCCACCAGAAACAGAAGCGTAATCGGGGGGATGGAATACAGCAGAACGCGCCGTTCACGTTTGGTCAGCCCCGGCACCACAAACATGAGAACCTGATAGGTCATGATCGGAATGGCGATGATGCCACCGATGAGGAGCGATACGCGGAAATATTCGACTACGCCGCTGGTCGGCCCCAGTGTGGTGAACGGGCGACCATACGGCTGCTGCAAATACTCTAACACCGGCGTAGCCACTAACACGCCAAAAACCGTCCCCACCACTAGCGCGAAGATGGCTTTGGTCAACCGCTGCCGCAGTTCATCCAGATGATCCCACAGGGTCATCCGCGAACCTTCCAATTCGGGGCTTTCTACGTCAGCATTCACCGGAGGGGTCTTAGGTGCGGTCGGTTGGCGGCTTGGGAGGTTGAGCTTCGGTTGCATGATCTTCCTCATCTCCGGTGTCAGTGGGCTGCGGCACGATAGCAGCACGCAGAGTTGCGGGTGCCGCGCCCAGCAAAGACGCAAGCACACCGTTGACGAACCGCGTTGAGCCGTCTGCGCCAAATAAATTCGCCATTTCAGTAGCTTCAGCGATGATAACACTCAAAGGCGTGTTGGGGTAAGCGGCAAATTCGTACAAGGCCATCCGCAAAATGGTACGGTCAACGATTGAAAGTTGATCCAGAGGAAAATCAGTCGCAAACGGTTGAATGTGGCGATCTAAGGTTCGGGATGTGTTCACGACGCCCGTCACCAAGCTCTGCATAAAGCGCGTTGATTTGGGGGAGAGCTTATTCTCGATCAAATGCGAGTTGATGGCTGTACCCACCGCATGATGAGCGCAATCCACTTCATACAGAATTTGAAGGGCAGAATGACGGGCGATACTACGTTCATCCTCAGTAGGAGGGTGTGTAATATCTTCCCGCGCCACAATTTCCACATCATCCCCACCGAAATCAGGCAAATCAGTCAATGCTATACACCTTGAGCAATCATCATTTTCGGTCAGAGTGTACAACAGAACCGAACGCCTGCCTAGAATCAAGGGAGCAAAACAGAATCCGGACTGCGGGTTTCCGGTTCACGCCAGCGGTCTTCATCCTGCACTGTAAACCACAAATTCAACTGGGCGCACACTTCGGCGCTCAAAAGAAAAATCGCGGCGATGATATATGCCCACAATAACAGAACTATCGCGGTGGCAATACCGCCGTAGATAAACTGAAAATTGGCGACCCCGCTGGTGTACCAGATGAAACCAGACTTCGCCAATTCCCACCCGATTGCCCCCAGAATCGCCGCCGGCCACACTGCATCCCAATGCACATAGCGGGCTGGCACGTAGCGGAACAGCAGCGCGAAAATGACCATGTTCAGCCCCAACGGCAGGAACACCGTCCCGATGGTCAGCCATGAGCTAGGCTGACCGAGCAAGGAAGCCGTAATGAGCCGCAGCACCGCCGAGGTGAGGAACGACGCCGTGACCAGCACCACGAGGATGAACGTCATGAACACGGCGACCAACCGCTGCCGCCACAGGCTGCGGCGGGCGGGCACCGCGAAAATAATATCGAGCGAGGTGGTGATGTTGGAAAACAACCCTAGCGCCGACCACACCAAACCAATGAGCGCGATCGCGGTGAACGAATCGCTCTGCTGAATCGCTTCGGCGACATTGGTTTGCAGCAGCGTCACCGTATCCGGCGGCAGGAACATGCTCAAAGCGTTCGCAAGCTGTTCCTGCGCCGCCACCGGCCCCAGCACACGCCCGACGCCCACCGCCAGCAACAGAGTCAGCGGAAAAACCGAAAAAATCGCATAATAGGCCAGAGCCGCCGCTTGCCGCAGACCTGACCCCGCAAAATTGATAACGGCCTGCCGTACATAGCCGGGCAGTTCACGGGCTTCGGGGGTCTGGTCATGCCACCAACGGCGGATTCGTGCCATCATCATTCAACTCTTTAGAACCTTAATCGCAGGATACCCGTATGCTACAAGCCATCATTTTCGACTTCGGCGGCGTCTTTATGAAAACCACAGATTACCAGCCACGCCACCAGTGGGATCACCGACTCGGCCTTCCCCCCGGTAGCGTCGAACGCATTGTACACGGGAGTGAAAGCTGGCGTGCCGCCCAAAAAGGCCAACTTTCGATGGAGTCGTACTGGCAGGATGTAGCCCAACAACTTCACCTGACCGCCGATGAGGTGCGCCAACTGGCGGACGACTTCTACAGCGGCGATTCGCTGGATAGCGCATTGGTTCAGATCGCAAAAAGCCTACGCGAACGCGGCCTGCGTGTGGCGCTACTCAGCAACGACGGGCCGCATCTCCGTCACAAACTCGACCATCTCGGAATCACTGACCTTTTTGATCCACTGGTCATCTCCGCCGATATTGGCGTGATGAAACCGGATGCACGCGCCTATCAAGCCGTCCTCGACCTACTGGGCTGCCGCCCCGACGAAACCCTGTTTATTGACGATATGCCAGCCAATATCGAGGGCGCACAAGCAGTTGGAATGAATGGTATCCAATATACCACACCCGCGTCTTTGCAAACGGCTCTGAACAAATGGCTGCCCGCGCCGCCACGCCAACAAACATGACTTGTGCTACTATCGTGAACAAACAGCTTACAACTTGCAGCAGAGGAGATAGATTGGAATGGGTACATTAACCGTACAAGACATTCTGGCGAAGCTGGGGCCGCGTCCGGGCATCGCGCTGGTGTGGGACATCTTCCTGTACCTCGTGTTTTTACTCGCGGTGATCGTCATGTTCATGCAGTCCGACAAGCAGCTCGTCCCGACCTTGATGGCGGGTGCTGTGGCAGCGATGGCGGTCATCGCCAAGCTGGATGTCCTCGCCCCGCGTGAATTCGGGTCGCTGATTATCAACGCGGGCATGTTCGTGCTGCCCATGATTATTGCGGGCATCACACAGGCCAAGAAATCACAGGTACCCTCTGTCATCTGTTCGGTCTTTGCGGGCCTGTACTTCTTCCTATTCTGGTTCGTCGCCCAACGCTAACCAACTTATTCCTACCCACACGCAATCATCCGGCGCAGCCTGTTTCACTCAGGTTGCGCCGGTTCGTTCTTGTCCCCCACCACCGAGAGAGACACCCCATCGGTGAAAAAATGAACTGTCCCCCAGTGATCCGTCCGGTATACGGGAACAGCGCCCAACAGCCTTAACACATCACCATCCGGGTCGCCCGCCTGATTCGCGGGGTCAGTCTGCACCACCGCCGCCGAGGGCTGCACCGCCGCCCAAAATGCCGCATTCAGCGAACGCGCCGCAGCATGTTTGGGCAGTTGCAGCACCGTCGCCAGCGGCCATTGCCCGCTATCCAGCAGCATTTCTTGCCCTTTCACGCTCAAATCGCCTGTCAGCAGAAAAGACACCTCGCCATAGGTCAAACGCAGCACCAGCGTCCCGTCATCCAGCGGTTCCGCGAGGGTGGGCGGCGTTTGCGGATTCAGCACTTCCAGCCGCACGCCGTCGCTGCTTTCCGCACGATAGCCCGCCACCACCGGCAGCAAACGATCCGCCAGCCTTCCGGTCATCTCCACATAGGCCGGTTCCAAATTGGGCTGTCCGTTGGTCAGCACCACGCCCACCGCGTAGCGATTGAACATTTCTGGCAGCGCCGCATAGTTAAAAGCGTCCGGCTGAGTCAACAGCAACGACTCGATCACCCGATCATTGAACGGCAAGCGGTCGCCAACCCCCGTGAGCAAGCGAGAAGGATACTGTCCGCCATCCACAAGAAAGTGTGCGCCGTCCGGCGTCTGAATCAGCACCGCATTAGAATGCCCCACATCCAAAAACCACACATGCAGCAGGCCATCCGGTCGGCTGATGATTACGGCCGCCATCAACACAATCACCAGCAGCGCTGCGCCTGCCGTCGTCACCAACACCCGGCGGCGGCGAACGAATGCCGCCAGCGCACGCAGTCCCTGCGGATGGACAACCGTCATCACCGCACCTCCAATCAGCAGCAGGTAGTAAAGCGCCACCCCCCGCGAATCCGCGCCGAATTTCACTTCTGCCAGCGGAATCTGCGCAAAAGCGCGAACCACACCCAGAGTCCAACCGAGCAGCACCAGATCGAGCCAGAACAGGAGTTGCGAGGCGGCGGGCAACAGCAGCGATACCAGCAGTGCCGCCAGCCCCATCAGCAGTAAATACGCCTGCACCGGGATCACCAGCAAATTCACGAACAGCGCCACTAGCGACAGCCGCTCAAACGCCAGCACGATGATCGGCAGCACAGCAATTTGTGCCGCCACCGAAATCACCAGCGGTTCAGCAAGGATGTCCGCCGCGAACGCCAGCGCCCGGCGCGGCAGCACCCGCGCCAGCCCGTACTGGAACACATGCCCCAACGGATCGGCCAGCACCGAGATGCCCAACGTTGCGAACAAACTCAGTTGGAAGCCCACATCCCACAGTACATTCGGGTTGATGGCCGCCAGCACAATCGTCGCAAATGCTAACGAAGCCGGTACGAAGGTGCGCCGCCGCAGCGCAGCGCCCATCACCAGCAAACTGCTCATCAGCGCCGCCCGCAGCACCGCCGGGGAAGCGCCCACCAGCACGGTATACAACAGCACCGTGATAATCCCCAGAAACGCAGCCCGCCGCCCCCGGATGTGCATCCGCGCAAGCAAGCGCATCACCACACCGCTGACCACCGCCATATTGAACCCGCTGATCGCAATAATGTGCGAAGCGCCCACGCGGTTGAAAGCGTCAGCCACATCCGGCGACAGGCTCCGGGCATCACCGAGCAGAATACCGGAAAGCAGTCCGGCAGCGGGTTCTGGCAAACTGCGCACGATGTTGGTACGAGCGCGGTCTTTGAGCGTGAACAGCGCCGCCAGCAGCGGATTCCCTGCCTCTGTGCGAAGCACTTCGACACTGGCATGGCGCAGGATACTGTAGACCCCGCTGCGTGCCAGATAATCCGCGTAGGAAAAACCGTCAAAGCGCGGCGGCACGATGAGGTCGCCCGTCACCCGCACCACATCCCCGTAATGGATGCCAGTCTGATCGCGGGAAAGCTGAACGAGAACGGTGCCATCGGTGGGCAGGGTTTTTCCAGCACGGGTGACGGTTTCGGCCTGCACGCGCAGATCAATCCGTTCATCGCGGACATCCGGTTCAGCCACGACCACGCCTTCGAGGGTCATGCCGCCCATCTGGTTATAGTGGCTGATGTCCGCAGGGGGCGGCAACAGCGCAAACCGCAGCCCGCCGAGCGCGAAACCCAGCGCCACCCAACCCAGCGCCCGCCCCGGCGAGACATGCCGCGCCAACCGCAGTAGCGCCACAGCCAGCACCAGCGCCGCCAGCCACACAACCGCCGGATTCAGGGGCACACTGGCCGCCAGCAAAATACCCGCCACGCCGCCGAACACAAAATAAACGAGCCGCATAACGCCTGTCTATAACAAAAAAGGGTATCCGCAAATGGATACCCTGCTCAACACATCATAAACTCGACGCGAATCCTACTTCTTGTCGTCTTTCTTAGAATCGACAGATTGCGCCGGAATCTCATATTCAAAAGCCTGCCGATTCGTAGGCACCGGGAACTGTGCCGGAGGCTGCGGCTGCACCGCGCCATTGGCCGCCACTTCATTGATGCCGTTACGCACCACGCCCAACGCCCGCGACAACTGCTGTTCCATCCGCGCCAGTGTTTCCATCACATACTGATCGGCGCCGCGTGTGATGGCTTCGGCTTCCTGCCGCGCCTGCTCGACCAGATTGGCCGCACGGTTCTGCGCCGCCTGTACGCTGGCCTCGCGGTCAAGCTGCTGCACAGCCTGATCGCGTGCGGTCTGAATCATCCGCGCCGCTTCCTCGTTGGCCTGCGCCATAATGCGGTCGCGCTGCGCCAGCACGCGAGATGACTTTTCGATTTCTTCAGGGATCGAAATGCGCATCTGGTCAATGATTTCGAGGGCGCGTTCCTCGTCAATCATCGTGAACTTGCTAAACGGCATGTGCCGTCCTTCATCAATCAATTCTTCCAGACGATCCACAAGATGCTGGATATCCATTCGCTTTACCCCTCCAAAACCGTTTCGGACGTCAGGAACAAACTGTTAATCCCGAATACTGATATTGTAATCAGAAACACCTTGATTTGCATGCAGTTCTGCAAAGCGCATCTTCAAGGCTTCAACCACAAAGGGCGGTGCCATATTAGAAACATCGCCACCTAGTTCAGCAATTTCGCGGATGGTGCTGGAACTGATATGAAGATGCTTTTCGTCGGTCATAATCGAGATGGTTTCAATTTCGGGAGCCAGCTTTTTGTTGGCTAAACCCATCCGAAACTCAAACTCGAAATCCGAAAACACCCGCAATCCTCTAATCAGAGCCATCGCCCCAACGTGTTGCGCATAGTTTACAGTCAAAACGGAGTAGCGCGCAACTCGTACATTCGTCATGTCCCGAAACGCCATTTCAGCCAGTTGCACACGTTCCTCAACGCTGAACAAAATGTTCTTCTTCGGGCGATCATAAATCGCCACGATCACCTCATCAAAAATACGGGCAGCCCGTTGGGCGACATCAATATGCCCGTAGTGAATCGGGTCGAGCGAAGCCGGATATACAGCACGGCGGATGATGCTCATACGTTAGCGCCCCTAACTCAAATCGGTTCGTTCATTGTGCAGTTGGCTCACGCGCTGCGCCAGCAAGCGGTGCTGCTCCTGCGCCAGATCAGGGTCTTCGGCGTAAATAGTCCGCGCCTCGCGCTGCGCCAGTTCCACCAGATGCGGCGTAATCTCACGCATCATATCAATGGTGCTGCCGCCGCTTTGCCGCGTCCCCACCAGATCACCCGCCCCGCGCAGTTTCCAGTCCATCTCCGCCAGCTTAAAGCCGTCATTGGTGGATTCCATAATCGCCAACCGCTGCTGCGCTTCTTCCAAGTTGGTATCCGAGAGCAGCAGACAGTACGAAGCATGTTCGCCGCGCCCCACGCGCCCCCGGAACTGGTGCAGTTGCGACAGACCGAAGCGATCCGCGCCCTCGATCATCATCACGGTGGCATTCGGCACGTTCACGCCCACTTCCGCCACCGAAGTCGTCACCAGCACTTGAATCTCGCCGCTGGCAAAAGCCGCCATCACCTCATCTTTTTCGGCGGGTTTCATGCGCCCGTGCAACAGGCCAACCTTGTGCCGGAAAAAGACCTTTTGCAGCCGATCATAGGCTTCTACGGCAGCAGGAGCTTCAATCGTTTCGGAAGCCTCCACCAGCGGATGCACCACGAACGCCTGCCGCCCTTCGTTCAACTGCGCTTCGATGAAGTTGTAGATGCGACTGCGTTCAACCGGCTGAATCACACGGGTTTCAATCGGGATGCGCCCCGGCGGCATCTCATCCATCACCGATAGATCAAGATCGGCAAAAATGGTCAGCGCCAGCGAGCGCGGAATCGGCGTAGCCGTCATCACCAGCAGATGCGGGTTGGTGGCCTTGCCGCGCAGCGCCTTCCGCTGTTCCACACCGAAACGATGCTGCTCATCAATCACCGCCACGCCCAGATCGTTGAAGGTCACGCCTTCCTGAATCAGCGCGTGCGTGCCAATCACCACATCAATCGAACCGTCTGCCATGCCCCGGTAGATCGATTCGCGTTCGCTGGTCGAAAGCGCCCCCGTGAGCAGCGCCACCACTGGAGGCCGTTCACCCGGCATCTGCTTCAGCGTCGCGCTCACGTTGCGGTAATGCTGTTCGGCGAGGATGCTCGTCGGCACCATCAACGCGGCCTGCTTGCCGTTCGCCAGTGCCAGCGCGATTGCCACCACCGCCACCGCCGTCTTGCCCGAACCGACATCGCCTTGCAGCAAACGGTTCATGGGGAGCGTGTTGGCAGCGTCGCGGCGAATGTCGTCCACAGCGCGGCGCTGTGCGCTGGTCAGCGGATACGGGAACACAGCGCTGATGAACCCATCCAAAAATTCATCGGATACCGTCAACGGCTGCGCCGGAACCGACTGCCATTGACGACGGTTCGCCAGCATTGCCAGTTGCAGAATTAGCAACCGATCGAACAGGTGGCGGTTTTTGGCGTGCGCCAGATGATCCCAACCTTCGGGGAAGTGCATCTGCCGCAGCGTCCAGCCCAGATCAGCCAGTTCGCAGCGTTCCAACGTGGCTTCCGGCACGAAATCCGGCACACGATCCGCCCAGTAGGTGACGGTGTTGCGCATGATCTTACGCATCACGCGCATACTCAGCCCTTCGGTCAGGCCGTACACCGGCACGATTCCTACCGTATGCAGATTCTCCACATCCATCGGCTCCCAGTCGGGATTGTTCATCTGCACCTGTCCACGCCACAGCGACACTTTGCCACTCAGGACAAGCTGCTGCCCCTTCTTGATGGTGCGGATGAGGAAATGCTGCCCGAAGAACGTCACTGCCATCCGGGCAGTCCCGTCATCCAGCACCATAAAGAAATCTTTGCGTCCGCCCTGTCCGGCGCGAACTTCAGCATGAACCACCGTGCCGATCACAGTTGAAGGGTTAATGTCATCTGGAACCAGCCGCTTGATCGTCCGCATACGGGTGTAATCATCATGACGGCGCGGGAAGTAGGTCAGCAGGTCTTCGATTCTCCGCAAGTCCAATTTTTCGAGCGTCCCGCCCATCGCCGGCCCCACGCCCTTGATGGTTGTGACCGATTCGCGCAGCCCGCGCAAAATATCGTCGGCTTCTTCGGCGCTCAACGCAGGCCGCGAACGGCGCGGCGGGCGGGCCAGATGCACGGGTTCGGGAATGTCGCGGACAGGCGGCTGATTGCGCCCGCCCTTCCCGCGCTGACGCGGCGAATCGTAGTCGTCGTAACCGTAGCCGCCGCCATCCCCGCCACGTTCGCTGAACTCGCCGTTATCGCCATCATCGTCTTCATCCGACTGGGACGAACGCGAAGGCTTCTGCGGGCGTGGCGGCTGCGGAGGACGCGGTTTCTGCGGCGAACGTTCGCCACGCGGTTCGCGCTCCAGTTGGGACTCACTGCGTTCGCTGCGCGGCGGACGTTCGGGTTGTGACTCGCTGCGTTCGCCACGCGGCGGACGTTCCGGTTGCGATTCGCTACGTTCGCTGCGCGGCGGACGTTCGGGTTGCGACTCGCTGCGTTCACCACGCGGTGGGCGTTCCGGTTGCGATTCGCTGCGTTCACCACGCGGTGGGCGTTCGGGTTGCGACTCGCTGCGTTCACCACGCGGCAGACGTTCAGGTTGCGACTCGCTGCGTTCACCACGCGGCGGACGTTCGGGACGCGGTTCACGGCGCGGGCGTTCGGGCGAACGCGGACGACGGTTCTCCTCTGATTCGGGGCGAGGCGGCAATTCGCTACTTTCCGCATCCGGCGGCGGCGCTGTCTCGCTGACGGCGGGCGCAGGCGGCGCACGGAACTCCGGCGGGGGCGGAACCCGTCCGGTGATCCGGTCAAGCATGTAGTTAATTTTCGCCAGACGATCGTTCTTTTTATCCGCAACCTCATACTGGTGGAGCAACCCGAAAAGCTCATCCACTAAAAGATGATGCTCCGGTTTACGGGCTTGCTGGTGAGCATCCGCGCTCCACTTCTGGCTGAAATCACCGCCTAACCCGCCAATCACGGCTGAGTTTTTGCAGCCCTGCTCGCGTTCCAGTTTGAGGATTTTGACTAACGTTTCGAGTGCTGAAGGCATAGCGAAATTATGATCTCCGGCTTTGCCGCAGGGTGGCGACACCCAGCGCCTTCGGTCCGATATGCGTCCCAATAACTGGGGTAGCGTTCACGATAAACAACTGCGAGGGCAGCACATCTGCCAGCAGGGACTTCATGCGATCCACACCTTCCATATTGTTCGTATGGAGGAGGGTTAATTTTTCGAGAGGCGCTTCGGCGCGCACCAGCTCCACCAGTTTCTCGATGGCCTTCCCGAACGTTCGGACGCGGGCGACAGACTGGATCGCGCCGCCTTCCGCGCTCACAATCGGCTTGATCTGCAAGAGCGCGGCGGCGCTGGCAGCCGTCCAACCCACCCGACCACTGCGCCGTAAATATTCCATTGTCTCCGGCACAGCATACACCTTGATCCGCTGCTGCGCCTGCCGGATGGCCTCTAGCACAGCGGCGACATCGCCAGAAGCAGCGGCCTCGGCACCAGCCAGCACTTGAAAACCCAGCCCCATGCTCAACGTGCCGCTATCCAGCAAGGTCACACGATCTTGCGGCAGGTCAATCGCGC
>CAIPFY010000370.1 GCA_903864435.1 uncultured Chloroflexota bacterium | reverse complement strand
GGCAGGCAATGATGGGGAGTACCTATCCCCCCAAACCCCGGTCAGCACTCGCCCCCCCATTCCTGCTACAATACAAACACACCGATTCGTGCCGCAGGGAGAGGAACGCTCACCATGCTCCACCGCCCCACACCGGAACGTTCGCCGCTGGACTGGGCCGCGCTGATCGCCGTCATGCTGGCGGCGCTGGGTGCGGTGGGTGACGTGCTGCGCCCCGGTCTGCTGCCGCCCCTGCTCATGTATGTGTTCATCGGCGCGGTGCTGCTGGTGGGGATGTGGCGGTTCCGCTTGCAGCGTAAGCCAGCTGGTGATATGCCGGATGTGCGCCCCGCCGCGCTTGCCCCGCGTTCCCCTGACCCACGTCACATGATTTCGCTGGTGGCCTTCGATGAATTCAGCGCGGCACAGGCGACCACCGCCCGCGAAGAACGCGAACTGATCCGCAGCGCCAATGACGCGATGGACGCGCTGCTGGGGTTGGCGGAGCGAATGCAGGCCGAAGCGCGGAGTTTGACCCATCTGGCGGGTGAAACGGCGGCTGGCTCCGAGGAGGGGCAAACGGCGATTCAGCAGGCCATCGAAGGGATGGAGAGCATCCGGGCGCATGTCTCGATTATTGCCACCAGCATTGTGCAACTGGCGCAACTGGCACAGCGCATTGACCCGATCATCAGCGCGGTGAGCGAGATTGCCACCCAGTCGAACCTGTTGGCGCTGAATGCCAGCATCGAAGCCGCCCGCGCTGGCACACACGGACGCGGCTTTGCGGTGGTGGCTGACGAAGTGCGTACCTTGTCGGCACAGTCCACCGAGTCGGCGCGGCAGGTGCGGGCGATCCTCGGCGAGATTCAAGCGGCGATCAAACAGAGCATGAAAGCCACCGAAGCTGGTCTATCGGGGGTGGATGAGGGGGTACAGCGCACCCATCAGGCAGATGCAGCCATGATCTTGCTGGCGGCCAATGTCGGACGCGCCCAGCAGGGCGTGAACCAGACCTACGACATTATGCGCCAGCAGACCGAACGGTTGGATTCGATTTCGATGGCGATGGAACGGCTCTCGCGGCTGGCATCCAACCGCGAGATGAATACCCGTGCGCTGGAGGATGCGACTCATGCGCTGCGACGCGCCATTCTAATGCCCGTAGATGAGGATGCTGGCGACGATGCCAAACAACGCGCCGGATAGACCAATCGCCACACCGAGGAACAACGCCCGCATCACCAGCTTACGCTTACGCAGACGTTCTACCTGAAGCGCCGCTATCCGGCTGACCTCCATTTCTGACCGCCGTTGTTCCAGCGCATCCAGCTTATTCAACTGGCGGCGCGCCTGCACATTCTTCGGGTTAATCTGCACGATGTTCTCAAGGCAGGCACGTTGATCTTTGTCATCCTGCACGATGTCCAGCAGCGATAGCCAGACCTGCTCGTTGTAGGGGTCGAGCGTGGCAGCCTGCCGCCAGAGGCGATGCGCGTCCTCGGTCTGCCCCAGCGCCAAAGCCTGCCGCCCGTCATTCATCAGATCGTTAAAGCGGTCTTTGATTTCTTTTTCCGCTTGCGCCATTCGCCGCGCCCTCTCTATCCACTCCGGTCGTCCCCGTATGGATGCGGGGACGACTGGCGAAAAGTTTTTTCATCCCTTTACCATAGCCGATTTTGGATAAATCAGCATTGAGACATGGGTCAGGGGGTGCATTCAGATTTTGGGGTAATCGTTCAAAAGCCCTCACCCCCGACCCCTCTCCCAACCGCTGAGTACAGCTAGGAGAGGGGAGAAATACAGTAGGAACGTGGCGCGAGGTGTGTCCGTTTGCCTTACACCCCTTCGCCATGAGGGAGTAAGGGGACGGGGGATGAGGGTTATTGCCCCCATTTCCGAATACACCCTAGATCAGGGGGTTAGTTCACCCACGCGCCGGGATAGTCCTCATCTTCGGTATTGGTCAACTGGTAAGTCATTCCGGTGGCCGTTTCGAGGATGTAAATATCCCAGAAGCCGTTGCGATTGCTGGAATAGGCGATAAAGCGTCCATCCGGGCTAAACACCGGCAGGATGTCGTCCGCCGCCTGACGCACCACCACCAGCGGGGTCGCCGAGTCGCTCAACGGGCGCGTCACGATGTCGTGGTTCGCCGGGTCGTTCTTGGGTGCAGCGGCGTAGATGAGCGTCGTGCCATCCGGCGACCAGCGCGGCGACGATTCGGTGAACGCATCCAGATCGTTCGTGACGGCTGTTTGCACCATCGAGGTCGGGTCAATCAGCACGATGTCCGCGCCGATGCTCAGGCTGGCCGCATCGTTACGCACGACAGCGATCTTCGAGCAATCCGGCGAGAAAGCCGGTTCGCTGTAGCCAATTTCGTCGTTGGTCAGGCGCAACACTTGATTGGTATCCAGATTGAACAGGAACACCTGATAAGGCGGCTGCTGCTGGTTGAAGTCAATCTGGCGTCCGGTAGGCAGCGCCACGAACACCACCCAGTTGGTGGTGGCACAGTAGCGCGGTTGCTGCGCTTTAATCACGGGCTGACCGTTGCTAAGGATAGTCGCATCGGTGCCGTTGGTGTTGATCTGTTCAAGGCCATAATCGAACGTCACCGGGAAGTAGCGGGTGTACACCACGCGCCCACCATCCGGCAGCGCGTCCGGGTTGCGCCCCTGCGTATCGGGCAGCGGCACACTTTGCCCGGAACTAATCTGGTAGATCACGATGGGCAGGAAGCCGGTACGACCTACATCGCGCCCACTCCACGTAATCAGTCGGCCTCCGACACCGTTCGGCGGGGGCAGGACAGCGGCGGCTTCGGTGGGGGTGGGCGAAGGCGTGGCGGTAAATTCCGGCGGCAGCGAGGGACGCGGCGAAGTGGGGGTCATGCTGGGGGTGGGGGTAATGGCTGCGATCTGCGTGGCGGTGGCGTTGGCGATTTCGGTGAAAGCCGCCGCCACGACTGCCGTTGCCGCGTCTACGGTGGCCTGTGCGTTCTGCTGTTCGGCGACCACCGCCGCGTTACGATTACCCTGAATGGACAGGAACACCACCAGCAGCAGCACGATGACCACGCCGCCGCCGCCACCAAAGAGCATCAGTTGCCGCCGCGAAACGCCGGGGATGATTTCCTTGCCCGCGTTGGACTGCATGGATTTGGCATCCAACTGCGCCATTGCTTTCTGCGCCCGTTCGTTCAGCGGGTTCAAGAGCAGCACGTTGCTCAGGCACAGCCGCTTTTCCTCGTCCGTATCCATCACCGAGGCCAGCCACATCCAGCTTTTCTCGTTCTGGTCGTCCAGATCAACCGCTTGCTCGAAGAACTTCCGCGCTTCGGCTTTCTGCCCGGCACGGGCGGCTTCGATGCCCTGCTTCAATAATTCCTGAATGTTTTTCGACTCACTCACAATCCCATACCATCCTTCAACACATAGACCTATTCAAGATTAGCGCAGCGTTGGGTCAGGCCGGTAGGCGAAGGACTGCACATCGCGCCCGCTGTCGCTCAAGCGGCTGACCGTTGTGCCTCGCGGGTCTACCCTATAAAACTGGAACGAGTCGCCGCCCCGGTTGGAGAGAAACACGATGTCCTCGCCGACCGGAATGAAGGCTGGATGACGGTCTTCCGCGCCTTTGTCATCCTGCGTGAGCAGACGGGTGGCCTGCCCGCTGGCCTCGGCAATATAGATGTCGCCGTCCCCGCTGCGGTCACTGGCAAATACGATCCGTTGACCATCCCGCGACCATGCCGGCGTGTAACTGCTGCCTTCGGCGTCGGTGATCTGGGTGATCGTTTGTCCATCGCTGCTGATGGTGAACAATTCGGTCAGGCCGGAGCCGGCTTTGTTGGCCTGTTCGGAGGTGTACAGAATCACGCTGCCATCCGGCGACCACGCGGGGTCACGGTCTGCGAAATCGTTAAAGGTAAACTGGCGCAGGTTGTTGCCGTCCTCGGTGATCGTCCACAATTCGGCGTCACCGTCGTAGTTGCTCACGAACATCAGTTGGATGCTGTCCGGCGCCCACTCGGGGGACGCCAGCTCCGGCGTGCCCAACTGCGTAATCTGCCGCGCTTGATCCGGCTGCCCGACAGGCGAGATGAACAGTTCCGGCGCGGTCACGCTGGCGCCCTCTTTGTCATAAGTGACGGTGCGCACGAAGGCGATCAACTGCCCGTTGGGCGACACGGCGACATCGCTAAAGCCGGCGTTGGCCGGCCCCACTTCGCCCTCGCCGGTGCCATCCCCTAGCGAACGATACAGAGCCGGTTGGCCTTCTGCTCCCAGACTGGTGAAGAACAGGAACACCATCGAAGGCGGGAACGGCGTGGCGGTGGGCGTGG
>CAIPFY010000369.1 GCA_903864435.1 uncultured Chloroflexota bacterium | reverse complement strand
GTTGATCCAACAGGGTAGCCTTTCGGTGGAGATCGCCCATTTCACCGCCATTTTCACAGCCTACCGGATATTCGCTTATATACCCACACTCTTAATCATAATCCGGCTCGGTCGCTATGCGCGGCGCAGTCAGGGTTTGCAGCGGCGGCAGGCGCTGTGGATGCTAGGGGCGCTGAGTGTGGCATTCCTCGCAGGAGTGCCAACGATCTTTACAGCAACCGCCACAGGTCTTAACCCCACGCCAATCGGAATGGCGATTTTTGCCATCACCTTCGCATGGGCATTCCAGAAGCGATTGTTCGCCATCATGCCTGTCGCCTACGAAACCGTTTTGCGGAATATGCGAGATGGGGTGCTGGTACTCAATCAAGAAGATGTGGTCGTGGATATGAACCCGGCTGCCCGTACTCTGTTCCCGCAGGCGAACATCATCGGGCAGCCGATTCAGGCGCTCCTGACCGACGAGTCATTTCTTCAAGCGTACCGGGCACTGCGCCGCAACGCGGGAATTGATCTTCAGGCCAAAGCAGGGGACGAGCAGCATACCTACGAAATCAGCATTTCGCCCATCACTGCGCCGCAGGGCGATACTCACGGGCGGGTTATCGTTCTCCACGATATTGAATACCGCCAACAGGCCGAGGAATCCCTGCGCGAAAGCGAGGCGCGGCTGCGGCTCATCACTACAAGCATGGCAGACATCGTGATGCAGTCCGACTTAACGGGCAACCTCATCTATATGAGTCCTTCGGTGGAAGGGCTGCTGGGCTACAGTGCCGACCACTGGTTGAACCTGCACGCAGAAGAACGGATCGCGGCCATTCACCCGGACGACCAGATGAGCATCGTCCTTGCCTTCCAGAAATGCATTTCGACGGGCGAAAGTGGGCGGGTGGAATACCGGCAGCAAACCCGCCGCGGACACTATGTCTGGGTGGAGTCCAACATTGAACGGGCGGAGTCGCCTTCCGGTGAAGGGGCATCGCTGATTATCAGTACCCGCGACATTAGCGGGCGTAAGCAGATGGAAGAAACCCTGCGCAAGAATGCCGAAGATTCCCGCCATTTCCGTGATCGGCTGCAAGACCTGCACCGTTTGAATCTGGAACTGTCCGAGATAGATCACTGGGACACGCTCACCCGCCATATTGTGGAACGGGGGCGCGAACTGCTCCAGATTGATCGGCTGGCGCTTTTCGCGCTAGACCCCACCAGCGGGGTTTTTGTCGGCTCGTTCGGCACTGACCGGCAGGGAAACACGACCGATGAACGCCAGTATCGTGCTGATTTCTGGAAGGGCCAAGTAGACCAGCTCAATATACTGGATCGCGGCCTGCTATACCGTGAAGATGTGGATTTGTATTTCAACGATCAGGTGGTCGGGCAAGGCTGGCATGCGGTGGCCTTCATGGCCTCCGACACGCATCCGGCAGGGCTAATCTCGGCGGACAACCTCATCACAGGTCGTCCGCTGACACCCGATGACCGCGAGATATTCCGGCTGTTCGCGGCGCTAACGGGCAGCGCGCTGGTACGTCAACGCACGCTGGATACGCTACGCACCAGCGAAGAACGCTACCGTATCATCTCGGAATTGATCTCGGACTACGCCTATTCTTATCGCGTGTCCCCCGACGGCACGATGTCCACCGAATGGGTGACCGAGTCGTATACGCGGCTTACGGGTTACGCGATTGGTGAAATTGATCATCGGGGAACCTACACACTCTACCATCCCACAGACCAAGCCCGTGTGGAAGCCGATGTAAAAGCCGTTGTGCGCGGGGAAGAAACCGCAGGCGACTACCGGATCATCACCAAGCAGGGCGAAGAACGCTGGTTGCATATTTCGCGTTACCCCGTATGGGATCATACCAAAAATCAGGTCATCCGTTTTTACGGCGTGGCGAAGGACATCACCCAACGGAAGAAAGACGAAGTTACCCTGCGCGAGAGCGAAGAACGCTATCGTTCGACGATTACGGCCATTCAGGAAGGTCTGGTCGTAAATGATGCCAGCGGGATTCAATTTTGCAACAAGTCGGCTGAGCAGATAATTGGCTTGACCATCGAACAGATGTTAGGACGTGGCACAAGCAGTCCAGAATGGCGCACGATTCACGAGGATGGCTCACCGTTTCCGATGGAATTGCAACCGGCAGCGATAGTGATGCGAACAGGCGAGCCACAAACCAATGTGGTGATCGGGATGTACAGGCCGGATGGTACACTGGTCTGGATTCTCGTTCATGCACAACCGCTGTTCAAAGACGGTCAAACGAAACCGTATGGCGTAGTAAGCACAATTACGGATATTACTACCCGCAAACAGATCGAAGATAATCTGCGCCAGAGCGAAGAAAAATACCGCCTGATCGCCGAGAACACCTCGGATGGGATCATCATCTGGAATGCCGCCACCGACCGTATTACGTATGCCTCGCCTGCCTATGATGCGCTGCTCGGTCTGGAGGCCGGTGCAACGGCGGGGTGGACAAACACCCAAATCATGGAACTCTTTCACCCGGATGATCGGGGGGCGGTTAAAGAGCTGTTCAAGCAAGCGATTCGGCAGCAGGCCAAATCGCTTGCGCTGGCTTATCGCGTGCAGCACCGCGATGGTCATTACCTGTGGAAGGAAGACCTCTTTACCTTCAATTATGCGCCGGATCATTCCCTTGTGGATACGTATGTCATTTCCCGCGACATCACCGAGCGCAAACTGGCGGAAACGCGCCAGATGGAACTGATGCTGGAGAAAGAGCGCACCGGCATCCTGACGTATTTTATCGAGAAAGCCTCGCACGAATTCCGCACGCCGCTGGCGATCATTAATTCAGCCGCCTCCTTTATGGTGCGGTTGGAAGACACCGAGCGCAAAAAGCTGAAAGCGGAGACGGTTGAACAGCAGGTGATGCGCATCACAAAACTGGTGAACATGCTGCTGATGATGACGCGCCTCGAAAGCAAGTCGGCAGTCGAACGTGTTCCGGTGGATGTGAACCGTATGATCCGCCACGAATGTCAGAGCGTGGTCAAAAAGTACGGCAGCGCGATCCGCTTGGAGCAGCAAATACCGGGGATTTTGCCGATGCTACCGGGCGATTTAAACGATCTTTCGGACGCTTTCCAGCAAGTTCTGGATAACGCTTTCCGCTATACCCCGTCTGAAGGCGTGATTACGGTTCTGGCGGGAACGGAAGCCGATCACCTGTGGCTGGAAGTCCGCGATACCGGCGCGGGCATCAGTCCTGAAGCCATGCCGCATATTTTTGAAACGTTCTGGCGGGAAGACAAGCCCCACACCACGCCGGGATTCGGCCTCGGCCTGCCCATCGCGCAGCGCGTGGTACACATGCACGGCGGCACGATTCACGTCGAGAGCGTGGTCGGTCAGGGGACAACCGTTCGGATGACGTTCCCGCTGAACAGCCCGGACAAAACCGCGTAGTTCAGCATCGCTCCCAATCGGCAGCATCTACAGGAATCCCTCTCGCCAGCCGCCTCGCTCTTGAGCCGTGCCGCGCCAAACTTCAATTTCGAGTACAGTTAGGTCAGTAGACAGTCGGGAACGATTCAAGGGATGCGGTCATGCGCTTCAAGATGCAGCATGAAGGCCGGGAAGTCTCGGTCACGCTCGAAACTGCTGCCGATGGCCGGATGACCGCGCACATCGGCGATCACACCTACCGCGTGCAGGCACAGCCGTTGGGGGATGGCCTGTGGCGGGTGGCGCTGGATGACGGTGCGCCGCAGCGGGTGGCAGTAGGCGCAAACGGAGATCGGCGCTATGTGAGCATGGCGGGCGAACACTACACGCTCACGCCGCCACAGGCAGCGGGCGGGCGCAAACGCGCTGTCGCGGCGGGCGATTTGACCGCGCCGATGCCGGGGCAAGTGTTGGCGGTGGCGGTGGCCGAAGGGGATACAGTAGCCGCAGGGCAAACGCTGGTCATCCTCGAAGCGATGAAGATGGAAATCCGGGTGAGCGCACCGTTCGCGGGGCAGGTCAGCCGCCTGCGCGTGACTGCCGGACAGGTGGTAGAACGCGGCGCTCCCCTGCTGGATGTGGAAGCATCCACACCCTAATCGCAGCACCAGTCCATACATGGGGAGGGTACGATGACGATCCGGGCTTTGATTCTGTCAGGTGGCGGTGGACGCGGCGCGTTTCATGCCGGCGTGTTCAAGTATCTGAGCGAAACGCAAAAATCCGGCGTGGATGCTGTCCATCAAGGCGCATGGATGCCCGATATTGTGGTGGGAACATCCATCGGCGCGGTGAACGGCGCGGCCATCACGCAGGGCATGAGTGCTGCCGCGCTGGAAGATTTCTGGCTGAACACCTACGAACACCACATTCAAGGACTGCCGCCCGGTATGGCTGCGCCCACCCGCGCCATCACCGCCCGCGTGATGGAACGGGCGCTGGGGGCGCGGTTGCCACAGGTGCGCTACAGCGGGCAAGCGCCGGAGGAAGATTGGAACCCGCTGCCGTTCCGCCCCGGTTGGTTGAACCGGCGCACGGTGGGGCGCTTTAGCAGCCTGCTGGATACCGCGCCTTTGCGCGAAACGCTGGCGAACCGGCTGAAGATTGACGCGACCCGCATCGCCAACAGCCGCACCGTCCTGATGATCTGCGCCACCAATGTCGAAACCGGACGACAGACGATCTTCAGCAACCGCTTCATCCCCGCCCGCGAAGCGCCCGATCAGGCGCATCCTGATGTGATTCAAGGCGTGACCATCAACCGCATCGTCGCTTCATGCAGCATCCCGATGGTCTACCCCTGGACACGCGATGAGGATGCACAGGGCAGCGAAGCCTATTACTGGGACGGGGCGGTGGTCGCCAATACGCCGCTGAGTCCGGTACTCAAAGCGGCGCGGGCGCTGCAAGACAGCGAAAACCGCGCTCCCGATGAGGAGCTAGAGGCAGTCGTGGTGATGATGACCCCTTGGCGCGACAAAGGGGAGGATGCCAAACTGCACCCGCGCCCGCAGAGCTTCTTCGAGGCCGTCACCGTCACGCTGGACTGGGCGCTACTCGCCAGCTTCCGCGAAACGCTCAAGCTGACCGAAACGTTCAACGCGCTGGCACGGCAGCAGCGCGAACACCCGATTCCGGGGATGCCGCAGTACCGCGTGGTCAAGGTAACAGTGGTCGCGCCGCCGGAATTTTTGCCCGTGACCAGCATCCTCGACTATCAGCCGCACGCCAAAGGCTTGATCGCGCAAGGCTACACCGCCGCCGCCGCCGCGTTCGCCAAGCAGTATCCGGCGGGGTGATTATTCGCCGGTGTTGTCGGATGATTTTCCGGCGAGTTTGAGCGCCCGCATCACCTGTGTGCGCGTGAGAACCACCGAGTCGTCATCTTCCATCAGCAGGTCTTTGGGGATGGGGATTTTGCGCTCGGTCAGGTAATCCACCAGCGCATCGCTGAAGGTGCGGGCGGTGGCTTTTGATCCCAGTTCGTCGCGCACTTCGCGCAGATGATCCACCATCCACAGGAACAGGTCGGCTTCGGTGCGGTTGGGAACCTGTTCCAGTGTGTTGTATTTGCGGATGAGCGTCACCGCTGGTCGGTACAGGCTGTCGTACCATGCGGCGGCGGCCTCGCCCAGTTCAACCGGCTTTCCGCGCTGGTGTTCCAGCAGGCTCTTATGCACGTAGACATGCCCTAGCAAGTCGGTATAGCGCGAAGGTTCGCTCAGTTCCAGCGATTGATGATGCGGGCGGGTGTTGCCGAGTTCGGTTTCTTCGAGGAAACGCGCATAGGCAGCGGCGGCGTCCAACTCCTCCGGCGACATATCCGGGCGCAAAGCCACCGAGGTCGGCAGTTCGGTCACATGCGCCTGTATGATGCTATTCCCCAGCTGGCGCGCCACCGAAACTCGGTGGTTGCCATCGCGCACAAAGTACAGGTCGTCCACTTTATACAGTTCGACAGGCGGCACGCCCGTCATGCTGTTGATCTGCGCGTAAACGCGGCTCCAGCGTTCGCGGGAAGTGCTGCCTTTGGGCAGGAAATCGCGGGTGAAATCGCGGTAGCGCCCCACGCTGCCCACGATTTTCTCCAGCGGAACATCTTGCAGCCCTTTGTAGCTTTCCTCGCGCAGCCGCAACTGCGCTTTGATGTCATCGAAACTGAGCAGCTCGGACGACTGACCGCGCAACAATCCGGCCATTTCATGCCAGAACGCCCGCCGCCGTGCCGATTGAAAGGCGCTCAAACCTTCGGTGTAATTCATCTGGAAGTTGTCGTCGGACATTTCCAGCCCCTTCTTGCGACCACAAACATTCATCCCCATTACAGATTATCACACTATGAGCGACTCCAAAAGGCGCTCGACATTTCGTTTGTGTCATTTTTCACGAATTACTTATCGGATGCGGCCTTGCTCGTCAGCGATGTACAATCACTGTCTCAATACGGATATAGTGGAGGCGGCGGCACATGGCAGACATCAAACAGGCCGTACAGGATCAGTTCGGCAAAGTGGCCGCCAATTACCTGACCAGCGCGGTACATGCCGCTGGCGCTGATCTGGTGCTGCTGGCCGACCAGATGCGCCCGTTTCCGGCGGCTTCGGTGCTGGATGCCGGCTGCGGCGCGGGACATGCGTCGGCGGCAGTCGCGCCGCTGGTGCGCGAGGTGGTGGCCTTCGATCTGACGGCGACCATGCTGGAACAGGTGCGGGCGCTGGCGGCACAGCGCGGCTTGGCGAACATTCAGACGGCGCAGGGGGATGTGGAGGCCCTGCCCTTCGAGGATGAACGCTTCGACCATGTGGTTTCGCGCTACAGCGCCCACCACTGGCCGAACCCTGCCGCCGCCCTGCGCGAAATCCGGCGCGTCCTCAAACCGGGCGGGCGCTTTGTGTTGAGCGACATCGTTTCGTTCGACAGCTTCGTGCTGGATACCTTCCTGCAAACCATCGAACTGCTGCGCGATTTGTCCCATGTGCGCGATCACAGCGCGGCGCAATGGCTGGCGCTGTTCGCGCAGGCCGGCCTATCGGCGCAGGTGAACGCCTCGTGGCCGGTGCCGCTGGGTTTTGACGCATGGGTGGAGCGCATCGCCACGCCGCCGCAGAATGTCGCCATGATTCGCGCCCTGTTCGACACCGCACCTGCCGAGGTCGGCGCGGCCTTCGCGGTGCAGCCCAACCACGATTTCACGCTGCAAGGTGCGCTGCTGGTGGGCGAGAAGCCCGTGCGCTGATTCCAGTCCCCCAACCCCGCTTTTCAGGGTAGGTTCTTCAAAACCCCGCTGCGTACCCCAATGCGATCAACACGATGGACAGTACGCCGTAGCCCACTTCCTGCATCCCGACAATTTTGGCGGGGTAGGCGGTGCGCCGTGCCGATAGTCCCCATGCTGCACGCGCTGTCAGAATCGCCAGCACGAGGGGAGCCGTCACCGGGACGACACGCGCCACCGCCGCCAGTGCCAGCAGCACCGTTGCCGCGCCATGAAAGCCAACAGCCTGCCGTGTTGCGGCTGGTTTTTTGCGTTCCAAACGCAACCGCGCCCGCACATACAGCACCGCAGCCGCTGCTTTGAGCGCGAGAATGGCCCATATCCCCAGCGCCGCCAGCAGTGACCAACCGTGCATCATCACCATTGTGGCGGTCAGTGACCCCGTGACCAGCGCCCCCGCCATTTCAGCGACAGCAGCGCGGCTCTGGTTCTCCACATCATAACGGATTTGCAGCGCCACCAGCGGCAGCGCCAACGCCAGAGGAATGAGCGCAGCGGGGTCAGGCAGCAGCCCCAGCACGGTCAACGCGGCAACCAGCACAAGTCCGGCATCCAGCAGAACGAAACGCAACGCCAGACGGGTGCGTGCATATACACGACCTGCACGCCGATCACGGGTCACAATCTTGAGGGGTTGGCGCAGCAGGAACAGCGCCAGCGCCGCCACGCCCAGTGCCAGCGCCGCAGCGGAGGGTGACAGCAGCAGCCCCAGCACGATCGGTTCAAGGATAAAGCTCCAGCCACCGTGTTCAGCAGGCAGCGCCACCGAACGCCAGCGCACAGAGGTAGGGGAAACGGGCGAAGAATCCATACGTTCAACATCTCTTGATCTGTTAAGAAGCGGGGGTGTCGTCGTCAATGGCGTTCATAATGCGGCGGTAGGCCTCATTCAACGCCTGCATTTGCCGGGTGGCGTCATGGGACGGGTTCACATCGGGGTGGATTTTACGGGCGATGCGGCGAAAAGCGGTTTTCACATCTTCCGGTTCGGCATCCGCCCGTACACCTAGCAGCGCATAAGCCGCCGCCAGCGCGTCTAAGCCAGCCCGATCAGCCGGTGGCATGTGCTGTTGCGAACGGTGCGCCCGTTCCGCGAAGCCCGCCACCCGATGCCTGCCGCGCACCGTCCCCACCCACGTTTCGACCATCTCCCCGAATAACTGTCGCGCCCCGACCATTTTGCCGTAACGGATATGATGATACGCGCCGTGCGGGTCATAATGCACCGGGAAGATGAACATCTCGCTACCATACAGATCATAGGCGTAGATGCGCTCACCATACAGCGCCGCCAGCGCGATTTCCCAATCCTGTTTTTCGACCACATGCCCTTCCGTCGGCAGCAGCATATCGCACCACAGCAAGAACAGGGTGTGTATCCCACTGGCGTCATTATCCGCCAATGTGTTTTTGATCTCGTAGACCGGAATCGAGCTTTCGATCAAATGAATACGGATGGTTTCGCCGGAGGCAATGCGCACCTGAATGATGTCGCCGCCATCTTCTTGAATGACCGCGCCAGCATGTTTCAACTGCCAGACGAGAAAGGCGCTGGCTTTATAGGTATCGAACCGAACCACAATAATGCGTGACCTATGCTGAAAAATGGGTCAAGCGTGATTGTAGCGCAACCCCGAAAACGTTGCTCCGATTGGTTCGAGATGCCAAAGCAAAACAGGCCACCTCACGCTATAATCTGAAGCATCATTTTGCTGCCCACGCTGGCTGAACCCTAGAGCATATTCCGTGACCCGTCGTTACGATCAAATTCTTGTGGTTGATATTGAATGTACCTGCTGGGAACGGCACACGCCGCCCGATCAGGAAAATGAGATTATCGAAATCGGGCTGTGTATGCTCAAACCCGCAACCGGGGAGCGCGTCGAAAAGCGCAGCCTGCTGGTGCGACCGGAGCGCAGCACCGTGAGCGATTTTTGCACCTCGCTCACCACGCTCACACAGGCACAGGTGGAGCGCGGTATGAGCTTCAGCGAAGCCTGCTTGATTCTGGAAAAGCAGTACCGGGGACGGCAGCGCGTGTGGGCCAGCTATGGCGACTATGACCGCCAGCAGTTCGAGCGACAGTGCGCGGCGCGGGGCATCCAGTACCCGTTTAGCCCGTCCCATCTGAACATCAAAACGCTGTTCACCCTCATCCGGGGGATGCGCCACGATCTAGGGATGGCGCAGGCGATGGAGCAAATGCAGATTCCACTGGAAGGGCGTCACCATCGTGGGGATGATGACGCATGGAACACCGCCGCCATGCTCCACCAACTGCTAACCGAGCGCAAAGACTTACACCTTTGAGGCCGAATAGCTGATGCGACTGCTGTGGTTTAGCCCTTGATGACAGGAGATACAGGCGGACTAGCGCACCTGCACCCGCATCAGGGCAGGCGATTTGAAGCCCATCGCCACGCCCACAACCGGTTCGGCTGGCTTCCCAACGTTTTCCAGATGGAAACGGCGACAGAAAGTTGCCAGCACCAGCGGCGCTTCCATCAGCGCAAAGCCATTCCCAACGCAGATGCGTGGGCCAGCGCCAAACGGGATATACGCACCTTTGGGCAGGCTTTTCTCGAATTCCGCATCCAACCAGCGTTCCGGTTGGAAAGATTCCGGTTCAGGGAACCAGCGGGAGTCATGATGGTTAGCATACTGGTTGATCTGAATGATCGTGCCTTTGGGAATGCGGTTGCCATCATCAAGATCGAGGTCTTCCAGCGCACGGCGGATAATAAGTATCGAAGGCGGATACAGCCGCAGCACTTCCTGAATCACGGCCTGTAAATACGGCATTCGGCTGAGATCATCCGCCGTCGGCAGTCGGTCGCCTAGTGCTGCATCCAGTTCTGCATGGACGCGCTCCTCGACAGCCGGATGGCGTGCGAGTTCGACCAGTGCCCAGCTCAGCGTGGTAGCAGTCGTTTCGTGCCCCGCAATGAAAAGGGTCATCACTTCATCTCGGAGTTGGTTCTCGCTCATGCCCTGACCAGTTTCAGGGTCAGTCGCAAACAGCAGCACCGAGAGTAAATCCTCGCGTTCTTCGCCTTCTGCCTTGCGCTCCCGAATCAAGCGGTAGATGACCGGATTCATGAGCGCGACCGCTTCCCGTTTGCGGCGCAGTATGGGAAGCGGAAATGAATCTGGCAGGAACGCCAGTAAAGGCGAACGACTCTGCACAGCCAGCGCCTCGCCCAGCATTTGCATACCCCGCGCAATCGCCTTGGTATCGTCAGAAATATCCGCTTTGAACAGGGCATCCACCACGATTCGCAGCGTGAGCGCCCGCATGTCTGCGGGGACATCGCGCACTTCACCCTTCATCCATGTTGTGGACAGTTCTTCAGTCAGCGCGACAATGCGTTCGCCATAACGTCCGATTCGTCCGTGATGGAAGGCGGGCTGAATCAGCTTGCGCTGACGCTTCCATTTCGCGCCCTCGCTGATTAACAGGCCATCCCCGAACGAAGAACGGACGATCTTTTTGATGATTTCGGGCTTTTCCAGCTTATCTGCAAGTTTGACGAGGAGCGTGTGAACATGGTCGGGATGATAGACGAGTACCTGCCCCAAACCAAACGGGGCAGGTAGAAAGACCAGATCGCCATACTCACGGCACATTCCAACTGAGAATCCAATCGCATCACGGGCGAACCACTGTTGCGCCTTGAGCCATGAAGCGGTGCGAGGATGAACGACCATTTTAGGGACTCCTATCATCTCCGAATTATACAGAGTTGATACGATCCTATAATTTTTTAGACGTTACGCGCCAGCTTACGACACATTAAACCTGAATATCCCGCAGCGCCGCCGCGAACGACTCGGCTTTTGCCAGCAGCGCGGCATACCCCGCCGCATCGGGCGGGTTGCGGCGAAAGCGCAGGCTCAACACGCCCTGCGCATAGACCGCGTGCAGGTGCTTGCCGCTTTTGAGCGCAGGAACAATCTGCGCCAACCGCCCCGCAATTCCAGCGGCATCGGCAGCCTGTTCGCTCACCAGACAGTGATAGGCGGCATCGAAGGCCGCATCGCCGCTGGCAACTGCCCGCAAACCGGGGACAGCCAGGTCAGCGCCAACACGATGCTGCACCCAGAAATCAGGCGGCGGCGGCGGCGGGGTCAGCGTCAAACGGATGTGGACGTGCGGGGCGCGGCGGCCTTCCCCCGGCCCGCGTTCGCGCCATGCGCCCACCAGCGCCTCGCCATACGGACGCGCCAACCGCACCGCCGGACGGCCTTCCGCCAGCGGTTGCACCGTTGCGCCCTGTTCTGCCGCGAACGCCGCCAGCACCGCCGCATCCATCGGGCGACCCCGCAGCAGCACATAGACCATTGCGCCCACCAGAAAGGCGAACGCCCCGACCACCAGACCGAGGATAATCAGCGTAACCGGAGTCATCGTTTCCCCTTTTGGGACTGCCCGAAGGCGATGAGTTCTTCTGCCGCCCGCGCCGCACCGCCGGCCTCGCGCAGCCCTTTGCCCAGCCGCGCCGCCGCCGTCCGGTAGGCTTCTGGCGCGGCCATCACCTGCTCCAGCGCATGACGCAGCGCGGCGGCGCTGGTGCGTCCGTAGGGCGGGGTATCGCCCAACGCCACGCCCGCGCCCAATTCCACCACCCGCCGCGCCACCACCGACTGCTCGATCTGCTGCGGCACAACCACCAGCGGCACGCTGTAGTACAGCCCTTCGTGGACGCTGTTCATGCCGCCATGCGTGATGAACACTTCCACGCGCTGAAGCACGTCCAACTGCGGGACGAAGTTGCGCACGAGGAAGTTGGCGGGGGGTGTGCCGAGCGCCTTCAGGTCGGTGCGCTGCCCTGCCGACAGGATGAACTGCGCGGGGTAATCCGCGAAGGCTTCAAAGCACATGCGGTAAAAGTCGTGATTCTGGTTGTTAATCGTCCCCAACGAGATGTAGATCAGCGGCTTGCGCGTGAGCTGGTCGAAGGGAAAATCAGTCTCCGCCGGACGCTCTGCGAACGATGGCCCGACGAAGCGAAAACCTTTGGTCGCCAACTGCGCCGATCCCATTTGAATTTCGGACGAGGTGAACACGATGTTCAAGGCGGCGGTATTCATCACAGCGCCCATGATGCCGATACCCTTCACCCCGAAGCGGCGGCGCATTCGCCACGCCACCCGCGCATACGAGGGCATCCGCAGCAGCAGCGCCCCCAGCGTGTGCAGCAGCAACGACGGCGGCAGCGGCGGCAGGGTGTCGGGCAGCAGCACCAGCGTGGTGATGGAGGCGGCGGCGGGCAGACCGCGTTTGACTACTGCCTGCCGCGCCCAACCGCACAGCGAGTCGTAAATCACATAATCCGGCTGTTCGCGTTCCAGCAGATCGAGCATGAAGGGCATGATCTGTTCGCTCAAATGCACCAGCGCCAGCGCGTTATCTATCACGCTGCCGCCCTGCGTCACCCCGAACAGCGTTAGGCGCTCCTCGTCTATCGGGTAGGCCGCGAAGCGCACATCCAGCCCCGCGTACTGCGAACGCATCCGTTCGGTGTTGACCACCAGCACCTCCTCGCCCCGCGCCCGCAGTTCACGCAGCACGCCCAGCGTGGGGTTGATATGTCCGGTGGCAGGGATGTTAAAGAAAATGGTTCGGGACATTCTCCGCTCCGCATGTTTTCCACAGCCTACCCAAAGATGAGCAGGCACACAATAGATAGTTCCAAATCCGGTGCGACTCGCTACAATCCCAAATACGTACACCGTTCCGTGAAAGGGCAGAGGGATGTTCAAACAACTACGAGAGCGAATCGGCGCAACGCAGGCTGCGGTGCCGTGGGGGTTGGGCGGGGCGCTGGCGGCCATCGTGGCGTCTTTTGCGGCGGCCATCATCGGAACGACGGTGGCGCTTTCGACGCTGGGGCAGATGGAAGCGGTGATGCTGGTCAGTTGGGCATTCGGCGCGAGTTTGACGGTGATATTCGTCATCTTCACGCGCCGTCAACCGGAACAGGCACAGGCGTTGCGGTTGGGCAACCTGCACCCTTCGCAGCTGCTGTCGCAGGATGCGCTGCTGCTGCTGCTGATCGGCGTGGGGTTAGCTGTCACGATGGACATCATCGCCGGACGCATTACCGGCGCGTTCCTGCCAGAACCGGAATTGATCGGGGTGTACAGCAATTTTCTATACAGCGGGCTGGCGCTATCGCCGGTGACGTGGCTGTTCGCAATCTGCTTCATGGTGATTTTGCAACCGCTGGCTGAAGAACTGGTTTTCCGGGGGCTGGCACTACCTGCCCTGCGCCGGACGCTGGGGGCGTGGCCGGGCTATTTGCTGTCGGCGGTTTTATACGGGGTGTTCCATTGGGTGAGCTATTCGACGGCGCTGGAAGGCTTCGCCGGGATGTGGTACGGCCTGTTATCGCCGCTGATCGCCGGACTGGTGTATGGCGCAGTGCGGCTGTATACCCAGTCCACCCGTGCCGCGCTGCTGGTACATGCCGCCTTCGGGTTATTCGCGCTGGTGAAATTGCTGACGCTGATGGGATAGCCGCGCCTTAAGCCTGATCTTGACCGAGTATGACGACCATCAGATCATCCAGCGTGATGTCCTCAGCCAGCAGTTTCGCATCTGCGATCACACGGGAGGACATTTCGGCTTCCAACGACAGGTACAGCCCTTCGGCGCGGGCGCGGGTGCCGTCACGCATGGGGTAAAGCAGCGCAATGGTGAGTATTTCGACAGCGCGTTCTTTTTCGCCCTTTTGCACCATCAACTCCGCCATTTTGGAGAGGGTATCCATCACCATTAACAGGGCTTCGTTTTTCATGGCGATCTTGAGAGTCTTATGAAACCGATCCATCGCATTCTGATAAGACATCATGATGATCCGTAGCCAATTATTCGCTGCAAGATTTGACAGGAGTATAGCATACGTTGCGGGGATTATAACAGCTTTTTAGAGAATGATTCAGAAGTTTTTCGGAAGTCCTTAATAGTTCTAGCGTAAGGCTCTTGAAAGAATAATTGCGAATTGACTACTGGCCTTTTGTCCAAGCAAGCATGGCGCGGGGGAATTTTCGCAATATTCACGCATTTTGCCGGCGGGCGGGACGGAGGTCAGGTGACACGAATTTCACGTCTATGCTACACTACTGAGTGAGGAATGGGATGTATTAGCGATCGAGAGTACACCGTGGCGCAAGGCCGATACGCTTTGGAGCACTTTTATTACGGGCAGGTCACGGCTCAACGTGCGCTGCAACCGCTGGCTGCTTCGCCGGGTGTGAGCGCGGAAATCGTTGCGGACGCGGTGGCCTGTGCGCTGATTCCGCCGATAGCTGGGTCGCCGGTCGGGTCGTGGGCATTGGTGCGCGGACGGAGCGCGGTGCCTTTTGTGCTGGTACAGGCACAGATCACCCCCAACAACCTGACGATGATGCACTTCATCATTCTCACGCCGGACGTGCTGCGTTCCGCCAGCGGCAACCTCGGCAACCTGCTCACACTGGTCGAACCGCAAATGCCCACCTTTGAAGCACCGGGCAAACGCTTGCCGCCGATTGCGCTGGCGGAAGTGGCAGCGCCTTCCAATGCGCAGCAGGTGGATGACATCCTTGATCTGATGACCTTTACCCGCAACCGGATGCCCCTCATCGAGCAGTTGCTTTCGGCGATTGTGCAGGGTATCCCGCTGGTGGTGCAAGCCGCGCCGCCCGAACTGGAAACGCGGATTAAATTTATACAGGGTTTGCTGGCGCTCCTGCCGCCCTCGGCGCGTTTCGGCGTGACCTTCGCCACGCACACGATGGACTATACGGCGGTAGACACCCAGATTCGCTTCCACGCAGGGGAACGGCTCTCGCGGCAGATGCTCGTTTTCCACTGGGAACGCGCTAAAACGGGCGGCAATGTGGTGACGGATGATTACAGCCACTACATCACCAGCCAGCTACGCTTGGATGCCGAACTGGTGGCGCAGCAAACGCTGGCGCTGACTAATGTGGCGGCGTGGCGCATCCGGCGCGGCGAAACGCTGGCGCAGGCGATGGGCTATGGCGCGACGCGGCTGCGGCTGGACGAGTCCATTTTGAACAACCAACCGGTAGAAGTGGCGGATGTTTCGCGGGTGCTGGCGGAAGACCCCACCCTCTCGGATGATTTGAAGATCGCCTACACGCGCCACCTGCTGGCGTTCGCGCTGGCGCTGGGCGATATGGGCTATGCCGACCCGATTGCTGTCACGCTGCGGCAGCAACCGGAACTGGAAATCGCGGTGCAGAACCAGTTCATCGAGGCGGTGAACGACGGGCAGGCCGGCATCGTCTACGATGCGCTCGATAAGTGGATGGGCAACCCGCTAGGGCCGGTGGGGATGAAGTGGGTGGAACTCACCCACCGCGCCGCGCTCACCCATCTGGACTCGTTGGTAGCAGCGCGGGATGTGGGCGGGCTGAACACCTTCCTCGAACAGATTCATCATGCCGAGCCGGGGCTGGAAATCAGCCGCATTGTCCCCAAAATCGTCGAGAAAACGCTGCCGCTGGCGATGCTTGACTCCGATCTGAACATGACCATCTTTTTGCTGGCGGTCAATTACCTCGACAGCGATTTGCTGCGGCGGATGGTGATCTCGTCCAAGTTCACCGCGCAACTGCCGTCCGCCTTCGTGCGCCTCGTGCCTTATCTCACCGGGCAAGACGCGGGTATCGCGCCTCCCGGTATTGTGCTAGGGGCTGCCGAAACCTTTGGCGAGGGCTGGCAAAACCTCATTCTCATCCGCATGTCCGAAATGGCAGTGCGGGCGGGACGGCCTGACCTGATTGACACGCCCGAACTTTCGTCCATGATCGGCCTGATTCAGACGGCGTGGGGCGCACAGTACAGTCAAACGCTGGCATGGATCGCCAGCAATATGTCTACGGATGAAGTGCTGGAACGGCTGGAGCCGCCCGGCCCGACCTACATCCTCCAACTGCTGCTGGCCTTCGGCGCGTATGCGGAACTCGCCACCGAAATGACCCATCAGGCGCGGATGCTGTATCCGGGTGATCGGCAAGGGGAGTACATCAATACGGTGCGGCGCTTGTTTGCCGAAACGTATGTCCAGACCGAGTTTGTTCCGGCGGCGCTGGAAGCCGTCACACGGGGCGGCATCCGGTCGGTGCCGCTGGCGATGGCCTACATCGGTGCGCTGGAAGGCCACGAGTGGTCATCGGCGCTCGATCCGGTGGCGGATTCGGTCACGCAGATGATGTTTGAAAACCCGTCCATGCTGGAATTTATCCCGCCGCAGGCCATGATTGCGCTGCTGCGCTTCCATATTAAGCGCAAAGATGTGAACAAGACCATCAAGGTCGCCGGCCTGCTGCCCGCCATCGCCACACGCGAAGGCGAACGCGGCGTGAACCTGATCGGGCGCATGTATAAGCTGCTGGACTGGGATGATCGGGTACGGTTGGCGGCGCTGGAACTGCTGCGGCGCTACGTGCGTCAATCCGACGACGAAATAGCGCGGCGGGCGGTGGCGGCATTTGGCCGCGAATTCGGGGTGGGCGTGCAGCAGGCGATGGAAGCCACAATCGCCCTCAAATGGCTGCTGGACGGGATGAACCTGTACGAGTATGCCCAGATGTTGCACCGCGCTGCCGAATTTCTGCATGATACGGCGGCGGCTTATTCCGACAAAACTCGCTTGCCCACATCCGGCGCGGTGTTGGGCAACCTGAACAGTATGCCCGGCAACCTGTCCGACGAGGAATGCAACACGGTCGCTACCGACTGCATCGGATTGGGGCGCGTCACGCTGGTATTGGGCGATCATGCCCGCCAAACCCGCCCCCGCGACGCCGAACGGTTTGTGGATATGCTGCTGGTCGGTCAAGTTGCGCCTGTTACCCCGCTGGATGCATTCTGGGCGATGGGCGGTTATTTGACCAAAGGCAAACGTTACCCGCTGCGCATGGAACGGGTACTCAAGCACCCGCTGGGCGAACGCGACATTCGCGCCCTGCGTGACGATTTGAATATCACCAACCACCTGCTGCGGGCGGCGCTGCGGGCATTCCCGCCGGACAAGAAGCTGACGATCAGCGTCGAATCCATACGCGGCGCAATGGACAGCTTGTGGGGCGAAGTGCCGCTGGCGCAACAGCGCGAAATCGTGCGTGATCTGGCGATTGATCTTCAGCGCATCGCTGCGCTGCCCGCGATAATCGCGGCAGATGGGAATGTGAAGGCGCTCGAAGACGGTTCGATGGCGCGTAAGCTGGAAGAAGGCAAGCAGCAGCCCAAGAATACGCTGGAGCTTTACCGCTATGTGGCGGGGTTCTTCCGGGCGCGAGTCACCTAGACCGAACGGCGTGCGGACACGGCGCTGACCGTATCCGCACGCCAGCCACCAGCCCACACCGCCCATCCCCATTTGTGTAAATTTTGATGCGTTTATCTTAACATTTGAGTCCGCAGATATACCCTGCTTTACTTGATTCTGGATACACTCAATGCGGTGAATGATGGATAGCGACGCCTTCACAACGGCCTCTTGAATCGAGAGTGGGCGCGGCTGCTTATCCATTATTGATATTGACGTTCAACGCAGCCCCGAACCGGGAGGATGATTATGGAAGCTGCTCATGTTCAGGAAGATGACCGTTTAAAGATCGTGATTGCGCTCTTGATCGCCGTTACCAGTGTGGTCGGCGCGATTGTGGCGTGGCGGGGGTCGGTGGCTGCGGATGCGGCGGGCGACTCGGATACCGCCGGATTACGCGCCGCCATCCATCTCAACGAAGTGCGTGCGCTCTCGGCAGTCACGACCTATGGCGATTACGGCGCGTACACCCAGTACTACCGCGATCGGCAGATCATTGCCGCGCTGGAAGCTGACCTGAGTGCGCTACCAGAGGACGCGGTGGACGAGATTGACGCACTCAACACCGAGTTGGCTAACGTCAACGATCAAATGACGGTCGCGCAGCAAACCTTCCCCAACCAGTTCTTGAACCGCGACGGGAGTTACGGGCTGGAACGGCAGCAGGGGCAAATCTTCGCGGACGCGGCGCGGGCAGCAGACCTCGATCCGGTCACGAACTTCTCCGAAGCCGATCAGTTCCGTACCAAAAGTCAGAATTTCCTCATTATCTTTTCGGCGCTGGCGGTGACGCTGGTGCTGCTCACGTTGATCGAAGTCGCGACAGATCGGCTCAAAATGGTGCTACTCGGCGGCGGTAGCCTGCTGCTGGTCGTTAGCATCGTGGGGACGGTTTTGATCGAGATGGGACGGTTAGGGTCATGAATGAACGCTTTAAGGGATTTGTGCCGATCCTGATTGCCATCATCACGGTTGTCACCGCTATAGTCGCTTACCTGCAATCGGACGCCAGCAACCGCGATGACCGCAGCGGGCGCGATGCGAACAGCCTTGCCGTCGAAATGCTCGGTCAGAACATTAACGGCAACAGCCGCAGCTACTACGACTACAACGAAGCCTTTCAGACGTGGTTCCAGTTAGATGTACAGGCGACCGCCGCACAGGAACGCGGCGACGATGCGGCGGCAGTCCGTTACACCAGCGCCGCCGAACAGATTCGCCTGCTGAGTCCGCTGCTGCAAGCGCCTTACTTTGACGAAGGAACGGGCGACGTGGATTTCGCCCGCTACGAGGTGGACACTTTCCGCGCCCGCGTCACGCAGCTTGGCGAAGAATACACGGCGGCAGCCGGCGTGAAAGATGCGTGGGATACCAAAGCGAACACCTATATCGTCCATTTAACCATTCTGGCGGTATCGCTGTTCCTACTCGGCCTCGCAGCGTCCATTGACCACCCCGCTTCGCAGGTCATTTTCGTGGTGGTGGGGAGTGCGTTGGCGCTGGTGGCGGTGGTCTGGGCGGCACTGGTTTACGCCGCCCCGGTATTCGACCTGCGCACCCAGCCCGCCGCGATTGAAGCCTATACTCGCGGTGTCGGGCTGGTATATCAGAACCGGGACGACGAGGCGTTGGCGGCCTTTAATGAAGCCGTCACGGCCTACCCGGATTATGCCGCTGTTTATGTGGCGCGGGGCGGCGCGAATTTGCGCCTGAGCAACTACGAGGCGGCGGCAGCCGATTTTGAGCAGGCGCGCACAATGGGCGCGGAAACCCCCTCCATGCTCGGTGATCTCGCCATCGCCTATTACTATCTGGGGCAGTTCTCAAAGGCGATTGCGCTCCAACAGAGCGTGGTGGAAAACAGCCCATCCGAACTGTGGGTACAGTTTGATCTGGGAGCCACGCAACTAATTAGCGGGCAGGTGGATGCCGCCCGCGCCACGTATGAGGGGGCGATGCAGGCCGCCATCGCGGAAGTGCAGGCCGCACAGCAAGCCAGCACAACGCCCTCGTCACAGTTGTGGTATGGTCTGAACTTTGGCGTTCTGGGGCTGGAAGAAATTCGCGGGTTGATCGCCAACGGCGAAGGCACGCCCGATCCGGCACTCATCCCCGATCCGGCAGCGGTTGATGAAGCCGCCGGTGCGCTCATCAAGCAGATCAAGGAACTCACGGTCGGGCTGGAATATCAGGGGACAGCGCCCTCCGGCAGTCTGAGCGCCACGATCAGCAATTTCACCTTCGGCGTGCCGGTGTATGCCGATGATGGCACCGTCAGCTTAGAAGTGGGCGAGGCGTTTATCAGCGGCGTGTCGGAGATGAGCCTGCTGTTCGACTATGACGGCCTGCGCGACGGGCAGATGATCGTGATTAAGGTGTACATTGACGGAGATGAAGACCCGTCGTGGCGCATCGTGCGCGATTGGGACGGCGGCACATCCGGCAGCGGGTACGAAATTCCGCTGGCAATCGCCTACAGCGACACCTTCATCCTGAGTTCAGCGACGTACACCGTCGAGATGTATGTAGACGGGCTGCTGGCAGGTTCGGGCGAATTTGTGATCGAAGAATAAGCGTTCGCCCGCGTCATCGCGTCCCTTTTCCCGAACATGCAGGCGAAGGGGCGCGGCGACCTTTTCAAGAACGGCTCATCGCCCGATAGCGATTCATCACCTGTTATTGGTGGCAAAGTTCACTAGGTGAAGCCCTGCCCTGAGACTAGGATGTTGAACATCGGTTGGGTGTACAGGTGCGAACATAGCCGCTATGACGGGTCATGAAAGTTCCCCTGCACGATTCGCGCCAGATGCGCCTGTAGTTCTGGTCGGGAATCCGAACGTCGGCAAATCGGTCATCTTCGGTGCGCTCACCGGGCGTTATGTCACGGTTTCCAACTACCCCGGAACGACGGTTGAAGTTAGCAGGGGGATGCTGCCGAATCAGATTCCGCTTATAGATACCCCCGGCACCAACAGCCTGACCGCCACCACCGATGATGAACGGGTAACGGCGGATTTGCTCTACAAGCAGCAAGAACACATTCGGGCGGTGATTCAGGTCGCGGACGCCAAAAATCTGCAACGGGCGCTGCTGCTCACGGTGCAGCTTATGGAACTGCGAATCCCGATGCTGCTGGTTCTCAACATGATTGATGAAGCCAACGATCATGGGGTGAACATTGATGTACACAAGCTCAGCGCGGTACTGGGCATTGAGGTACTCACCACGATTGCCACCCGCAATATCGGCCTCGACAGCCTGAAGGACGGGCTGGAACGCGCTCATCTGTCACATTTCCCCCTGCACTACGCGCCGCCGCTGGAACACGCCATCACCCGCATCGAACATCTGCTCCCCGACCACAGCACCCCCCGGACGCTGGCGATTCACTTGCTTGCGGGGGAGGCTGCTCAGGGGCAACCGTTTGCGCTCACGGCGGACTTGAGCGCCATTCAAGCCGATTTGAGCGCCCACGAAAAGCGCCCCGCCCGCGCAGTGGTCATCAGCGAGCAAATGCGCGTGGCAAGGTACATCTTGCAGGATGTGATGCACATCCAGCCCGCCCGCGATACCGGACGGGCGCGGTTGGGCGCGTGGATGATTCACCCCTTCTGGGGCTGGCCGTTTTTGCTGGTGATCCTGTGGTTGGTCTATAAATTTGTCGGGGAATTTGGCGCGGGTACACTGGTCAAATTTCTGGAGAGTACGATCTTCGGGCAGGTTATTTCGCCCGCCGCCACCCGTTTGGTAGACACGGTGCTGCCTGCCCCCATCTTCCATGATCTGTTTGTCGGGCAGTACGGACTCATCACGATGGCACTGGCCTACGGGCTGGCAATCGTCCTTCCCATTGTGTTCACCTTTTTTCTGGCCTTCTCGATACTGGAAGACAGCGGCTATCTGCCACGCCTTGCCATCATGTTCAACCGCCTGTTCAAGTGGATGGGGCTAAATGGCAAAGCGGTGCTGCCGATGGTGCTAGGGCTGGGCTGCGACACAATGGCAACCATGAGTACCCGCATCCTCGAAACCCGCAAGGAGCGCATTCTGGTCACACTACTGCTGGCGTTAGGCGTGCCGTGTTCCGCCCAGCTGGGCGTGATTCTAGGCATGTTGAGTCAGGTGGGCACAGTGGGGACGCTCATCTGGGGCGGCGTGGTTTTCGGGACAATGGTCGCCGTTGGCCTAATTGCGTCCAAGTTGCTACCGGGCGAACAGAGCGACTTCATCCTCGAAATCCCGCCCATCCGGTGGCCGCGCTTGGATAATATCGTCATCAAAACGCTGGCACGGATGGAATGGTACTTAAAAGAGGTGCTGCCGCTTTTTATCGTCGGCACGCTGTTGCTGTTCGTGCTGGATAAAACAGGGGCGCTCGTCGTTGCCGAACGCATCGGCGCACCGCTCATCACCGGCCTACTGGGGCTACCGCCAGTGGCCACCAGCGCCTTCCTCATCGGCTTTTTGCGGCGCGATTACGGAGCCGCCGGCCTTTTCGCGCTGTCCACCGCCGGCGTGCTGGATACCCGCCAGACCATCGTGAGCCTGATCGTGATAACCCTGTTCATCCCCTGCATCGCCAATGTCCTTGTGATTGTCAAGGAGTACGGCGGAAAGGTCGCGGCGGGGATGGCGCTCACGGTGTTTCCATTGGCGTTCGCCATCGGCGGCATTGTCAACGTGATTCTGGTTCGCGCTGGCATGTAAAGGATACGTTTGATGAACTGTCCACTCTGTCATTACGAGTTTGATTCTAGCCAGATGTCCTGTCACGCTTCCTGTGCATTGAACGCCTCCTGTGCCATCATCTGCTGCCCGAACTGCGGCTATCAAATGCCGGATGAAACGCGCTCCCGGACTGCCAACGCGCTGCGAAACTGGCTCAGTCGCCGCCGCGCCCGCCCCATTGTCGGCAGCATCGTCCCGCTGACCGCCCTGCAACCGGGGCAAAACGGCGTGGTGGTCAGCGTGCAATCCACAGCCTATGCGCGGCTTGAACGCCTGCATATTCTGGGGCTGATGCCCGAAGCGCATATTCGCCTAGAGCAAAAAACCCCCACGCACGTCCTTCAAGTGGGCTTCACCCAGATCACGATTGATAGCGACATCGCACGCGAAATTCAAATTCGGGTCGCCGATTAGCGGTCATGCGCCACCGCAGCAGCAGGGCGGACACATCCCGCAGGTGAATAGTTGTATCCACGCGGGTTTTGGGATGCCGCCTAGCTTGAAATGCACCCTACTCAGTGCGATACTTACCGCGCTGTTGAAGGTTCGGATGAAATGGCTTATGGTGACTCGTTTTTGCAGAATACTCATCGTGGCGCTGCTACTGGCGCTAGGCGCACCCACCACCGCACAGGACAGCGGCCCGGATGCGCCGCTACCCACGCCCGCCGCACCGGTGACAGCGGTTCCCATCCCGCGCCCGCTGCCCGTACAAACCCTTACACAGGGACGCGCCACATTGGAACTTTTCTTCGCGGAAATGCCACAGGGTTCAACCGGCGTGTTGCGCGTGATGGGCGACGGGCTGGCTGGTGCGCGGGCGCGTTTTCTGGATGAAATGATCGAGTTCTTTGCGGTGGAAGGCGACGGCTTTTATGCCTTCATCGCCCCCAGCATGGAGCAAAGTGCCCGCGATTACAGCCTCGATGTGTTCACATGGTATGCCGACAACACCCGCGAAACGATCAACACGCAGGTGAGCGTGACGGTGGGCAAATTCATCCGGCAGGAAGTGACGCTGGGGCCGGATAAAGCCTATCTGGTAGACCCCGAAATCGAGCGCAACGAGCTGGCGCACCTCGAAAGCGTGTTCAGCACGGTGACGCCGCAGCAGTTGTGGGACTCGAAAGGGTTTGAACTGCCCATCCCCGGCGGGACGCTCACCTCGCCGTTCGGCGCGTTCCGCAACTTCAACCAGTCCATGCAAACCCGCCATACCGGTTGGGATTTGCGCGCCCCGCTGGGGCAACCGATCCTTGCCAGCGCCAGCGGGACGGTGGCCTATACTGGATTTATGGATATACGCGGCAACCTCATCATCATAGATCACGGTTGGGGCGTGTTTTCCACCTACTGTCATTTCGCTCAGATACACGTCACTCGCGGACAGACCATCAGCGAAGGGCAAGTGTTGGGAACAGTCGGCAATACCGGGCGCACCAGCGGGCCGCATTTCCACTGGGAAATCGCGGTCAACGGGGTGTTCGTGGATGCGGAACAATTCCTGCTGATATGGAAACCCGGCGCGGGAACCTAACGCCCATCACTCCGAAAGATCAATCTTTCGCAAGCGTTCAATCATCTGTTGACGGGTGTGCGTGAGCAGTTTGTGATGCAAATTGCTAATGTGATAGCGCACTCCACGATCCGTCATAAACAACAGCTCTGCAATGTCGTAACTTGTAGCATCGGCAAGCATCAATAGCGCCAGCTTGCGCTCAACGTCGGTCAGCGGTTTGAGAGGCATTACCGGCGCTTCTTCCCCCATCAGCAAAATGACCCGCCGTAGATGGTCGGCGTGGTCGTCTTCCCCGGCTTCCCAGAACTCGTATACGCGCTGACGCAGCAGCGGGATCAGCGGCAGCAGTGCCAGCGGCAGCACATTTCCGGCGGGCAGCGTGTGGGTAATCGCCTGATCCAGCACGGTGCGCGCCGCCGCTTCATCACCCATCAGCCAGTGCGCCAGCACCTTCAGACCGAGTGTGTTCGCCACGAGAATTTGCTGCCCGCGTGCGGCAAAGTCCTTTTCAAGATGCTCCAGCGTTTCCAGCACCTGCGCGGTGTCCCCCACGACCATACGGGCATGGGTCGTGATAATCATCTCACTCGCCGCCATCTCCCATGGGATATCACCTTGAGGGCGGTTTTCCAGCCAGAGGCGTGCATCCTTCGGGCGGTGATAACGCAACACGATACGCATACGTTCAAGCTGAATAGGGATGTTGAAATCGCCGGCACGTTGGTCGCCACCCCGCAGCAGCACCGCATTCGCAAAAGTCGCGTTGGCGGTACTCTCATCGCGGCGTAGCGTGGCAATATTCCCGCGCAGGCAGTACAGCATGGAAAGAATGGTCGCATCCATCCATTCGATCTGTACGAAAGCAGGCCGTAGCATCTGATCGGCTTCCACCAGTTCGCCCCGGCACATCAGCGCCATCCCCGCTTCATAACGAAACGTTCGTTCGGCATCCAGCGCCCAGCGCCCCAATGCGCCGCGCACCTTTTGAATCAAAGCAATCCCTTCAGAAGCCATCTTCAAGACTTGAACAAAATCCCCATCGGCGAGATGAAAATACACTTGACTGATGAGCGCATGCAGAATCGTAGGGGTACTGCCGATTTCATGAGCCACGCGGTATTCCTCGTTTATCATCGCTCGACCTTTGTCCGGTTGACCGGTCAAAATGTAAAGCAGCGAGGCAACCCCCATTGCATAAGCGTACAGGGCATCTTTCTGCAAATGGGTCAACGCTTCTTCCATGTGTACCAGCGCAGATGGAAAATTCATCTCTGATTGATTCAGATAAGACTTTGCCAGCGCGATTTCGCCGTGCAATTTCGCCACATCCGGGTGTTCCTGCAATCTTTGCAAATGGGCCTGCATCATAGATAGGCTTTCGCCCGCATTGGATTGCGATATGATCGCAAACAGGTGCAAGCGCGGGTACACATCCAGCACTTCCGGCGGGAAGTTTTCGAGCCATTTGCGAGTGGCTAAGGGGTCATTGTCTACAATGGCATTCTTGAAGGCTTCGAGCGCATATTCGGCGGTCAAATGAATGTCGCCGCTGCCGCTGGCATGTTCTGCTGCATTACGGTACTGCTCACTACGCGCATACCACTTTGCCGCCCGACGGTGCGATTCGCGCAGCAAGTTCGGGTTATTCGCCTGCGCCCTCTCCAGCAGCGCCTCGCGTAGCAGCGCATGGGCGCGGTAGGTGGGCGGTTCCTCGCTCACACGGGTGATGAACACCCCGGCGATCATCAGCGTTTCCATCTGTGCCATGCTGTCATTGCGTCCGGTTATCTCATCGCACAGCGCGGGGATGAGCAAATCGCAAACGCAGGTGCGCTGCATAAAGTCCAACTGGTCGAAAGGGAGATGGCGCAGCGCCTCATCGAACAGGTAGCGGGCAGAATAAGAGGCGACTTGTTTGAGGGTGGTCGAGGATCTACGCAGGGCGATTCCCGCCAATTTCACACCCATCACCCACCCTTCGGTGGCGGACACGATATTCGCAATGGCAACTTTATCCGGTGGGTTTTCGGATTGGGCGGTGAGAATTTGTGCGGCTTCGTCATAGCTGAAGGACAGATCACTTTCCACATGTGCCTGTGCCAGCAGCGGCAGTGCCAGTGACCGCCCGACAAAAACCACGCGCACATGCCCTGTCCGGCGGTTGAGAAAATGCGCCAGCGATTGAACCAGCACCGGGTCTTGAAGGATATGCGCTTCGTCAATCACAAATGCGATGGGAAAAGCGAGTGTAGCAATCTCGCTGATAAGCATGTCTACAAAACGCTCGGAAACGCGCTCACCTTCCTGTGCCAGCAGCAGCGCCGACAGTTCAAATCGTTCGGGCGCAACCAGCCGCAGCAGGTTGAGCGCGAACGACCAGAAAACACGCGGACGGTCATCCTCCTCCGTCAAGGTGATCCAGCAAACCGCCCCCTTGAAGGCCGTCGCCCACTGCATCGCCAGCATGCTTTTGCCCGAACCCACAGGAGCGATCAACGCGGTAACAGGGCTGGTGAACATCTGCGAGAACAGGTGCGAACGATCTACCAGCATGCCGCGATGTAGCGGTAGGTTAAGTTTAGTGAAAACACGCCGCGATGATTTCTTACTCATACTCTCCATGATAACCAATAATTAATGAGGAAAGTGATAAGAATCCATCAAGGCTACTTCAATTCGTTGTGGACGGCAGACGACGATGCGCACTAGCGCGTTACATCTGCGCTGCTGGTGCGTTCGATCAGGCGCGGCAGCACGCGGCTGTGCTGCGCCGCCGCCCCCGGATTGGCGATTCGTTCGATCATGTAGGCGACGCCCTGCCGCCCTAACTGCTCGAAATCCTGCCGGATGGTGGTCAGCGGCGGGTCGAAATAGGCCGCTTCGGGAATGTCGTCAAACCCCACCAGCGACACATCCTGCGGCACACGCCGTCCGGCCTCGTTCAGCGCCCGCAGTGCCCCTAGCGCCATCTGGTCGTTGCCCGCCACCAGCGCCGTGAAAGCCGCCCCCTTCGCCAGCAGCGCCCGCGCCGCTTCGTAGCCGCTGCGGGGTGTCCAGTCCCCCGCTTCTGAAGCGGTCGGCTCCAGACCGGCCTCCGCCAGCACATCCAGCAAGCTCTGGTGGCGCGCCTGCGCGTCCACCCATGCCGCTGGCCCGCGAATCTCCGCAAGGCGCGTATGCCCTAGCCCCATCAAATGCTGCGCGATCAGCCTGCCGCCATGCGCCTGATCTACGGCAGCCGAGGACGCGCCGTCGCCGCCGGATGCGCCGATTTGCACCAGCGGCACATCTCCGCACAGCATCCGCAAATCCTCCGGGGTCATGCCGGTCAGCGGCGCGAGGAACACCAGCCCATCCACTTCCCAGTGCAGCAGATGATGAATCGCCGCCTGCACGCTCTCCAACGCGGTGTCGGTCACGTTGGCGAAGATCAGATCGTAGCCCGCTTCCCGCGCCGCCTGTTCCACGCTGATGACCATTTGCGCCGGGCCGTACTGGTTCAGGGCGAAGGTGGTCATGCCCAGCACCCGCGAATGGTTGCCGGCCAGCAGTTGCGCGGCGCGGTTGGGGCGGTAGCCCAGTTCTGCGATGACGTGCAGCACCCGTTCGCGGGTATCCTGCGCGACGTGCGGGTGGTGGTTGATGACCCGCGAAACCGTCTGGTAGGACACGCCAGCGCGGTTGGCGACATCGTGCATGGTGAAACGGCGGTTATCCGACATCCGTGATTTTCCTAACGCAATACCCGCAAAGGGGCAGGGATTCGCCCTCATCCCCCGCCCAACTGTCGAAGGGGAATAAGAGGGAGACTCTTACCCCCTCTCTTAGCGGTATTCCGCGTGATGGAGAGGGCAGGGGGTGAGGTTTTTGAATACCTGCCTAAAAATTGAAATACCCCCCGGTTCGCTCCCGCTACATTGCTTGACAGACCACTCGAATCATGTTAGTTTTCAGTGAACGTTCACAATGAACATTGTACGATAGTTTTTTTACTCATGCCACCAGAAAGATAAGCTATGTACACCATCGGTATTGATTTTGGAACGGAGTCCGGACGTGCGCTGCTGGTTGACGTGCGGGACGGACGCGAGATCGCTACCGCCGTTCACCCCTACTCGAACGGGGTGATTGACCACCACTTGCCCCACAATGACAAACCGCTGCCGCCGGACTGGGCGCTGCAAGACCCGATGGATTACATCGAAGTCTTTAAGAACACCATTCCCGCCGTACTCAAGCAAAGCGGCGTGAAGCCCGAAGACGTGGTGGGCGTGGCGGTGGACTTCACCGCCTGCACCATCCTGCCCACGCGCACCGATGGCACACCGCTGTGCGTGCTGCCCGAATGGCGCGACAACCCGCATTCGTGGGTGAAGTTGTGGAAGCACCATGCCGCGCAGGGGCAGGCTGACCAAATCAACGAAACCGCCCGCCGCATGGGGCAGAAGTGGCTGCCATTGTACGGCGGCAAAATTTCGTCGGAATGGTTCTTCAGCAAGGCGCTGCAAATCCTTCAGGAATCGCCCGAACTGTATCGCGCTGCGGATCGCATCCTCGAAGCCGCCGACTGGGTGATCTGGCAACTGTGCGGCGTGGAAACGCGCAGTGTGTGCATCGCCGGCTATAAGGCAATGATGCAGGACGACGGCTACCCGCCCCGCGAGTATTTCGCGGCGCTGCATCCCGATTTCGCCGACATTGTGGATACCAAGATGACCCGCGAGTTCGCCGCACTAGGCGGGCGGGCGGGCGGGCTGACGGCGCAGGCTGCTGCATGGACGGGGCTGCGCGAAGGGACGGCGGTAGCGGTCGCCAATGTGGACGCGCATGTGACAATGCCGGCTGTGAAGGCCACGCGCCCCGGCGTCATGACCATCATCATGGGAACCTCCTCGTGCCACATGCTAAATGGCGACAGCGCACAGCCCGTCGAAGGCATGTGCGGCGTGGTGCGCGATGGCATCATCCCCGGCCTGTACGGGTACGAAGCCGGTCAAAGCGGCGTGGGTGATATTTTCGCGTGGTTTGTCAACCATGCCGTCCCGCCGGAATATCACGAAGCGGCGAAGGCGGCAGGGTTGGATTTGCATGCCTATCTGGAGCGCGAAGCCGCCAAGCAGAAGGTGGGCGAACACGGCCTGATCGCGCTGGACTGGTGGAACGGCAACCGTTCGACGCTGGTGGATGTGGAACTGAGTGGGTTGCTGGTGGGCGCAACGCTCGCCACCCGCGCCCCGGACATCTACCGCGCCTTGATTGAAGCGACGGCTTTCGGCACGCGGGTTATCATCGAAGCCTTTGAAGGGCGCGGCGTTCCGGTTACGGAGATCGTGGCGGCGGGCGGCCTGCCGGAGAAGAATGCCTTGCTGCGCCAGATTTACGCCGATGTCACCGGACGCACCTTCAAGCTGGCGGGTTCGGCACAAGCGCCGGCGCTCGGTTCAGCCATGCACGCGGCGGTAGCAGCCGGCGTGTTCCCGGATATTCACGCGGCAGCCGATGTCATGGGCAAGCTGAAGGATGAGGTGGTCACGCCGAATCTGGCGAACAAGGCGGCCTATGACGCGCTCTTTGCCGACTACAAGACGCTGTATGACACCTTCGGGCGCGGCGCGAACGATGTGATGAAGCGCCTGAAGGCCACGCGCCGCCAGATTCGCGGCGAGGGGTAACTCTCACCTCGCCCCTCAATCCCCT
>CAIPFY010000368.1 GCA_903864435.1 uncultured Chloroflexota bacterium | reverse complement strand
GCCGACCGCAGGTTATGCGCGTATCCAGTTGAAAAAGACCCTGTGGGGGGTGATCGGCTTCCTTGAAGGGCAGCGTAGCGGGTAATGGGGATAGGTTCTGTATCGGGAACGCGACGAACAAAAATGGGCTGGCACGCCGGCCAGCCCCTACAACTCCGAATTTTCGCCTGCGTAGGGGACGGCCTGCGTGCCGTCCCGATCTTTCATCCGATTTGATGCGTAAAAACCGATCCTTAGAAACCGCTTACGGGTTACGCACCTGCACCGTTTTGCCGTTGACGTTCAGTGTGCCGTTGGCGTCACCCTGCAAATTCCAGTCGCCAAGCGCCACCAGATTCACCCAGAACTCACCGCGCCGCGCCATCCCCGGCAAGTTGAGCTTTTTCGCCAGCGCGTTCAGGTTTTCGAGGCGCAGCTCAGCGACCTTACGGATGAAGGTTTGCTCACTGGTTCCGTTTTCGCCTAACCGCGATTTGGGCGGCAGGTTCAGCGCCGTTTCCGCCCCCGGAATGATGTGGTTGAAGCGCCCGTGCTGGATGGACATATCGAACAGCAGCGCATAGCCCATCGGCGACTGAATGTTGCGCGGGGTGATGCTCAAATCAATCACGGTCTGCCAGTAGCCTTCCGTCGCCACTTCATCCTGAACCGCCTGCATGATCGGGTCTTGCGCCGCCTGCTGGCACAACATCTTGAGTGACGCATCCTGCCGTAGCGATTGGTCTTTGGCGGTGATGCGCGGCATATACGCTTGCAGTCCGTCTACCGTCGGGTTGGCAGCAGCGCGTTCCAGATAACGGGTGAGTACCGTGATGAAGCTCCCCGCCGCCAGCGTGAACTGGAAGCGCCCGTAGCTGATGATCCCTGCATCATAGGTCTGGTAGGTGGCATAGCCGCCGCCTTCCCATGCCGAAGTCATGTTGAAGGCTGCCCGCCGCACGCGGTTCAGATCGCCGGTGACGATTCCCGGCGTGGGCGCAGGCGCGGCGGGTGCGACAGGCGCAGGCGGCAACACCGTCACCGGCGATACGGGCGGCGTGGGCGCGGCGGGCGTGGGTGCGCTGGGAACGGTCGGCATGGCAGGCGGCGGGAAGGTTGTGAATGGGGATTGGAACACTTCCTGCCCCGGCTGAATCACGCCGACATTCATGCTGCGATTCAACAGGCCGGCAGGGGTAGGCTGTGCCACGATGCCGTAGCCGAAGCGCGTCCCATCCCCCACCACATCCAGCAAATCATCGCGCACCCATCCGGTTTGCCCGTTTGGAAAGTTCAACTTCAACCACTGGTACACGCGGCCTGCCAGTTGCACCGCTTTTTCGTCCGGTTGCACATCCAGCACCGTCAGGTTGGACATGCCGACCGCACATTTGAACAACAACTGCTGCGAGGCGGTTGGGGCCAGCCGCACGTTCACTTCGGTAATCGCGGGGTTTTCGCGGATTCCCCGAATGATGGCCTGAAACGGAGTCACCGACATTTTGCATGTCCTCCTGTGTTTAGCGCCGGAACAGCGCCACCGGATCCATTACGCCGCTACGAATGGTCGCCCATCCGGTAAAGTCTGCGCTGCGGGAGGCGCGAATCTCCAGATGTAGATGGGTGGCTTCCGAGTTGCCCGTATTGCCGCAGGTCGAAATCTGCTGTCCGGGCGCAAGCTGTGCGCCGGTTTCGACCAACCGCGTATGAAGATGCGCGTACATCACGAAGATGTGACCGCCGGGGAACCCGCGTGAAGCCAGCAAGTCGCGGGTGGACGCGGGTAACTGGTCGTGGGTATAGCGCACGATGATGTAATTGCCGTAGCCGTTGCCCCAGCCCGGATCGGTGTAAATCGAAGGATCGCCGAGGCTGTAGCCGTTCATCAACGTACTGGGGCGGTCAGCCGTGCATTTCACGCACTGGAACGACTTGACCACCAGCCCACCCTTCGGGCCGCCATACATCGGTTCGCCCGTCGCCGCGCCCTGATCCCAACCGTCATGGTCGGGCAGGCTGGCATCTTTGGTCGGCGCGATATTCCAGCCGCGCACCCACCAGTAATTCTCTTTCATGGGCGAGGGGTACAGATCGCTTGGCAGCCCTAGCGCGGTGGTGTCGCCTTCATGCGTCACCAAATCCTCGCGTATCCACAGGAATTGACCGTTCTGGTTCAGCTTGAACCAGCGGTACTGCTGTCCAGTGGCTTCGCGCTGCACTTCCAGCAGCGGATAGCGCCCATGACGGGGCAGCGTGATTCCAGTGCGGTTGAAACTGCTGCCGGGGCCGGTGCGGGTGTTGGCTGCACCCTGCGTCTTGATGATGGCGGTAGGTGCGCCTTGCGGTACGCCGGGGGTCGGCGCGGGAGCAGGTGGCACGGGCGCAACCGGAGCAACCGGAACAGCAGGCGCAACCGGAGCAACGGGCGCAGACGGCAGCACCGTGAACGGGGACGCGGGCGGCGCGGGCGGTGGCGTCACCACGCCCACCGGCGCGACGGGGGCAGGCGGCGCGGTGGGGACAGGCGCAGCAGATTGCGGCGCGACAGACGGCGCGGGGGCAGGCGGCGCAGCAGGAACAACCGGCGGCACGACCGGCTGCCGCTGCAAGGCAAACGCGAACGTCCGCACGAACACCATGCCATAGCCGAAGCGCGTGCCATCCCCGCTGACTTCGAGCAAATCATCCCGTGCCCAGCCACTTTGCCCGTTAGGGAACTGAAGCAGCACCCAGTTGTAGGCTTTGCCCTGAAAGTTAGCGCCTTTGTCGTCGGTCTTTACATCCATCACGGGCAGATTGGCGGTTCCAACTGGCGCTTTGAATAAAAGTCCATAGCTGCTGTTGGGGCCAGAACGAATATTGATCTCGATTACGGAAGGCGTTTCGGGTAGGCCGCGAATATACGCCAGAAAAGGGCTGATGCTCATTGAACGATCTCCTCTTGTGCATCGCCATCACAGTGCGAATTTCATGATACATCAAAAGCGTGTTGCTCACCGTTTCTTCTAAGGATGCTATGAGAAGTCGCTACCGGGTCTTTGCCACCTGCGCCTTTCTATGCCATGATTAGCGCGTTAGGTCGCCTCAGCTTCAGGAGAAGTCGCATATGGTACAGCGGGTCGCCGTCATCGGGTTCGTGGTCGCTCTCGTCATTGCGGTGCTGGCATTCTCTCAGCAGCAAACCGCTGTGCAGGAGGCGCAAACTGCCGCCGCCGCGCAAGCGGAGTCCGAAGCGGGACGCGCTACAGCGGTGGCCTTGAGCGATTCGGCAGCTACCGCACAGGCCGATGCCCTTGCCGCGCAAGCGACCGCGCAAACGATCGCCGAAACCCAATCCGCCGCCGCCGCGCAAGCACAGGCCGCGCTGGAAACCGCGCAAGCTGACTCACAGGCCGCGTTCACTCGTGCTGCCGCGATACAGGCCAGCGCCACCGCCGGAGCCAATGTCGCTGCCACCGCCGCCGCAGTCAGCGCCGACGCACAGGCCGCCGCCGCGACTGCCGGAGCCGACCAACTGGCAACGATGGGCGCACAGATTGCCAGCGCCGCCACCGCCCAGACCGCCGCCGAATCCGAACTGGCAACCGCCACCGCCGCCCTTGATCTGGCGTTGTTCGCCCGCGAGTCTGCCGAAGCGGATCGCGCCGCCGCGCTGGAACAGGCATGGGCCGCTGCCACCGAAATCGCCGGACAGCAGGCGCAGGTTGCCACCGCGCAGGCCATCCTGAACGGCGCACCGACCAGCGCCGCCCCGCAGTCGCCGACAGATGTGCCTGCGACAGCGACGCTACCCGAACCGACCGCCGCCCCCACCGAAGCCAGCCCTGCCGGTCTGTCGCTGGACGGGGAGTTTATCTCCCGCGACGACAGCCTGCGCTTCAACATGCCGGGAGACTGGGTTTCGGGAGAACTGGACAATGGCATCGTGCTGGTGGGAAGCAGCAACGCGGTATTTCAGCGCGTCGGTTCTGAACTCAGCGCGGGCATGTTTGAGATTGATTTCGTGCGCTTGCCGCTGGCGAACCTTGATAACCTGAACGCCGATTCCCCCATCAGCGAAGTGATGACACAGGTGATCGCGGTGTCCAGCAGCGGCGGTTCTGGCCCTACCAACCTGGGCGAGGTGAGCGTCTACGACATCAACGGCATTCCCGCCGCACGGGTTGAGGGGGATGAAGGCGGTAACAAGCTGGTGTTGACCGTGCTGAAACCCGTCGGAGTCGATACGATATTGCTGGCGTTCGCGTATGCGATCCCGGACGAATTGCCGGGCTTCCTGCCTACGCTGGACAACATTTTGAACTCTGTGCGGCTGAGTGCGCCGCAGCCTACCGCGACGACTGCCCCCTAATATGGAGCAGAAATGGCCTTTCATAACTGGATTATGCGAACCCGCTTTTTGACACGTACCCTGCAAGCCACTGTGATCGTTTGGACGGCGCTGTTGATGAGCATGGGGTCGCTTTACGCCGACAACAGCACCCCGTCCGTCCCCACGCCGTCCCCGCAGTCGTATCTGCGTTCGGCGCGTTTTGGCATCAACCATATCAGCGGCCCTGAAACCATCACGCCCGACGAACGCTACCAGAAGGCGCTGGAACTGGGCGCGGGCTGGAACCGCTGGCCGTTGTACTGGAACCGTGTGGAAACCGACTCCGGCGTGTGGGACTGGTCGGACTATGACCGGCTGGTGGCGGATGATCTGGCGCACGGGCTGGGCATAGACGCGATTCTGCTAGGGATGCCGGACTTCCACCGCGACGACCAGCAACCGGTCGGTTTGCAAGAGCCGATCTTCAGCGATGGAACTGATGCGCCGCGTGCCGGTAAAACCATCAACGCGAATAACACATGGGCCGAGTTCGTGTGGCAAGCGGTGACGCGCTACCGCCCCGGCGGGGACTGGGCGCGGGAAACCGGACAGCCCGACGGCGCGGGTATACGCCTGTGGGAAATCTGGAACGAGCCGGACTTTTCGCTGTTCTGGAAAAGCTCCATCGGCGATTACGCCCGCCTGCTGAAAACGGCTTACATCGTCGCCAAATGGGTAGACCCCGAAGCGCAGGTGATGTTCGGCGGGATGCTGTTCAATACGAATAACAACTGGCTGGCGTGGGTGCTGGCGATTTTTGAAGATGATCCGCAGCACGAAGAATACAACTGGTATATGGACGCGGTGGCGCTGCACAACTATAGCTATCCTTGGCGCAGCGGGTGGCTGGTGAACTGGGTAGACCAGACGCTCAAATCCTATAACATCACCCGCCCGATCTGGGTGAACGAAAGCGGCGTGCCTGTGTGGGACGATTACCCCGGCCCGACATGGGCGAAAACACCGGCAGAGCATCAGATGCGTGCCACCAGCCAGCAGCAGGCCGATTTTTTCATCCAGAGTACGGCTTATGCGCTGGCGGAAGGCGCTGCCGTCGTGTTCTATCACCAGCTTTATGACGACTGCGGCAACCAACCGGGCGGCACCGATTTTGCGCCCGACGCGGGACCGACCTGTGAGGGCGGAATCTGCTTTGGCGACACGTTCGGGCTGTACCGCAACCCGCCCGATGCGGCTTGCTTCCGCCAGCACCCCGAACCCGACACCCCACGTCCCTCGGCGGTTGCTTACCGCCTCGCCACCCAGATTTTCGGCACGGGGACGCTGCGAAATCCGCTGGTGCGGACGCTGGAAAACCGCGCCACCGTGATTACATTTGATCGCCCCGAACGCGGCGAACGCATTTATGTCATGTGGAACACCACGCTGGATGCGGCGACGCTCAATCTGCCGATGGGCAAGGGCGCAGGGGCGCTCTATCAGATGGACAGCCATCAGTTATCCTTCCCGGATTCGGCGGGGATTGTGGCGCTGGAATTGCCCCCTGCCACCTGTGACTATTTCCCCTTCCTGCAATCCATAGACATCACGGCGATAGGCGGCACACCCCTGATTCTTGTCGGGCCGCTGCCCGCCGCCAACGTCAAGATGCCCGAACCCACGCTCACCCATGCGCCCGGTTCGCGCACCCGCTGCCCGAAGTAACGCCGTAAGGGTCGCCCATCCCCGTGCAAAACCCGCTATAATCCCTGACACGTTCGTGCAGAGGGGAGCCGGTTATGCGCGTGGGTGTGGATGTGGGTGGCACGTTTACCGATCTGGTGATGAGCGCCGAGGGTGGTCTGACCATCCATAAACTATTGAGTACGCCAGAGAACCCCGCCCGCGCCATGCTCGATGGACTGGCGGCCATCACCCCCGGCGGGCTGGAGGGGCTGACGCAAGTCGTACACGGTTCCACTGTTGCCACCAACGCCATTCTGGAACGCAAAGGCGCACGTACCGCGCTCATCACCACGCAGGGCTTCCGCGACATTCTGTTCATCGGGCGGCAGAACCGCCCCGCGCTGTATGCCTTGCAACCGCAGCTTCCCCCGCCGCTGATTCCGCGTGCGCTGTGCCGCGAAGTTCCCGAACGACTGGACTACACCGGCGCGGTGTTGACGCGGCTGGATTTTGCCGCATTGGACGCGGTGCTGGATGATCTGATCGCCGCCGATGTGGAAGCGGTGGCGGTGTGCTTCCTGTATAGCTACGTGAATCCGGCGCATGAGCAGGCCGTTCGGACGCGCATCCTCGAACGCGGTTGGCTGCGCGAAGGGCAGATTGCGCTCTCCTGCGAAGTGCTGCCGGAGTTCCGCGAATACGAACGCGCCAGCACGACCGCGCTGGATGCGTATGTGCGTCCGGTGATGAGCCGCTACCTGTCGCATCTCGAAGCGGCGCTGCCCGCCCGCGCTACCCTGCGCGTGATGAAATCCGATGGCGGCATCGTCAGCGCGGCGCGGGCGCGTCAGCAGGCCGTTCAAACCGCCCTCAGCGGCCCGGCGGCGGGCGTGATCGGCGCGTTCGCGCAGGCTTCGCGCTCCGGTTATGACCATCTCATCACGCTCGACATTGGCGGCACTTCGACCGATGTGGCGCTCTGCCCCGGCGCGCCCGCCCGCCGTCCCGAATCCGAGATTGACGGGCTGCCGCTGCGCATCCGCCTGCTGGATATTGATACGGTGGGTGCAGGCGGCGGCTCGATTGCGCGGGTGGATAGCGGCGGGGCGCTGCGCGTGGGGCCGGAAAGCGCCGGTTCCGCGCCGGGGCCGATCTGCTACGGGCGCGGCGGCACACAGGTCACAGTGAGCGATGCTCATGCCGTGCTGGGGCGGCTGGACGCGGCGCATTTCCTCGGCGGGCGCATGGCGCTGGATGCGGCGGCGGCACAGACCGCAGTCGCGGCGTTGGGCACACAAATGGGGCAATCGCCCGAAGCGGCGGCGCTAGGCGTGGTGGCGGTCGCCAACGCCAATATTGATCGGGCGCTGCGGCGCGTGTCGGTTGCACGGGGCTACGATCCGCGTGGGTTCACACTGGTGGCCTTCGGCGGCGCGGGGCCGCTGCACGCCTGCGCGGTAGCCGAAGGGCTGGAGATGCGGCGGGTGTTCGTGCCGCGCTATCCGGGGGTGCTGTGCGCTTTCGGGCTGCTGGCCGCCGATGTCACGCTGGAGTTCAGCCGTTCGGTACTAGGCGCGGCGGCAGACGGCGCGGCGCTGGAACCGCTGCTGGACGACCTGCTGGAACGGGCGCGGGCTGATCTGGCGGCAGAAGGTTTCGCGCCGGAGCAAATGGCCTTCGCGCCCTCGGCGGATTTGCGTTATCGCGGACAGGCGTATGAACTGAACGTCCCGTTTCGCCGCGATGGGTTGGCGGACGGTTTCCACGCCGCGCACGAACGCGCCTACGGACACGCCCTTCAGCGTCCGGTGGAGGCGGTTAATCTGCGGGTGCAGGCCGTCGGGCTGACCGACAAGCCGCCGCTAGAACCGGCTGCCGACTGCACGCCCTACACGCCTGACCCGTTGCCCACCTCACCACCGACGATGGCGCACTATGATCGGGCGGCGCTGCGCCCCGGCGCGATCTTCACGGGGCCGGCGCTGGCCTTCCAACTCGACAGCACTGTGTATGTGGCGGCAGGCTGGCAGGCGCGGGTGGATGCTTACACGCACCTGATTCTGGAACGCGAGTGAAACGCGCTTCTCGCAGATTCGTTGACGCGGGCGCGTAGCCCCTCGTCCAACCGCTGCTACAATGAAGCGTGTGCATTCGGAAATAGGGGCAGCCCTCACCCCCGCCCCCTCTCCCAACCGCTGAGTACAGCTAGGAGAGGGGAGAAATACAGTAGGGACATGGCGCGAGATGTGTCTGCTTGCCTTACACCCTTCGCCATGACGCGCAGCGGAAGGGCAGGGGATGAGGGTTATTGATCCCAAATCCTAATGCACCCCAATGAAGCCATGAGGGTTTTTCTAGCACAATCGGGGAGGATGAATGCTGCGTTTTATCATCGGGTTTGCGCTGATCGGGTTCGCGGTGGCGGTGCTGGTGGGAGTGCTGGTCAGCGGAGCGAGTATGCCGCCCATCAAACAACTCATGACCACTGTGTACTGTCAGCCGGGTGAAACCATCGTCCAGCAGTCCAGTCGCATGTACGGCAACACCTACAATATCACCTTCGCCTGTCAGACGGCGCAGGAAACGCGGCGCGATGTGACCGGCCCCGTCACGATGTCGCTGATCGGCGTGTTCGTCACACTGTTGTTTCTGGGGATCACCTTCATCATCAGCGGCGCGAAGGGCATGGTGCGCAGACGCATTCAATCGGCGCTCGGCTCGACGGGCGGTTTCGGTCAGCCGTTCAGCAACGCTTCCCGAACCGTCATCACGCTAGATGGGCGAACGGTGCAGCCCACCGACCTGACCTCGCGCCTGAAGCAGCTTGAGGAAGCGCGGAGTGCCGGTCTAATCACCGAAGATGAATTTGCGCGGCTGCGGCAGGAAATTCTGGACAGCTTGGCCTAACCCGTCGCGCTAGTGGTTGAGCGCCTGTACGGTACGCAGCAGAAGCATCTGGCAGCAGGCATCCACATGATACGCCAGTTCCATCTGTTCGCTGGCGCTTTCGTAAGTGGCTGTAACCGTGATTCGCGGCGCGTTGCCGTGTTCCGCGCAGCGCAGGTCGCTGGTTTTACGCATCACCTGTTCCCGAATCTGTTCGCCGGTATGCGCCAGCATCTCAGCCAGCGCCTCGTCGGTGACGGTTTCGGGTGTGGTCGGGCGGTCATCCACCTCGAACTGTAGGATAATTTCGGTCATGCGTTCTGCTACCTTTCTTGTGTACAAATGTACCCATCCGGGTTGTTCCTGCTTCATCCAGTCCTGCCGCTGCCCCAAAGGGCGTTGGTCTTACAGCCTGTCCACAGGCAAGTTTTATGTCCCGTCCTAGCCAGTACCGAGG
>CAIPFY010000367.1 GCA_903864435.1 uncultured Chloroflexota bacterium | reverse complement strand
CCCGCAATACTGTTCGAGGTCACAATCAGCACGCGAAAATCCATCAGCACAACCAGCGGGATGCTTGCAAAAAAGGCAACCAGCAGAAAATTGCCGCTATATACGCTGATCGAATAATCTCGCAGATCACGCCCTTGTAGCATCTGTAACCACGCCAGCACCAGCACGCTGGAAGTCACTGCGAGCCAGCGCAACGTGAAGATCAGCAAGCGATTTGGCGACCAGTGAGCGCGGCGGCGGCCTGCCAACCGGAACAAAGGGGAATCCGGTGAAATCGCAGCATAGGGTGAAAATCGCACGCGAATCATGCCCATCCTCCACTTCGCTGCTCGAATTGCTTCACTGCTTCAGCGCAGGGAATCGCTGGTAAAACTCGTCCAGCAGGGTCGAAAAGCGCACATCGCCTTCTGCCAGCGCCACCGCCCGCCGCAGCCAGATTTGCGCCGCATCCACATTGCCCGCCTGTTCATAGGCCGCGCTCAGTTCCGCTGCATACGCCGGATTTTCAGCATCCAGTTCCGCCGCCGTCCGCAGCGATTGAAGGCTGCCAGCGGCATCCCCCACCAATCGCAAATGAAGCCCCTGCAAATAGTGCACCTGCGCGTTCGCAGGCAGCAGCGCCACCGCCGCCGCAATCTGTGCCGCGCCATCCTTCCCAACCCGGTCACGCGCCAACCCCCAGTAGGCCGCAGCCAGTCCATCTGGTGGCGAAAACGAGGCCGCATATTCAAAAGCTGCTTCAGCCATCGCCCAATTGTCATCACCGGCCAGCGTCAACCCCACCCGCATCAGGCGCGGCACATCGTTGGCATCGCCCTGTGCCGCCGCCAGCAAAGCCGCCGCCGAAGGAGCGTCCGATTCTGCCAGAGTCAGCGCCGCTGCCTGCGGATCAAAAATGGCTTGCAGCGTTCCCAACCGCAACCGCGCCGCCCGATCGGCAGGATCAGAGGCCAGCAACCGTTTAAGCGTCACCAGCGCCGCCGACCACTGTTCCTGTTCCCAGTAGCCATTCGCCAAACGTGCCAGCACCGCTGTTGGCTGTGCGTTCTGCTGGAGCGCGATTTCCCAGTACGCCAGCGCCCGCCGCGAATCGCCCAGCGCCGCCCATGCGTCACCCGCAGCCAGCGCCGATTCAACCGTCCAACCCACGCGGACAGCCCGTGATTGCAAGCGATATAATGTTTGTAAGGGTCGTTGGAAATCAATTACAACAGGCAATAATGCCCCGGTCTCGGAGGGAGATGGGGGTTGGGGTGCGGGTGGAACCAGCGCCACCCAGAACAGAAGTAGGGCTAAGGCCGTCGCCAGTAAAGCAGCCAGCCACACCCCTTTGCGTCTCATGCCGTGCCGCTGCTAAGTGCAGCCATCACCACCCGTTCCACTTCATCGGAGGTAAAAGGCTTAATCAGGTAATCATTGACGCCTTGTAGTTTGCCCACCAGACGATTCGCAGGATCGCCATAAGCCGTAATCACAATGATGATGGGCATCCGGTCGCGGTAATGTTCTTTCACCGTCTCCAAGAACTTCCACCCACTCATATCCGGCAAGCCAATATCGAGCAACACCACGTCCGGCTGAAAAGCCTCAAAACGGGCAATGCCCTTCGTGCCATGTGTTTCGTGCGCCGTGATGATATTCATACGCTCAAGGGTGGCTTGAATGACTTCTGCCAGCTCGGTTGTATCTTCAATAATCAACACGGTAGGCAAGCGCGACCGCCCCGATTCCGGCGAACGATTAACCATAGATACCGCCTGTTGTGATTCTGCTGTTGTTCGCTTTGCATCTTGGCTGTCTGATGTATCCAACCCTTCACGGCGATCCATCAGCACAGCCGGTATCAAACCTGTTTCCGCAGATGGCGACCGAACCGGACTCATCCGCACCACAGGCATTGTGGTTGTCTCTGTTGGACTTGCAGGTTCAAGCGCCTCTATCGAAGCGCCCCCCTCCGCATCATCCAGCGGTCGGTATGCGCTGGTAGGCCGTTTGGTCATCAAATGCCTCCGCACGAGACTGCCACTAACATTCTCTACAGTATAACATGACGAGAACACAATCTGCACAAAGTTGCAGTCGGTTTTTACAGGGTCTTTTATAACATTGACGCCAATTGTTGCCACCTTCCATATTTTATTCCATTTCTCGTTTCTTAGCAGCACACCACCGCCGCTGAAACACCAGCGTCGGGCGGTTTCATGGTATTCTTTTAGAGAAAAAATACAGTGAAAGTGTTCCGGTTTATGCAGAGACATTCCAGACCTATAGGAACGGTGGGCATCGTAGCGATGCTGCTGCTCTGCGCTTTCATGTTGAGTGCGGTACGGGCAGAAAGCGCGGTGATTTCCGTTTGTCCCAACAGCGGCATTCAGGATCGCGGGCAGACCTACCCGCCGGGGGGCATCATTCTGGCGGCCTTTGACGGGGGCAGTATGTGGGTCTACAACATAGATACCAACCGCCGTTACCCGCTGCCAGACACCAATCCCTGTGGAACCAACTGCCGCCTCTCGCGGGATTCGCGCTGGGTTACTTACGTCGACTCGCAGACCAACGCTTACGCCAAGATGCGGCTGGACGGCACCGAACGCACGCAACTGGTGGACTATGCAGCCGATATAGAATGGTGGTCACAAGACACGCTGCTGGTCTGGACACCGGGCAAATCCGCTTACCTACGCCCGGAGGCCGAGGACACCCGCGCCTATCTGGATGTGCATGACGTGATGGCAGTGCAACCCGGCGGTCACTGGGGGCTGATGGTGGAACAACGCGGGGACAACTTCACCCGCGCCTTGATAAACCTCGACACCCGCGATGTGCAGGGAATCACCGACGGGTACTATGATCTCGGCCTCGAAAAACCCTACTTCGATGCCGCCCGATGGTCGCCGGACGGTCAGTGGTTAGCCTTTACCGGCATGGGGTCGTTCAACCCGCAGGCTGGACTGGCAGGGGGCGAACTCTATGCCATTCAACCCGCATCAGGGCGCGATATCGTTCAGTGGACAGACCTGACCGCTGTGTATGGTGCAGCACGCATCAACGGGCGCACCAGCACCGAACTCAGCTGGTCGCCAGACAGCAGCAAAATCGCCTTCTGGGTGATCGAACTGACTGGTCTCAACCCGGAAGCGAACACCGGTATCGCCGTCATTCATGTGCTGACGGCGGCAACAGGTGAAGTGCGCTCGTACTGCGGGTTCGCCACCAACGAACACACGCCCAACCCGCCGCGCCTGATCTGGTCGCCGGATAGCCATCATATCGCCTTCGGCGGCAACGTCCCCGGTGACGACAAAGGCTACCTGCTGCTGGCGCTGGATGTCGAAAGCGGGGTATTCACCCAGTTGAGCGACGGCATCTACCCCACGCTAGGCGGCGCGAATCCGATTGCATGGGGATACCCGCCATGATCGCACATGCGGATTCACGGTCATGCTGACGTGGAAGTTATGGCGCGGACTCCGGCAGCCGCCCTTCAAGCACCCGTTGTATCAAGAAGTGATTGGCCGTCCGGCAGCCCCGATGGCCGCCTCGCTCGGCTGCGTGGTGGTACTTATCGCGCCTTTCGTGCTGCTGCCAGCCCTGCTCTTTCTGAGTACTGCCTATGGCCTGCGCTGGGCAATGCAAATCGCCAGCACCATCGCCCGTGAACACGAAACCAGACGCTACGAACTGGTCGCTCTCTCGCCGGAAGGCGCGTTCGGGGTCAGCCGCGCCATCATGAGCGCGTATGTGCAGCGCAACGAGTCGCTGGCACAAATTCAGACAGTCGGCGCATGGGTGCTGCGGTTGGCCTTTATGCTGACGATCATGCTGGCGCTCACCAGCCTTTCCACGCCAATCCTGACGACCGACTATGCGCCCAACGTCAACGAGATCATCACGGTTCTGTATCTGGTCACGATGGCAGTCGCTATCTACATTGACCATGTGCATTCGGTTCTCGTCGGGCTGCTGGTGGGGATGTGGATACCGGTTGTCGTCCCGCGCCGATTAGATGCCTCGATGGGGGCGCTGCTGGTCTACCTGCTGCTTCAGGTGACGGCTTATCTGGTGGTGGTGCTAGGTTGCTTTACCCTCTTACCGGCACTGCTCGGCTCGATTCCCCGCCCGTACAATACCGTGCTGCTGGCGCTGCTGCGGGTGGTAGTGTTGTTCGCCGTGCGCGAAATTCTCATCCGCTGGCTGTGGGCAACTGTCGTAAGGCAGACCAACGCCACCCCGTCCGAATTGGAGTTCATGACTCGCTAAACCGCATCCGCTATAATCGAAGTATTCCAGCGGTAAGAGAGCAAGGAAAACGTCGTGAGTGATTTGATTGATCCGAACGCCATCCCCACCACTACCAGTGACGGATGGCAGCCCGACCCCAGCCATCCGCGCCGCCGTCCCCCTTGGATTAAGGTACGCGCCCCCGCCGGGGAAACATTTGAAGAAGTCCGCAGCCTGATGCGGGGACAGACCCTACACACCGTCTGCGAAGAAGCCCAATGCCCGAACATCGGAGAGTGCTGGGGACGCCGCACCGCCACCTTCCTGATGATGGGCGACACCTGCACCCGTTCGTGCCGCTTCTGCGACATCAAAACAGGCCGCCCCAGCCCGCTCGACTGGGAAGAACCAAACCGCGTGGCCGAATCGGTGCGGGCGCTCGGCCTGAAGCATGTGGTCATCACCAGCGTCAACCGCGATGAACGCGCCGATGGCGGTGCGCCGATCTTCGCAATGGTCATCAAGCGCGTGCGCCAGCTTCAGCCGGGGTGCAGCATCGAAGTGTTGATCCCGGATTTCAAAGGCGCCGAGTCCGCGCTGAAGATTGTCATGGACGCGCAACCGGAAATCCTGAACCACAATGTCGAAACCGTGCCGCGCCTGTTCAAGAAGGTGCAACCGCAGGACAAATACGAATGGGCGATGAAAACCCTCGGTAACGCGAAGCTCATGGATCCGCTGGTGCTGACCAAAAGCGGGATTATGCTCGGTCTGGGGGAAACGTTCGATGAAGTGGTGGGCGTGATGCGCGATCTAGCCGGGTTGAAGCTGGACATCCTCACCATCGGTCAGTACCTTCAGCCAAGCAAGCAACATCTGCCCGTCGAACGCTTCTATACGCCGGAAGAATTCGACAAGCTACAAGCCATCGGCCTCGAATTGGGCTTCAAATGGGTGGAAAGCGGCCCGCTGGTTCGCAGCAGCTACCGCGCCGAACAACAGGTGCGCGAACTTTCCAAACTCAACTTCCTCAAATTGCGCGAACCCGTGCCGGAATAAATAGCACGCTCCAGCGGCGAAGGGGTGCGCCTTCATCCCTTCGCTGCCCTGCCATCATTCAGTCTCCAGACGTTCCAGAATCCGGGCATACGCCTCGTTGATGGTGTGGAACCAAATGCCCAGGTAGTAACCCCTTTATGCAGAGCGACTTGTCGGCGTTGACGACCACCTCTACATTGAGCAGGCGCAGCACTTCGCGCTTCTTATCGAGGTCCAGATTCGGCAGCACTTTCCGCAGCTTCGCACACACATTCAGCACGGTATCCTTATCCACCTTCGTCAATAGCACAGGCGTAGCGAGCTGCGTGAGCTGGCGCTCATAATCGGCTTTTTGTCTGGTGAGCAATAGCTGTTTTTGGTCGAGAATGTCTTTCGGGACTTTTGAATCCAAAAACAAGTCGACTAGCGCCCGCATCTGACGCTCTACGTTAGCCAGCTCACGTTCCAGTGACGTTCGACGCTGCTCGAACACCTCACGCTTTTCAGCGCTGTCTTCATTGTGATGATCAATCGCCTCCCCGATCGCATCGGGGTTGTCAAGGTACTCGCAAATCGTACCCCAAACTAACGCATCCGTGCGCACCGTGTTGAGTGTGCCATTGGTACACGCACCTATATACGCATCGGAATTACCGTTGCAGCGATAGTACCCGCCCCCGCGCTGGTAGTTAAATCCACAGGTGTTGTAACGGCGCCCGCAGCCCCCGCAGATGAGAAACCCCCGCAACAGGTAGGGGTGACGGGTGTTGCGTTTGCTCTGTTGCACGTTGCTTTTGCACTGCTCGGCAGCAGCCTCGAACATTTCTGGCGGCACCAGCACAGGTGTGTCTATCCGTATCCATTCTTCCGAAGGTTGTGGGGCGCGTTTTTTGTTTTGGATGCGCGTTTTCCCCCACAACACATACCCGGCGTAAACCGTGTTTTTGAGGATTTTTGAGATGGTACTTACCGGCCACACACCACCAGTACGGGAAGAGATGCCTTGTTCTAGGAGGCGGTTGCGGATGGCATACATCCCTACACGGTCTTCGACGTACCACTTGAAGATTTGCTGCACCACCCACGCCTCGTCCGGGTGCGCCTTCAGCCCATCGGGTTTGGACAGGGTGTACCCGTAGGGTGCTGTTCCAAAAGGGAGTTTGTTTTCCCTTGCCTTGCTGTTTTTGCCGCGTCGGGAACGCTCTTTGATGTGCTGCCGCTCCAAACTGGCGATGCCGACGGCCAGCAGCTTGCGGAAATTCTGCATCGGATCGCTGCCATCACCGTAGTCTTCATTGACGAATTCGATCTCGACACCGTAGCGGGCGAAGTCGGCCTGCAAGATGTATTGCGGTGCCGGTTCGCGGGCAAAGCGATCCATCTCCAGCACCACTAACACGTCGATCTCTTTCCGAGCGGCGCGATCCAGTGCCTTGCGCATGGCAGGGCGGTCGATCGTCTCGCCTGAGATGTCATCGGCGTAGCGTTCAACGACGACGTATCCCTTGCGTTCGCAGTAGGCTTCGTTTAAGCGGATTTGCTCGGCTAGAGAGTATCCTTCTTTAGCTTGGGTGTCTGTGGAAACACGGGCGTAAAGTGCGGCACGTTTTTGTGTCATCTAACCATCTTCCTGCAAGGTTTAACGAATTATACAGTCTGGAAATACCAACACAACCGCAATTGAAAGCGGGGTTCAGACGCACGGTAGCCACGTTTGGGATAAACCATCTCAATCGAATTTACAAAACCTCCACTCACATAGCTCCCTAACAAGCGAGAGAATCCTTGCGCGACGGGTGCGATCAAGTACCAGAGAATACCCCAAAAAGGCCTGAAATCGCCTCATTGTGCGTTTTGTGGATACATCTAGCCGTCATCATAAGCACATAGAAAGTAACAAGCTAATAAAGTAAATTTTTCAATCTACGATTTCTTTTTCGTTCTATATTTCTTAACACCGCATGGTTTAGCTTTTTGACCAGATTGAGTTCTGCAAAGCATCCCTACAGGTATCCCCGCAGGCAGTATCGGAAGAGCACCTTCACCGAACGGCACTGTGTACAGCACTATATAGGCTTTGTGATTACATCCATCATTATGTTCCTATAATTTATAGGACTCGGTACAAAATCAGTTAATAGAATCTCTTACTGCTTTTGTACCGAGTCCTATAATATATTCATTCAGAAGGTTAGCTACGGTTCGGCTTCCGGGTCTGCCAGATTCGGGGGTTCGAGTTCCAGCACTGCTGGATGAGTCGTTCCGCTGCCAGCGGCAGGATGACAGTGCATCCGAAATCAATCTAGATTCGTTCATCCGCGCTTTCGATCTGTGCGCAAAATGAGCGCACAACCCCTTCAGGCACTAGACGATCAGTTGGCGTCTTGGTTCGACCTTGTGGACGAGGCGACTAAGCGCCCATAATCAAGTCGTTAAGGTCGCCATCGCCACAAAAATCGGAAACGTACTCGAATACGCGCTACAAGTTCACCGCCGATCAGGGAGCAGCACCAGTTCCGCACCGATTATCTGCCCCGCAGCGTCTTCGCAGGTGGTGAATTCATCGGACTTGTACGCCGGGCGGCGCTTTTTGCGGGCTAAATCTCCCATTTCGGTACTCGTCTACTCCAATCCTGCTCTTTACCCACGTAACGCTCTGTGGTGAGCACACTGGAGTGACCGAGGTTGTCTCGCAGATCCTCCCACGCCAGCCCACTCATCTGAGCCAGTTTCGCGTAGGTACGGCGCAGATCATGTGTTGCCAACCCCTTCTTCTGGATCGCCAACTGAATGGTTCGTGGATTGATCTTGCGATCGACGAGCACAGTACGTCGTGAATTCCACGGACGGAATACATGCCCGCTACGAATGCCTGCATACTCAACCCATTCCCGAACCATGCGCAGCACCCAGTGGTTCGGATGCCCCAGCACCGAGATGCGGGAACGGTGGTGCTTGCTGTTGATAATGCGAATACCGTGCAACCCACCCGTGTTCACCGTCTCGAACACGTCTGAATAAGTGATCGCAGCAACCTCGCTCACCCGCAAACCCGCACCGACCATGACTGCGAACATCGCCCGCTCTTGCAGATCCGACAGGTTCGTAGTGTCTTAACTACTGAGGATGCTTTTGACTTCCTCGATGGACAGGCGGCGTCCGTAGTCCTCTTCCAATTTATCCGGGTCGTGGACACATTTCAGGCTGGCTACGGTTGCCCAGTCTTTGACGACGATTTTCACAGCGATATTGTCACAGTTGACTGCAAATGTGAGCAGCAGCT
>CAIPFY010000366.1 GCA_903864435.1 uncultured Chloroflexota bacterium | reverse complement strand
GCATGAAACTCATTACTCAAGAGCATAATCGATTTGCCTTAGATATTGCAGAAATTAGCGATTATGAGCGTCCACCAATGATCTCCATTCCTGCCTATGAAGATCGTCAGAAAAGATTAAATTGAAGGTGAGCCAAGGGTTTTTTAGTATAATGGTACACTTCACGCCCCGGTTGCACGCTCGAAGGCGGGCTGATGTTCGCCGTAGTGACCGAGGGTGCTACCGCGCAGCCAACCGCGCACCAGCTTCTCCTCGCGCTGCGCTTCCGGCAGCGATTCCACCAGCGCAATCAGGCGGGTGACGGTGGCATCCATCTCCGCGCGCAGAGCTTCCCACGACTGGTCGGCACGGGATGCGACGGCCTGAGCATTGAACAGGTTTTCATCCTCCGGGTCGGCCACCGCAAGCCCGTCCCGCAGGCCTTCGATCACCTCCAGCGCCAGCACTTGCCAACCGAGAATGTGCGCGAGGCACTCCCGCGCTGACCACGTTCCCACGAGTCCGGGGGTATTGGCGGTGGTGGGTGAAATGCGTCCCAGCAGCGTCATGTAGGCGGCGTGGGCGGGGCGAATGTCGTGAATCAGTTCGGCAGCGGTGGGCATGGGGGCAACTCCAATAGATTAATTTATGTATTATGATGAGTATAGCGAATGTGATGGCGTGGGACAAGTGTTCTACCCTGCGATTTAATTTAATCGTTGGGAGTATAATCAAACAAATAAATGTTACCCTATCCCTACATTGGAAATTTATCATGGCCGTTCCAGAATTGTTATTCCGGTCAGCATTTGAGAAATCAGGCTTTAGCCTGCTGCTGCTGGATGGTGAAGGCCACTTCCTGAAAGGGAATCGTGCGATTCAAGGTTGGCTGGGCTATACAGCGGTTGAACTCGAAACCCTCTCACTCTCCCAGTGCATTCACCCCGATGATGTGGCGAACAACCTGAAATTATTTCAGGAGTTGATGCGCGGCAAACGGCAATCCATTCAGATTGAACAACGCTGGCTGCGGCGGAACGACAGCCCGGTCTGGGGACGCACCACCTTTATGCGAGTGGACGCGCCAGAGTCGGACGCGCCGCTGGCGCTGGTGACGATTGAGGACATCCATAACCGCAAGCATGTCGAGGACGATATTCAGATCAGCATCAGCCGTTTGCAGTCGGTGCTGGATCAAAAGCATGTGGGCATGATGGTTCTGACCCGCGATAATCGCGTCTTCCAGACCAACGATGTCCTGCAACAGATGCTGGGTTACAGCGCCGACGAACTCCAACACATGATTTTCAACGACCTGCTGTACCCTGCTGACCAAGATACCCGTTCCCCGGAAACCAGTCTGACCGAGTGCCGCCTGCGGTGCAAAGATGGTTCTGCACTGTGGGTAATCATGACCGAAGGCGCTGGTGAACAGGGCGAATTATCACTGCGGATTGTGGAGAACATCCACAACCGCAAGCGGTTGGAAGCCTCGCTGACCAAGACTTCCCGCGCTTACCGAACGCTGCGGCGTTCCAATCATGCTGTCGCTCTCGCCAACAATGAACTTCATCTGTTACAGGAAGCCTGCAAAGCCATCGTGGAAGGGGGGCGATATACGATGGCATGGGTGGGGATGGCGCAACAGGATGAGGCAAAATCGGTCTTGCCAGTAGCTTTTTCGGGATTTGAAGCAGGGTATCTGACACAGGCGAAGATTAGCTGGGGCGATAATGAGCGAGGGCGCGGCCCAACTGGAACGGCGATCCGAACCGGTCAGACGATGGTTTCTCAGCATATCCACACCGATCCTAACTTTGAGGTGTGGCGTGCCGAGGCGCTACGGCGGGGGTATGCTGCATCGGTTGCCATCCCGTTACTGGGGAGCGATCAGGTGTTGGGCGCGTTGAATATCTATGCGCCAGAGGCGGATGCCTTCGACCCCGACGAACTGGTTCTCATCGAGTCGCTCGCCAAGAATGTCGTATTCGGGATCATGGCGATCCGCACGCGGGAATTTCGTGAGCGAGCCGAACATGCGCTGAAGTTGAGCGAAGCGCGTTATCGGATCATTGTCGAAACTGCCCGTGAAGGGATTGTCTCGATCAATCTGGATCAGCAGTTTACCTATGTGAATCCGCGCATGGCGGAGATGCTGGGGTATACGGTTGATGAACTCATCGGCATCCCCCTGTTCAGTTTCGTGGATGAATCATCGTGGCAGTATGTGGCTGAAAAACTGTTGTACCGACTTCAGGAGATGATCGGGGAAATGGAAGTGACGTTCCGGCGGAAAAATGGAGAGCCGGTTCATACACTGGTTTCGGCTACACCGATTGTGGATGAATACGGCAAGTACAACGGCACACAGGCGCTCATCACAGATATTACTGAATTGAAGCGTGTGCAAGCCGAAGAACATGAGCAACGGGTGCTGGCTGAGGCGCTGCGCGATACCGCCTCCGCGCTCATCAGCGTGGTGAACATGGATACTGTGATGAACACCATTCTGAAATGTGTGGCACGGGTCGTCCCCAGTGACGCCGCTAATATTATGATGATGGATGGGGATAGCGCGAAAGTAGTGTATTCGAGTGGCTACAGCCCGGAACAGAACCACAGTCTGAAAAACTACCGGATGCGAGTTGCCGATACGCCCGTCTTACGCCTGATGTACGACCAACAGTTGGCCTGCCTGATTCCGGATACAACGACGAATCAGGTCTGGGTACCTACGCCGGAAACCGCATGGGTCAAATCGTATCTTGGCGTTCCGATTCGGTCACATGGGCATGTGATTGGCTTCCTGAACATAGATGGCGGCGCAGCCGGTTTCTTCAACGAGAAACATGCGCGGAATTTGCGGATATTCGCCGATCAAACGGCCATAGCGATTGAGAACGCTCAGCTTTACGAGGAGATCACCCGGCACGCGGCGCTGCTGGAACAGCGCGTGCGGGAACGCACAGCTGAACTCGATCAGGCGCTGCGTCGGGTAGAAGCGATCCTGAACAATAGCAACGATATGATCGCCCTGTGCTTGCCGGATGGTACGATCAGTCTTGTGAACCCGGCCTTCTACAGCGTCTTTGGCAATACGCCGGAGGACACCTTGTCGCAGCCGCTGGCGCAGTTCATCGCGCCCGCGCAATTCGAGGAACTAAATGCCGCTTTCGCGCAGACCGTCGCCAGCAGTCATTCGCAGCGGTTGGACATTGTGGCGCAGCGCAGCGGTGAATCCCCGCTGTTCGATGTGGAGATGGTGCTGTCGCCCATCATCGAACAGCCCGGTCAGGTGTCCAGCGTAGTGTGCAGCATGCGCGATGTGACCGAACGCAAGGCGGCGGAACTCCAGCGTCAGCAGCTTCTCGATCATGCAATGGAGCTGAATACGCTCAAATCGCGCTATGTCTCGATGGCCGCGCATGATCTCCGCAACCCGTTGGCCTCGATTCTAGGGTCTGTCGAAACGTTGCAACGTTACGGGGATAGGCTTTCAGAAGACCGTAAAACGGTTAAGTATCAGATGGTGTACACCGATATTCGTAAGATGGTGGATTTGCTGAACGATTTCCTCACGCTGGGCAAGGTGGAGGCGCAGGCACACGAACTACAATGCGTCCCGGTGAATATGAAGGTGTTTTGCGAGGAACTGGTGGAGAGCTTGCGGCAATCCAGCGGAACCGGACGGCAGATTGATTTCACGTTCGATGGCGATTGGGAAATGCTGGCGGTTGATGAAAAGCTGCTGTGGCATATCGTGAGCAATTTGCTCTCGAACGCGCTGAAATATTCGCCAGCCGATCGTCCGGTGACGTTTGGCGTGAGCTACCGGGATGCGCTGCTCAAGATTGTGGTGGAAGATCAGGGGATTGGCATTCCGCTGGCAGATCAAGCGCAGTTGTTCGAGCCGTTCCAGCGTGCCAGCAATGCGCGGCAAATAGCTGGCACAGGGCTGGGGCTGGCGATTGTGAAGCAGTCGGTGGAGCGACATGGCGGAACGATCCAGTTCCTTAGCCGCGAGGGCGTGGGGACGAGCTTCACCGTGACAATTCCGGTGTGAGGGGGGACAAATGTTCGGTAATAGGGCAATACGAGAACACATCTCACTCCGATGCTTCCAAGCCGTATCAGAAATCTAGTTGTGCTAAAATATTCAGCCAGTCCTATTTTTGTATGGCTGTAGCAAATTGCACGCTGCAAATGATGAGAACGGGTCTTGATTCATATCCAGAAAAAGGGGATTCTCAAGAAAAACATGGAACTCATCGTGATTGCAGGTGTGGATATTTCACATTTAAGACTCGTAGATTTGACAAAACTAGCAGATCAGGCCAAGCCGTTTTATGACTGGGTTGAAAAGACGTTTCAGGAAACTTTGCATAGTGGTGCTTCGCTGGAAGATATTTTAATTTCAATGCCCGCCAGTGAGATAAAAGCTGCTATTACAAGCTGTTATCTTGTGCAAAATAATACAGGTTTACCCTTTTTGTTTGATGGTGTTGGAAGAAGTTACTCACACTCCAAGGCTTGTTACTACTTTTTTTCTTGGCTGATTCGTGATGCTCCACAGCAGCGATTATCTCCTTTGGTCAATCGAATTGTGAAGAATGCCAACCTTCCCCGCGTTGAAGTGGAAATTGAAGTGCTAACCACGTTAATCACAAGATATCGAAAAGAAGTGAAGACTTTTTCATGGGAAGCCATCCGAGAGGTGGTTATTGATCGTTTAGAAGGGTCTAGGCGGAGTATCAAGGGGCATGAAAAGGAAACCGTAGTACGGACGGCTTTGCTTATTGCGATACAGCATTATTATGATTATTACAAGAATTATGGGGTTTTTTCTGGTGTGGAAATCTCAGAGGGTCAAATCAGTATTGAAAGTGAGAGCTATGATGTGAGTGTCAATTGTTTGGATGATAAAAATAACATCCTGTGCCGCATTTTAGTGCCAATAAAGACTCGTGAAACGGAAGGGGGAGGACATTCACATTTATTCACACGCGACATACTATCCGCAATCAAGGCTGCAAAAAACAGCAATGTTTCTGATTACTTAGCCGTTATTATCGTGGCGAAAAACTGGTCGCAACGAGAGATGGACAACCTCGCCACAGTTGTAGATCACATATCAGCGTTTGATTTGTCGCCTAGCGAATTTACAGCATTCGATACAGAAATGCAGAACTCCTTGAACCACTTTATAGAAAATGTATTCAATGGCACAATTCAACCCCGTCGTTTGATTGAAGGTTTGTAACCCAATGTCTTTCTCGGTATTGAACCCACACAATATAGAGTGTCAAACAAACCTTACAGACACGATCATCATAGGGGATAGCGTAGAGATCGCCAAGCGCCTGCCCTCTAACTATATTCAATGTATTGTAACCAGTCCGCCTTATTTTGGGCATCGCCACTATGCACAAGCAGATTATCTTCAGTCGCAGGAAATAGGCCGTGAACAAGATTTACTCAATTACATAGACAAGCTCAAATTACTCTTTTCAGAGTTAAACCGTGTTCTGAAAGATAATGGTACATTGTGGCTCAATCTGGGGGATACCTATCGCAACGGACAGTTGCTTGGAATCCCTTGGCGCGTTGCATTCGCTTTGCAGGACTGTGGATGGATTTTACGCAGTGAGATTATCTGGCACAAACCCAATGCAATGCCATCTTCCGTTAAGAATCGCCCCACAACCGATCATGAAACGGTTTTTTTGTTTTCAAAGACATCACAATACTATTATGATGCTGATGCAATTCGTGAACCCCATGTCACCTTCTCAGCAGAATCAAAGATGAAAGGAGGACGAAACCATTTGGGAAAGCGGAACGGAACACCTGAACAAGGAAAAAACAAAGGCAACAACAATTTGCACGATGGGCGATGGGATCAGGCTTTTCATCCATTAGGGCGAAACAAACGGACGGTTTGGAGCATTCCTTTAGGTAAATTCCGAAAGGCGCATTTCGCAGTTTTCCCTTCAAAACTCGTAGAAAATTGTATCTTGGCAGGCAGTGCTGAAAACGATTTGGTTTTGGATCCTTTCATGGGATCAGGCAGCACCGCAGTGGTGGCTAAACAATTCAGACGGCATTTTATCGGGCTAGAATTAGTGCCTGAGTATGCCCAAATGGCCTTAGAGCGTCTTGCTGATATAAATTCTCAGCAATTATCTTTGATTTGAACCATCTGGATAAGCAGCAACCAGCGCGTTATTCCCCCCCCTCACTCGCTCCTGAGCGCACGGCTCGTCACCAACCGTCCGAGGCGGTAGGCGGGGTAGATGCCTGCCGCGAGGGAGGCCAGCACCGCCACCGCGAAGGCTTGCACGAACGCCTCCGGTTGCATCTGAAGCTGCATCGTCCAGCCGAAGGAGCGCACGTTGATGACCGCAATCAGCACCAGCGCCAGCGCCACGCCAATCGGCAGCGCCAGTGTCCCCGCCGTGAAGCCCATCAAGCCGGTTTGCAGCAGCGTGTAGCGCCACAACTGCCCCGGTGTCATGCCGGTGGCGCGCATTACGCCGTACTGCCGCGTCTGCTCCAACTGCAACGACATGATGGCGCTCAACACGCCGATAAAGGCCACGACGGTCGCCAGCAGTTGCAGCGCGATGGTGATGGAGAAGGCACGCTCGAACACCTCGAACACGCCCGCCCGCAGATCGGCATAGCTCTGCACGCGCAGATCATAGTCGCGCAACGTGTCGGTTTGCAGGCGATCAATCACCGCCTGCGTGTTCGCCCCTGCTTCGAGGAACAACCCCACGCTGGTGATGGCAGTGTCATCGTAGAAGCGGCGGTAGACGGCATCTGCCATCATGACCGCGCCCTGATCGGTGGAATAGTCGTAGTACACGCCGATGACGGTGAAAGTTTGTATCCCGCGATCGGTCGTCAGGCGCAGGTGGTTGTTCTCCGGCGTGATGCCCCGGCGGAAGGCGAACGGTTCGCTAACCGCCACCGCGCCACCGACCAGCGCCGCCCAGTAATCGCCCTCAGGCGCAACATTCCACACGAAGCTGCGCCGCCCTTCCGAGGTGTCTATGTCAAAGGCCGACAGGTTGGCGGGCGGTAGGTCGGGGTAATCCGGCGCGACGACTGCCACTGAGCGCACGGTAGAGGTTTGCGCCACGCCGTCCACCGCCGCCAGCAGCGGGATAATCGCCGGGTCGGTATCGGCCTGTGCGCTGGTTACAGCCAGCAGCGGCGGCGAAATATAAATATCGGCTGCCAGTGTGGTATCTAGCCAGTTTGCCACCGTATTGCGGAAGCTGCCGATCATCACGCTCACGCCGACGATCACGCTGACGGCGACGGTCAACGCGGCGACGGCAATTGCGGTGCGGCTGAGCGAACGGGTGACGGCGCGGGGAGCCATGCGCCCGATCACGCCGAACAGTCGGCTTGTCAGCGGGGCAGCGAGGCGCATCAGCACCAGCAGCGCCAGCGGCGTGAATAAGGCGCTGCCGATCACGATGCAGAACAGCGCCCCGAAGCTGATGAACACGCTGGTGGTGGGCAGGCGCATCAGCAGCAGGCCGAGCAGGTTGGCGGCGATTCCGGCGGCGGTCATGACGGGGACGAGCCGCCGCGCTTGTTGTTCGACATCCGAACGGCGCAGCGTTCCGGCGGGCGGGGTGCGCGTGGCCTCCCACGAGGGGATGAGCGCGGCGATCAGGCTGGCGACCAGCCCGATGAGCGCCCCTTTGAACAGGGTGAACGGGGCGACGGTCACGCCCTGCACGTTGACCGTGAAATATAAGTCGCTGATGGTTTGCGAGACGAGGCCGACCGAAGCGCGTCCGAAAATCACGCCGACCGCCAGCCCTAGCACCGTACCGATCACGCCTAGCAGTAGCGCCTCGCCCAGAATGAGCGCGAAAATCTGGTCGCGGGTCGCGCCCAACGCCCGCAGCACACCGATCAGCGGGCGGCGCTGGATGACGCTGAAGGTGACGGTGTTATAGATGAGGAACACGCCCACGACCAGCGCCAGTAAACTAAGCGCCTGCAAATTCAGTTCAAAGGCGGCGGTCATCTGGTTGATGGCGCTGTTGGCGGCGTTGGGGGTGGTGAGCGTCGCGCCAGCAGGCAGGCGGGATTCCAGTGCGGCGGTGTCGTAGCCCGTCGGCAGAATCAGGTCAATCCGGCTGATGCGCCCCGGCGTACCGGCAATCTCTTGCGCGGTGGCGATGTCGGTCATCAGCAGGTTATCGAGCGCCTGTGCGCTGGCACGGTCAGCGGCGGCCAGCACGCCGACAATGCGGACGCTCACGCGGCGGTCACGGCTTTGCAGCGCCAGCGAGTCGCCAGCTTTCAGCCCCCATCGTTCTGCAAAGGATGCGCTGATAATGGCGGTGGCGGGTTCTGCGATGAACGCATTGAGCGCATCGGCAGCGTTCGCGCCCGTGCCTTGCACGCGCACATCCGACAGGTACGTGCGGAAAGGTGGTTCGGCGAACGGGTCTACGCCGAGCATCCGCAGCGATTGACCGCCCAATTCCGGGGCACGAACATACTGTTCGATGACCGGGGCGCTGTCACGCAAGCCCAGATCGAGGCGCAGGTCGCGGTACAGACTGGTCGGCAACCCGCCCGGCCCGCCGATGATCTGGTGGGTGGCTTTGCCGGCGATGCTCTCGGCGCTCAGGTTGAAGGCGCGGCTGGACGAGGCGTTGGCGATGTCTATGGCGATCATCATGGCGACGCCCAGCGCCACACCGACCACGAACAGAATGCTTTGCAGCAGGCGACGGCTGACCGAACGGCGCGCCAACCGGAGGAGAATCGTATTCACTGGACTTGCTCCCGACGAATGAAAAGAGGGTAGTTCCGCCTCTCGTTGTCACTATACAACGGCTGTGGACTGACGGGCAGGAATGTTCATAGGATGTTTAGATTCGCGGGGTAGCCAGATGGAGACACGGCAGGCACCGTGTCCCTCTCACCGGCGAGGCTATTTGTTTTCCAGCAGGCGCTTGCGGCGGGCTTCCAGCGCGGACTGCACATTGCTGGCGGCGGGCGCTTTGGCCTGCTGCATCATCTGGGCTTCACGCTCCCGCGCTTCGGCTTCGATCTGTTCGGGGGTCTTAATCTCGAAATCCGGGTCGAGCAACAAATCGGGATTTTTGAGTTCCTTTTGCGGCAAATCGTCTATTTGGGTAGCGGGTTTTTGCTGGACGGCGGGCGCGGGTTTGGGCGCGGCGGCCTGCGGCGGGAGGGTCGCCGCAGGTTTAGCGGCGGCCTGTGGCGCGGCGGTGCTGGTGACGCGGTTCGTCACACGCTGCGCCATGTCGCCCAGTTTGACGTTGACGGAGAGGCGACCGATCAGGAAGGCGATGAGCGCCGTCACTGCAATCGGCACCAGTGAGCCGACCACCGTTGCCAGCAAGTTCAACAGCGCCACGATCACCACAATGACTGCCCCGATCACGATCCATTTCCGCATGGCTGCACCTCTCTGAATACGTTTATACACATGGTTCCATCATAGCGCAGAATGGGGATGATTAAGCAAGCCAATTGAGATGACGCGAAATAACCAATTCGGTCATTTCGGCATGGTGGGTGTTTTTCATCGGGATTGTACGCGCTTCAAACTGATGCGATTGGGCGAAGGCGCGAACATCATCCGCATCGTCATAGGTCATCAGGAAATGTCCACTCAGCGCATCCGCCGCACAAAATAACATGGGGTGATCTACCTCGGAATAGGTATAGAGACGACTGCCCGCCCGTTTGCCACCCGCTGTATAGGGAGGGTCAATGAAAAATACAGCATCCGCCGCATCCGAATATTGACGAATGATGGATAGGCCATCCCCTTCAATGAATTGTATGCGGTCTTGGAGGGATGCAATATCGTGGATGCGCTTGGCGAGTGTTTGCGGATACCAGCGGGACGCTAAACCTTTTCCGTTTTCCCCGTTCTTAATCCGCCCTGCGCCAGCAGCCAAAATCCCTCCCCGATTCACGCGGTTTCTGAGAATGGTTTGAAAGGCCAATTCTCGCGTTGAAGCCGGAACAGCGGTCAAGGCGGTTTCCACCTGACCTGCGTTCAGGTCAAAATTCACGATTTTGGCAGCAAGCCACAGGGCATCGGCGCTCAGGACGGTGTTCCATACGGCGGCAATTTGCGGATCACGTTCGATGAGGACGACGCGATCCACAAGGTTTTCAAAAGCGGCAGTCAACCCGATGATGCCGCCACCTGCAAAAGGCTCAATCAGCGTGGTTGGCCTTGCTGGAAAAGTGGAGAACCATTTCCGTAGATAAGGCACAAACCACGTTTTGCCACCCGGATAACGAAAGATGCTACGCTGTGGCACAGAAGCCACATTATAGATTTTGCTTGGAACGGCATAGTCCATCTCAAAGAGTGTGAGTTGTTTGGGATTTCGGCTGACCATCGGTACTCCCTTCACGAACCCAACACATCGGTCAGTAAAGGCGCATCTGGCGGGTTGCCATCGTCAAGTTTCTCGTCCAGCCGAACTTGCAAATATTCGATAAAGCTATCCACGTTGCCGATACTCGGTTGAGTGATACGCTGCAATGCCGATTCAAAGTGGGTGTAAACCGTTTGCGTATGAACAAGTTGCCGCCGATTAAGGGCTTCATCATAGACGAGATCGTAAATCATCCACGCCAATTCAGCATCGTCAGCGTTGACCTGTGGCAAATCCGGGAGCGTTTCAAAAAAGGGACGATGCAGCGCAACAGCCTGTTTTTTACCCCATGCGTGGATGATATTTCCTTTGAAAAGAAGCTGAGGGGCGAGCCGTTTGCGGGACGATGAAAGATAATCTGGACGGGGATATCCAGTCCGCCCTGACCAATCCATGTTCGTGTGATTGGTGGGGTCTTGCATGTAGAACTCAAATGGAATGCGCACGTTGCCTGAGATATAAACGGCCTGCACCTCCAAACTGCCGAAATCGGTGATATGACCGTTGTCATCATAAGCGACCAGTACCACATCAATGTTTCCTGCTGAATCGCCATTTTGATCGTTCAGGCGAACTTCGGTTAAGGATGTCCAGCGAGTGTGTTTGGGGAAGAAGAATTTGCTGGCTTCTTCGGCAACGAGCCAATCTTGCCGGAAGCGGACAGGGCAAGTGATGGCGGTTTCTTCGCCATCCAAGATGCTGCATACGCCTAACGGGTTTTTGGCTTTGTCTTTCGTACACGATGGGACGCGGTTGTTATAGGGGCACAGGCGATTTTCACGATAACGCCGCGCCTCCGCTGAATGATTGTTGATCGGAAACCCAAAAACTTCCGCGAGTGGCTGTTTGGTCAACCCACAACTCCACAATAATTTTCACTAAGCGATCACCTAGATTGTAGTCGCCCTCAAAACGGCAGGCAATGATGGGGAGTACCTATCCCCCCAAACCCCGGTCAGCACTCGCCCCCCCATTCCTGCTACAATACAAACACACCGATTCGTGCCGCAGGGAGAGGAACGCTCACCATGCTTCACCGCCCCACACCGGAACGTTCGCCGCTGGACTGGGCCGCGCTGATCGCCGTCATGCTGGCGGCGCTGGGTGCGGTGGGCGACGTGCTGCGCCCCGGTCTGCTGCCGCCCCTGCTCATGTATGTGTTCATCGGCGCGGTGCTGCTGGTGGGGATGTGGCGGTTCCGCTTGCAGCGTAAGCCAGCTGGTGAT
>CAIPFY010000365.1 GCA_903864435.1 uncultured Chloroflexota bacterium | reverse complement strand
CACCCCGGAAACAAGGTTCCTCGAAAAGCCAAAATCGGTGATGTAAGCGTTACCCCGTTCGTCCAGCAGGATGTTCGCCGGTTTCAGGTTACGGTGAACGATGCCGATCTGGTGCGCGGCGTATAGGGCGTCTGCGATTTGGTCGAGCATATTCGCAGTGGGGGTGATCCCGATGGTGCCATGCCGGACAATCATCTCCTGAAGGCTGCCGGCGCGTAGCAGGCGCATGACGATATACAGACCGGTGTCATCATGCCAGTGATCGTAAACGGGGATGATGTGCGGGTGTTCCAGATTGGAGATTAGCCCCATCAGGATTTCAAAACGGCGGACGACTTCCGCGTTTTGCAAATCTTCGCCCCGCAGGACTTTGACGGCGACTTCGCGCCCCAGCGCGGGTTGATACGCCTTATAAACGCTGCCTTCTCCGAGTTTTGCGCCGAACTGATACCCGTTGATGATGCTGCCGGTGAGCATATCGGAGATGCTGCTGTTTTCGCTGCTGGCAGGGTGAGCGTGGAGCGTGTTGTCCACGACGAACTTTAAGGCCGCTGCATGTTTGGATAGACGGACTCGAACCGTCGTCATGAATTCATCGAAGCTAAAAGGTTTGGTGAGATAGTCATCTGCGCCGAGGTTCATCCCCATTCGGATAGAGTCTTTGTCCGTCAGCGCAGACAGGAAGATGAACGGAATCAGCGCGGTGGCGGGAATTGTTTGAAGTTGGCGCAGCACATCATAGCCCGTCAGTTCGGGCATCATGATGTCGCTGATAATCATAGCTGGCAGATAGGAGCGAGCCTTTTCAACGCCTTCGCGCCCATTTTGTGCGCTGATGGCTTCAAAACTGCTTAACGTGAGCCACTCAATGATCTCATTGCGAATAACGGGGTCATCTTCAATGACCAGAATCTTCATACCGCGTTTTTCCAGTATAACCTATGTCGTATGGGTTGCCGCCCGCGCAGCTTTGCGGAAATCGGCAGCGAAGCGATTGATGTCGGAATAGCGTCGTAGCCAATTTTTGTCCGTCGCTTTTTCCAGCACCTCATCCACTTCCGAAGGAATATTGGGATGCTGCAAGTGTATCGAGGGCAGCGATTCGTGCAGGTGTTGCGCGACAATCTCCCCGATTGTACCGGTATAAGGCAGCGTGCCGGTGAGCATTTCATACACGGTAATGCCCATACTGTAAATATCACTTTGCGCCGAAAGCGGCTCCATGCGGATTTGTTCTGGCGATAGATAGGCCGGTGTGCCGACGGTCTGGCTGGAATCGGTGAAATACAGGGTGCTGGACGGTTCGTGTGTGAAAAACTCGGTCTGGATGTCCAGCATACCGCCGCCTGCCGGTATCTCTGTTAGGCCAGAGACAAGATTCTTGGCGAGGCCAAAGTCGCTGATATACGCATTGTTGCGCTCATCCAGCAGAATGTTATCCGGTTTCATATCACGGTGAACGATGCTGACGGCATGTGCGACCGAAAGCGCATCCGCGATCTGGCTCACCAGAGTCACCGTGGGGCGCAGTTCCCACGCGCCGCGCTGCTGAAGGATGTGGCGCAGACTGCCGCCCCGCAGCAGGCGCATCACAATAAACACGCCGTTTTCATCACTCCAGTAGTCATAAAGGGGGATCATGTGCGGGTGTTCCAGCCGTGCCACCAGCTCGGCTTCCGTCTGGAAGCGCAACACAAATTCGGTGTTGTGAGCGTATTTCTCCCGCAGCACTTTAATCGCCACTTCGCGCCCGATCGAAGGCTGATAGGCTTTGTAGACGGTTCCGGCTCCCCCTTCGCCAATCTTTTCCCAGAATTGGTAGCCGCGAATCACGGTTCCCGTCAGGGATTGGCGGTTGAGGTTGGGGTTGGCGGATTGCGAGTCGCTGGTTGGGGTTGTCCCGAATTTCTGCGAGGCGGCGCTGTGCTTGGAGAGGCGTGTTTGCACCGCGCCGAGGAGTTCGTTGTTGGTAAACGGTTTGGTCAGGTAGTCGTCCGCGCCCAGATTCATGCCGTGCCGTACTGCCTGCCGGTCTGCCAACGCCGACATGAAAATGAAGGGAATCATGGACGTGTCGGGGTTGGATTGAAGGTGGCGAAGAACCTGATACCCATCCATTTCAGGCATCATGATGTCGCTGATAATCAGGTCGGGACGGACGCTCATCACCAGTTCAACGCCTTCTCGCCCGTTAGAAGCACTGTAAGTTTCGTAGCCCTCAAACAGCAGCCAGTCCAGCACTTCTTCCTGAATAATCGGGTCGTCTTCGATGATGACGATTCTCATGCTTACATCCGTTCTTGTGGCAAATGGGAAGGCAAATACACCGTGAATCGGGTTCCTTGATTCACCACACTTTCGACGGTGATGGAACCTCCGTGCAGGTCTATGGCCTGTTTTGCGATGGATAGTCCTAAGCCTGTGCCTTTCACGCTGCGGGCGTTGGCTGCCCGGTGAAATGGCTCGAACAGATGCGAGAGCGACTCGTCAGGGATGCCAATGCCCTGATCTTCTACAATGAGTTGGACAACCCCATCCTGTCCCATGAGGAAGATGGTAATCTGGGTTTGCGATGGGGAATATTTGATCGCGTTGGAAATGAGGTTCGAGATGATGTGCCGCAACAGCTTCGGATCACCCATGATCGGGGTGTTGAGCGTACTTTGAAACAGGAACTGATGCGCGTCGTGGTCAATCAGCCGGAATTCTTCTATGATCGGCTCGGTGAACACGGTCAAATCCACCAGTTCAGGCGCCAGTTCCAGATGCCCCCCTTCAATCTCTGCCGCCACCAGCATTTCATCCAGCATTTGAATCAGCAGATGCACCGAACCATCAATGCGGTCAAACTGCTGCTGCTTGCGTTCGGGCGTTAAGCGATCGTTGTAATTGCGGAGGATGCTGGAGGACGACAGGATGGAGGTGAGTGGGTTGCGGAAGTCGTGCGAGAACATGGCGACCAGACGGGATTTGAGCAGGCGCTTCTCGCGCTCCTCGGTGAGTGCCATGTTTAACGAGTTCATCTGGTTCTGAACGCGGCTGTCCAGAAGGGCTTTTTTTTGCAGAATCGAACGGATGGCGTTGAGTACCTCGGAATGCGTGAAGGGCTTGGTCAGGTAGTCATCCGCGCCCAGATTCATGCCTTTGCGGATGGCATCGCGGTCGGCGCTGGCCGTCAGGAACACGAACGGGATATGGCTCAAATCCGGGTCGGAGCGCACCGCAATCAGCACTTCATGTCCGTCCATTTCAGGCATGGAAACATCGCACAAGATCAGTTCAGGTTGCTCGCGTTGGATGGCGGCTAGACCCATCCGACCATTGGGAGCGCCGACGATGTGATAGCCCTCAAACTGGAGCCACTCCATCACTTCTTCGCGGATGTGCGCTTCATCCTCAATAACGATTATTTTCACCATAGTCATTCTGTATCCTGTGTGCGTGCGGATATGGTCGCACTGACTAGGGGTAGCACGATGGTCATCGTTGTCCCCACTCCAACTTCACTTTCCGGCATGATGGTTCCGCCGTGAATTTCGACTGCCTGTTTGGAGATGCTCATGCCCAAGCCTGTGCCGGAGATTGTGCCGACATTTTTGGCGCGATGGAAGGGTTCAAATAGGTGCTTGATGTCTTCCACCGGTATGCCGATACCTTCATCCTTCACTTTTAGCACGATTTCGGCAGCATTCTGTTGCAGGTCTACGTAAACCGGCTTCTCTTTGGACGAATATTTCAAGGCGTTGCCGATCACATTGGTGATGACCTGCCGCATCAATCGCTGGTCGAAGAACATCAACTCTGGTAATTTTACACCAGTATAGGTAATTCTTCCGGTATATTGCGACTGATTTTCAAATTCCTCGATGATTTCGCTGCATAGCATATCCAGATTGCCCAGCGTGGGTTCGTATTTTACGCGCCCCGCTTGAATACGCGCCAATTGCAGAACATCTTCCATGATGTCCTTCATGTGCATCACCTGCTGGCGGATTTTATCCAACCGGATGTCAATTTGCTGCGCGTTCATCTTGTCACGGTAGATGGTGAGCGTTTCGGTGGTGGCGAGGATGGCGGCCAGCGGGGTGCGGAACTCGTGCGAGGCCATCGAAACAAAACGCGATTTCAGCTCGCCCAGTTCTTTTTCCTGTGCCAGCGCCTGTTTCAGGGTGAGTTCGGCTTCTTTCTGCTGAGTCACATCCAGGATAAAGCCCATCACCAGCGGCGTAGGATGGGTTTCAACGTAGCTCAACTGGACTTCGCAGGGGAAATGGCTGCCATCTTTGCGCCGCGCTCTCACCTGTAGCCCGCCCATGCGCCGGCTTTCCGGTGCGAGGGTATAGTGAGTGCGGCTGTTCACATGCTGGCGTTTTTCGCTGTCCGGCACCAACAATTCGATGGATTGACCGATCAATTCCGTTTGTGGATACCCGAAAACCTTAACGGCTTCGGTGTTGGCGAGAACAATCTCGCCATTGGGATCGGTAATCAGCACGGAGATCGGCGCGGATTCGATGAAGGAACGGAATTTCTTCTCACTCTCGCGCAGGGCGTTTTCGGCTTGCTTGCGGTCGGTAATGTCTAGCCCGACAGCTTGAATGGCGACGACTTCATCACTCTCATTCACAACTGTGGTATCTGTCCACAACTGCCAGCGAATGCTGCCATCATCCATGATGACATGGTGTTCGTAGGTCACGCTGCCTTTGGTGCGCACCAGTTTTTCATAGAAGGCTTTCACATCCTCGCGTTCAGACTCGGGGATGGTTTCGAGGAAGCTCTTGCCGATGATTTCTTCGGCGCTGTGGTTGAAGTAACGACAGTACGCATTGTTGACGAAGGTCAGCGTGAGGTCGGGTTGGTAGCGGCAGATCAGTTCGGATTGAGTCTGCACCACGCTCTGATAGCGTTCTTCGCTTTCGCGCAGGGCGAACTCGGCGCGTTTGCGTGAGAGCAGTGATCCGGCGGTGAGCGCATACAGCGCCAGAATATCCTGCTGCGTCTTGGTGATCGGTTTGTGATGGATGAGGTTATCCACGCACAGCCAACCCAGCGCCTCGCCATTCCAGAGCGCAGCCACCACATTATCGCCTCTGCCGACTTCTTGCATGTTGGAATACAGCGGTACATCGGCATCAAACGCGAAGCGTTCGCTGCGGTTGAGTGTTCGTTTCAGCACGCCGGTCAGGTCGGTGGTATTCAGGATCAAACCGCGTTCATCCATGATCTGCCCGTGCGCATCTGTTCCATACGTACCCATCGCGAGGTCGCGTTCGGTGTCGTAGAGCAGCAACCCCATGCGCTCGAACCCGAACGACTGAATGCCATGCTCAACAATACTGCGGTAGAAATCATCCAGTGTTTCGGCGCGGGTGAGCTGGATGGTGATCTCATGCAGCGTTTTCAACTGCTGTTGCAGGAGCAGTTCCTGCTGGTGCTTTTCCTCCAGCGCGGCTTCCGTCCGTTTGCGTTCGGTGATGTCGGAGAAGGTGGTGACGACCGAAGTGGGCATCGCCTGCGTCGGGTCGAACAGAGGTTGGGCATTTGCCAGTATCCAGCGGACGCTGCCATCCGGATTTTGCACGCCCATGACCACGTTGGGCTGCGGGAATCCCGTGCGGAGCGCCAGCATCGCGGGTTGTGCTTCTTCCGGGAAGCGCGTGCCATCTTCGTAGATGATGCGCCAGCGCGGGTCAATGCGGGTGCGCCCCATCACCTGATCGTTGGTCAGCCCCAGAATGTTTTCGGCGCTGACATTGCAGAAGGTGAACGAACCATCCCGCTTCTGCAAGGTGATACCTTCGGTCATGGCGGCGATGGTGGTGCGGTACAGTTCTTCGCTTTCGCGCAGCGCCTGTTCGCTGGCCTTCAGCTTGGTGATGTCGTGGGTGATCCCCACCAGCCCGACAATTTCCCCTTGCAGGTTGCGCAGCGGCACTTTGGTGGTCAGCGCCCAGATTGCGTTGCCCTCGGCGTTGAGGGTTTGTTCCTCAAGGTTGTGCTGGGGGGTTCCGGTATTCAAGACCCGCACTTCATCAATATGAAACTTCATCGCCATATCCGGCGGGAACAGATCGAAATCTGTTTTGCCTAGCATTTCGCCGGGGGAGGACATGCCCGTTGCTCGCACATGGGCGAGGTTGTTCAGCATCATCCGGTGCTGGGTGTCTTTGACGTAAATGTAATCTGGCACCGCGTCAATCACCGTGCGCAGCAGGTTGCGTTCTTCGGCGAGGGTGTGTTCCGCTTGTTTGCGGGTGCTGATGTCGCGGATGATGCACACCAGATTCGTGACCGCGTTTTCGGAACGGTTGACGGGGGCGAGGCTGATTTCTACATCGAATGTCACCCCATCCGTGCGGCGGGCAACAGTTTCAAAATGTTGGGTGCTGTGGTGTTCTGCCACCTCACCAATGAGCGATTGCAACTTCTGGCTGTATTCCGGCATGACGAAGGATTCCAGCCGAACGCCTGCATAGGTCACACTCGACACATCGAAAAGGGATGTGAAGGCGTAATTGGCCTGCTGGATGCCTTCTTGTACATCGAGCAAAAGAATGGCATCGGCGCTGTGGTTGAAGATCGCTTCCAGCCGGTCTTTGGTCTTTTCCAGTTCGGCAGTGCGCTCGGTCACATGCTGCTCAAGCTGGTCGAGCGTTTCCTGTAGTTTGGCTTCGGCCTGCACTTTCTGGGTGATGTCGGTGATGATCGAGTACAGATACTCTTTGCCCTCGATTTCCACGCCGCCGGTGAATACTTCCACATCATGCGGGCTGCCATCGGCTCCCCGGTGCAGATAGACACACGACAGAACCCCGCCTGTGGTGGCGTGCGCCATCGAATGACGCACGTCTTCAACGGGGGACAGATTCACATCGAAGATAGTCATCGTTCGCAAAGTGGCCTGATCGTACCCGTAGAATTGGGCGGCTGCCGGATTCGCATCCACAATGCCACCGCTTTCTGGGTCAATAATCAGTTTCGGCACGCCATGCACTTCAAACATCTGCCGGTAGCGGGTTTCGCTTTCGCGCCGCGCTTTTTCGGCTTTCACGCGGTCGGTGATGTCAATGCCCACGCATTGTATTTCGCTGGGCTTGCCTTCAGCATCCGTCAGGCAGATGAACTCCCATAGGGTGGTCAGGATGTGCCCATCATGCCCCGGTTTATCCAACTCCACCTGTACCATCGTGCCGGGAGTGGCGATACATTGGGTGACGGTATCAATCGTCCGTTGATGGTGGTAGTCGCAAGTGCTCTGAAGTGAATCTTCGCCCTGTGGCGCACCATTCGAGAACGTCCAGCCGAAATCTTCCTCGTACTTACTGTTCCAGTAGGTGTACTTCCCAAGCATATCCGTCCGCAGCAGGTAGTTCGTTTGCGATCGAATGAGGGCATTCAGCTTTTCTTCGCTGGTCTTGAGTGCCTTTTCTGAACGCACGCGGTCGGTGATGTCAATGCCCACGCATTGAATCTCGGAGGGCTGACCATTTGTATCCGTCAGGCAGATGAATTCCCAGAGCGTAGAGAGAATTTTTCCATCGCGCCCCGGTTTATCCAACTCCACCTGAAACATGGTGCCGGGTTGGTCAACGCAGCGGGCCACCGTTTCGGCGGCACGCTCGTGATGATAGTCGCAGATGGTATAGATGGCTTCGGCGCTCTGTGGCGTATCCGTGTGCATCCCCCAACCGAAGTCTTCCTCAAACTTCGCGTTCCAGTAGGTGTACTTGCCTTCCATGTCGGTGCGAATCATGTAATTGGTCTGCGATTGGATGAGGGCATTCAACTTTTCTTCGCTGGTCTTCAGCGCCTTGTCTGCGACCTGCTCCTGAGTGACATCCAAACTGATCGCACCCATCAACGCGGGCTGGTTTTCGCGGGGGATGGGGAATTTATACGTCAGCCAGTAGGTGCTGCTGCCATCCTTTTCCTGCCGGGTGCGCTTGAATTCCTGTACGATTCCTTGTGCGACGATCTCATTGTTTTCTTGTAAATACTGGGCTGCCACCTCTGCGGGGTGGATGTATTCGGTGATATTTTTGCCGATGAGGTCGGTAGGGGTGGTGTTGTAGGCACGGGCGTACAGGTCATTGCAGTAGACCGTTAGCCCGTTGGCTTCTTCGATGAATGTGGACGCAGGCAGGTAGCGCATGAACTGCCGGAACTGTTCTTCGCTCTGGCGCAGCGCTGCTTCGGCATTCTTGCTCGCGGTAATGTCCCTCGCTACCCCGTAGAAACGCACAATGCGGTTCTCGGTTTCGTCCCAGACCGGATAGCGGGAGACATGCAACCAGCGTTCTTCGCCCTGCTTGGTACGGATGCGATAGTCGCTCTCGATATGTTCGCCGCGTATCACCGCTTGGACATCGGCATCCACCCGCGCCTGCTCATTCGGTTCGTACAGGGCGTAAGGGCCAACGCGATCCGCCTCGCCAATCTGGTAGCCCGTCAGCCGCACATAGGAGTCCGTCACCCACTCGGTATTCATACTGCCATCGGCATTGACCCGGTAGGAATAGGCATAGTCGGAAATGAGTTCCGATATCATGCGGTAGCGTTCTTCGCTGGCGCGTAGAGCTTTTTCGGCCTGTCGGCGCTCGGTGATATTGCGGACAACCGCCATCACTTGATCGCTGGATTCCAGCGGCACGAGACGCGCTTCGTAGAAGATGTCTTCATCTCGAATACGCAGCGTAAATTCGGAAACCGCGCGCTGCTGCCCGGTCTTGGCGGTCTGAATCGCCTCGATCAAATTCACGCTGTCGGTTGGATTCAGAATTTCTCGCAGGTTGTGGTTGATGATACGGTCAATCGGAATCCGCAAATCCGAATTATTGCCGTGAAAACCAATGAACGTGCCATCCACATTGAGGATAAACAGGGGATCAGGCATCGCCATCAACAGGGCTTTTTGCCGCGCTTCACTGTCTCGCAGCTTGGCTTCCGTCCGTTTGTTCTCGGTGACATCGCGCACAATCGCCAGCACTTCGGTGCCTTGCTCCAGCGGAACCATACGGGTTTCGTAGGTGTGTTCTGTGCCCCCCTCGTTCATCATGTACTCAAACTGGGTGGGCTGCCGGGTGACATTCACTTGTTGCAGGGCGGCGGTGGTTTGTTCGGCTACATTCGGTGGAACAATGTCCCGGAAGTGTTTGCCAATGAAGGCTTCGGCGGGAACCAGTAGTTCGCTGCTCGGCCCTTGAAAATCGAGATAGACCCCATCCATCGTGATGCGGAACATCATGTCGGGGATGGCGGTGAGCAGCGCCTTCATCCGCGCTTCGCTCATCCGCAATTTCTCCTCGGTCAAATTGCGCTCTGTAATGTTTTTGACGACCGAGAGCAGGCAGGCTTTGCCATTCAGGGTGATTGTTTCGCTGGAGATCAGCCCGACCATAACCTCACCGGACTTCCGGCGAAACTGGGTTTCGAGATTGCGGAAGGAATTTTGATGCTGAAGGACTTCTGTTAAGCGTGTGCGTTCATCTGGATTGACCCAGATGCCGAGTTCCCACGGTGTCCGACCGATGATTTCGTCGCGCCGATAGCCTATTTCGCGCAGGTAGCTTTCATTCACATCCACATAAGCGCCATCGTCCATCGAGGTAATAATGATCGCGTCCGGGCTGGCGGCGAATACTTTGGTGAATTTTTCTTCGGAACGGCGTAGATCGGCTTCGGTGCGGCGCTGTTTCTGCATTTGCCGGGCGATCACCCAGTACAGCACAATCGTTGTGGCAACGACGAAACCTAGTTCCCGTCCCAGATCAAATAGCTCAAATTGGATCGGGTCGGTAATTATCATCTGGGTGTTCAGATTGTTGGTGGCGATTACCCAGATTGAAGCCATGATGAAATAGACGAGGCTAATTCGGATTTCAAGCCGATTGAATAGTCCGCTCATTAGCTATTACTCCAAAAGCAACAAATCCGACAAAGAGGCCTCTTTGCAATTTGTTGCTAATTCAATCATACCCCCCATAGTCTTTCATATAGTGAAAGATTTCAAAAGGGGACAATTTATTTTACCGCATGAAATGCGTAAGTGGCATAGTTTTCCGATTAGCTTCTGATGCCAGAAGCTAATCGGTGGAAAATAGGAATGGCGATGGACGCGGTTAGGTTTCGGGGATGGTGTGGACGAGGTGACAGGCCACCTGCTGCCGTTCCGGGAGGCCGATCAACTGTGGTTCGATGGTCTTGCACTGTCCGGTTTGCGCGGCGGGGCAGCGCGGCGAGAAGCGGCAGCCCACGCCCGACCATGGGGCGCTCACGATGTCGGCTTCCAGACTCACCTGTTCCAGCATGCGCTGGTCGGGGTCGGTGGAGGGGATATCTTTGAGCAGGGCGGCGGTGTAGGGGTGCATGGGCGAGTGAAAAACGTGATCTTTCTCGCCCTGTTCCACGATTTTGCCCAGATACATCAGCGCCACCTGATCGCACATATAGCGCACCACGCTCAGATCGTGGGTGATGAGCAGATAGGTCAGGCGCAGCTTCTTTTGCAGGTCAACCAGCAGGTTAAGCACCTGCGCCTGCACCGACACATCCAGCGCCGAAGTCGGTTCGTCCAGAATGAGCAGCTTGGGTTCCAGAATCAGGGCGCGGGCGATGCCGATGCGCTGGCGCTGACCGCCGCTGAACTCGTGCGGGAAGCGGTGGGTGTGTTCCGGGTTCAGCCCCACCAGATTCATCATGTCGCGCACCTGCTGTTCCAGCGCCGCGCCGGACGAGCGTTTGTGAACGATCAGCGGTTCACCGATCAACTGGCGCACGGTCATGCGCGGGTTGAGCGAGGAGAACGGGTTCTGGAACACGATTTGAATCTGTTCGCGGATCGTTCGCAATTCGCGGTCTTTCAGATGTTGCAGCCCCCGCCCTTTGTAGATGATCTCGCCGGAGGTCGGTTCGATCAAACGGGGGATGAGCCGTGCCAGCGTGCTTTTGCCGGAACCGGACTCGCCCAGCAGCCCGAAGGTCGAGCCTTCTTCGATGGACAGCGAGACATCATCCACAGCGCGGACGGTGGTTTTGCTCCCGCCGCCAAACACTTTGGAGAGGTTACGTACTTCCAGAATAGTGTTCATGCGGTTTCCGCCTTGTCCTCGTACAACACGCACGCCACATCATGATCGGGCGCGGCTTCCTGCATGGGCGGGAGGGCTTGTTCGCAGCGGGCTGTCCGGTACTGGCAGCGCGGCGCGAAGCGGCAACCGGGGGGCGGCGCGAGCATACTGGGGACGACACCCGGCACGCCGAACAGGTCGCCGCGTGCGATGTCGTCACTGGGGATGGCGCGGAGCAACCCCTGTGTATAGGGGTGCTTGGGGTTACGCAGCACTTCGCGGGTCGGCCCCACTTCGACCACGTTTCCCGCGTACATGACCGCGATGCGGTTGCACAACTGCGCCACTACGCCGATATTGTGCGTGATGAGCAGCACCGTCAGGTCAATTTCGCGCACCAGTTCCGCGATCAAGCGCAGGATTTGCGCCTGCACCGACACATCCAGCGCGGTAGTCGGCTCGTCCGCGATCAGCAAATCCGGGCGACCAGAAATCGCCATCGCAATCAGCACACGCTGGCGCATCCCGCCGCTGTACTCGTGCGGGTAAGCGTGGATGCGGTGTTCCGGGTTGGGGATGCCCACGCGCCGCAACAGTTGCAGGGCGCGTTCATGCGCCTCGCGTCGCAGTTGGCGGCTGGAAGGCATCCAGCGGCGCACGAATCCGCTGGTGTGCAGCGCGTT
>CAIPFY010000364.1 GCA_903864435.1 uncultured Chloroflexota bacterium | reverse complement strand
GCTATATTTTCGCATTACCTAAACTTGAACAGGAGAAATGCAGATGGCTCTCATTCTGGATGTTATTGACCATACTAATGTCGGCAGCGAGGAATTCGCATGGCGCGAACCTCAACAGGGCAGCGGTGATTTCCGTTTTGGCTCACAGGTGATCGTGGGCGAAAGCCAAGCAGCGGTGTTTGTGCGCGGTGGGCAGGCGTTGGACATACTCAAAACGGGTCGTCACACGCTCTCGACGGCGAATCTGCCCATTCTGTCCGGCCTGATCGGGCTGGCAACGGGTGGTCGCACTCCTTTCACGGCGGACGTGTACTTTGTGAATTTGAAGGACATGCCGCAGGTGGGTTGGGGAACCAGCACGCCTATTGTGATGGAAACCCCCGGCAAGGGGATGGGTGTGGTTCTTCTGATGACTCATGGCGTGATTGACATTGGCGTGGATGATCCGATGTTGTTTGTGAAGCAGTATGCGGTTGGCAAGGCTTCACTCTCGATGAACGACATCAAAGACCGCGTTCAGGCGATGCTGCTGGGCGAGATTGCCGAATTGATTGGCAAGTCTGGCGCGCAAAGTATTCCAGATGCCAACAAACTGCTGGGCAATCTGGAAGGTGCTATGCTGGCAAAACTGAATGAGAAATTCGCGGCGCTTGGGTTGAGGATTAAGGCTTTTGAATCCAACCCGTTCCAAGCGAAAAATGTGCCGCTGGATGAACTGCGGAATTATGTCAGCCTCGATGTGTGGGAGCGTGTGCAGCGGTTGAATATTGCCGAGCAAGCCGCCAAGAATCCCGGCATGGGTGGCAGCCTTGCCAGCGCCGGAGTGGGGCTGGGTGTGGGACAGATGCTCGGTTCTGCAATGAACCCCGATCAGGCGGCGCAACAGCAGCAAATGATGCAGCAACAGATGATGCAGCAGCAGATGATGATGCAGCAAATGATGGATATGATGAACCGCAATAAGGAGAGCGCCCCTCCTCCAGCGGCGGCGGCAGCGCCCAGCACCAATCCGCAGACCAAAGCGGAAGTGCAGGCTTTGCTGGATAATCTGGATATGAAGTTGGCGAACGGCGAAATTTCCGAAACGACCTACAAGATGTTGTCAGACAAGTGGCAGGCGCGTCTGAAGGAAATGGGCGGCTAACCGGCTGGGCAGTTATAGAGTGATGAGGGGCAGAACACTTGTTGCTGCCCCTCATGCGTTCGCGTTAGGTGAGGATGGTTGCTTCTTCGAGGGCTTCGGCTACCGCTTCCGGGTTGAAGCCCAAGAGGGTTTTCTCGGTGGGTTTCCCCTTTTTCTTCCCGGTTTCTTCTGGTTCAGGCAGCTTTTCGGCTTGTTCAGCCGCTAGTTTGCGCATAAAGTCGCGCAGATTAGGCTCTTTGTTTTCACTGGCATACAGTATGGGAATTGTCGGGTTGATGAGCGTCAATTCCGCACGGGGATCAACGAAGATCACCATTGGTTGCACGTCCACATCCGGCAAGGATGAGGCCAACAACTGCTGAATGGCGGCAGCACCAGCCATCGCCTCGGCAGTCGGATTGCCGATTCCATCCCGGCGGAAGAAGCGCAACAGAGAGGCACCCGCGCCGCCGCGCTGGTTCCATTTGTCACCTTCAACGGTATAGTTACCTTCTTGAAAGCGGGTGACAATGGCGAAAACGCCCTGTGGCGCGACCAGTACATGCCGCACTGAACCGTGATAGTAGTTGTACAGAATGCTCCGCTTGCTGAGTCCTTTTAGCCCTTCCTGAATGGCTTCTTCGGGACGCGGACGGCGTAGCCATTGGTTGGTCATCTTCACGGACTGCATGGTGAGGAAGAACCCTACCGGCAGAACAATCCAGGGGAGAAATAGGGAAACGGCCGCCGCAGAGGGGTCTTTGGCAGCGGTGAGCTGTAAGTTGGCGACGAGAAACCCGCCAAGTAGAACAGCCATACTGGCGAAAAACAGAATGTTGGCAGTCCGTCGGTTGCGTTTCACCAGTTGGTGATTTGTCTCGATGCGCATAGTCGCTTGTGTGTGTCCTTATTGCCTTGAGGATCAAAAAAGGGTGAACCCGAAGGATTCACCCCAACTGTGACAACCCTTAACCGGGTACGAAATAGGATATCCCACCACTCTGACCAATTTCCGCGCAGATGAGATCGTTGATGCGGATGGTGGGTAGGACGGTGAAGCGGCGCGGCGAGCCAGTCGCTAGTCCGATGACCGCACTGTTAATATCGGCGGGGTTCGCCAGAATGCAGTGCGTGACCGGAGCAGGGAGCGGTTCGCTAAGGGGTTCACCTTTGCTGTTGTAGAAGGTGATGTCGTAATACATTTGGCGGCGAGCGTAGCCTAGCGGTGCGGTTGGCGCGTAACCCGGCCAAATGGCGGTGCAGCGAACCGCGATTGAGCCGCTAAAGGTGATGCCCACATCTTCCGTATCCCAGAAAAGCGTATCGCAAGCGGGCGGGTATACCTTGAGGACGTTCATCGGTTGGGTGCTGGTGACTGGAACCTGTGTAATGGTCAGGCCGGGAATGGGCGTGACGGCAGGATTAAGGGTTGGCACGGGCGTGCCTGCACCTGCGGAATTGCTGATTTCAGCGGTGATTCGGGCAATTCCCTTCATGTCAAAACTGACGGGTGCTGAACCGTTTGAGGGGCCAAGTACAGTGGCGGTAGAGAGCTTTGATAGGTCGAAGCGCCCGCCAGAAGTCCATGCCCAGTAGGTGAGTACCGAGGTTCCAGACTTATCGGCCTGAAACTTGAAACCGACTGGCAGGTAGAAACCGACCCACAGCACCGGTTGCGTGATGCTGACGGGGGTGGGAAAGGTGACTGTGTAAACACCAGTGGCGGCGATAGTGACCTGTGTTTGTCCGGCGAGGGTGGCATCAATCGGGGAACCGCCGTTGGCATCTTGATAGACCACCACATCAACAACGGCACCGGAAACGGGCGTATCTACCGCGATGCTAACTTTGTCTATCGTGGCAGGGAATCGTAAGCCGAGCGGCGTGAGATCAAAGCCATTCATCACCAGCGTTTGTTCGCCCGTGATATACCAGACGGCACTGGTGTCGCCTTTGTTGTTGGAGAGTACGCGCTCGCCTGCACTGGCGATGAACGGTGTTAGACTCAACATGATCGTCGCCGCGAAGATTGCCACGACGAGGGTACGCTTAGGCCACATAACATATCCTTCCTGATGCACGCGCTATTCGGAGGCGCGGCACATCGGTGTATAATTCGTCGGCTATTGTAGGTATTCTAACAGGTATGGTCAAGCAATTGAGCGAACGACGCATCACTTTCCTCGTATTTAGCGCGTATCTAGGGATCGCGCTTGTGATCGGTTTGGGAGTGATGCGAGAGTTCCGTCTGGATGATAGTTTTATCACGTATCGCTATGCACGCAACTTTGCAGAAGGTTACGGGCTGGTCTACAACGTGGGCGAAGCCGTGCTGAGTACAACCGCGCCGTTATATGCACTGCTGCTAGGTGTGCTGGGAATCTTCGTGCGCGATTTTCATCTGCTGGGTTCAATGATCGGCGTGGTGAGCATTGGTATGGGCGGGGGACTGATTGAAATGCTGCTACCCCGCAAATTCCCACGCTGGATGCGGGTGTGGGGCGGCTTGGTTTATGTGTTGAGTAGCCCATTGTGGCTGGCGTTGGGGATGGAAACCGCCTTCTGGATCGCGCTGGTTCTGGGGGCGATGGTGGCGGGGCTGCGTGGACGGTGGGGATGGGCAGGGTTGCTCGTGGGCATGGCTGCACTGGCGCGACCGGATGCGGCACTGCCGGGGGCGCTGCTCGGTTTGGTGGCGCTGTGGACAACGTTTATCGGCATACAAACCCGCAGTCGTTGGTGGTGGCCGGTGATGGCTTATGTAGCCGGTATCGCGGCACTGGTAACGGTGTTTGTGCTGTGGGCGACAATAACTTATGGATCCCCCATTCCGGTCACACTAGGGGCGAAAAGCGCACAGGCTGCACTGGGTATCAGCGGGATGGGACTCAACATTCATTTTGACAGCGGGTTGACCCTGATTGTGCATAGCCTGATGCTTCAGAGTCCTCTGTATGTGGCGCTGGCGCTGCTGATGGTGTTCGGGTTGGCATGTTCGCTGATGACCCCTGTGCGGTTGGTGGCGGGGTGGGGGGCGCTGCATTTTGTGGCTTATGTGGTGATGGGGGTGGCACCTTACCGCTGGTATTATGCGCCACTGGTTCCGGGCGTGGTGATGCTGGCAGCCTGCGGGCTGTATTTTATTCACGAACGCCTGCGGGATCGTAAGCGGGCAGCCGGTACCGTACTGGTTATGGCGCTGTCGGCATTCCCGCTGGTGGCGCAGGTGAATACGTTTGAGCGTATTGTGCAGCAGATGCGCGAGGGCGGGCCAACCGATGTGATGCTGCCAATTGTGGACTGGGACGCTTATCGCCAGACCGGTGAATGGATAGACGCGCATGTTCCCGCCGATGCGACTGTGGGGGTGGCAGAAGTCGGTCAACTCGGATTTTATGCGCGGCGCTGGATGACGGATTATTTAGGACTGCTCCAACCGGATGTGGCTGCTTCACTGCGGCGAGGTGATCTGTATAGCTGGTTGGCGCATTATGCTCCAGATTACATGGTATTTCAGCGTTTTCGGGGAGCGCCGATTGTCCTGTTTAACTATGTGGTGGAAACCGACCCCTGGTTTGCGGCTAATTATGCGCCCATCGCCGAATTCGATGATCCGCGTTATGTCGCGGGGCCGGTGACGGTGTTTGAACGGCGATACCCTGTTGGGGATTTTCAAGAACAGCCTGTTCAGCTTGATTATGAAGGCCTGCGCTTGACCGGGCTGGCGCTGGATTCCAGCAACCTAACGACTGCTGGCGGGATGGTTCGCGTGCGTCTCGATTGGCAGGTGACAGGCGAGTTGCCGAACCGGGTGCGGATTGCGGTGAAAGGGTTTGGAGTGGGCGGCGGGAATCCGGGATTCGTGAATGATTATCCGACTGCACAATGGCATGGGCAGTTTTCGACATGGCATGCCTTTGTTGTGCCGCCGGGTGTAGAAACCGGATCATATATTTTGCTGGTGGGGGTAAGCACACTGGATGGCCCGAACAACGATCAGGGCGCAGGCCGGTTGGATATTCCGCCAGCGCAACCGCAGGCTGGCGGGTGAGCGGGTATTGCAAGAACGCGCCTTATATCTGCTGTGTAAGATTTTGAGTGTTCTTCCGGCGCATGGCGCTGGTTACTGGTGAGGACAGCTATGACGAACAAATTGCGTGCGGCGATTATCGGGTTGGGCGTGGGGAAAGCACATGCCAAAGGGTATTTGAGCAGCCCGGATGCGGAACTGGTTGCGTTGTGCGATGCGAACGAAGAACGGTTGTTGCAGTCGGCTGCGGATTGGAAGGTTGAAGGGAAATATACCGATTTCCAGACGATGCTGACCGAGGCCAAACCGGATATTGTGAGCGTGTGCCTGCCCAACGCGCTTCATGCCCCGGCCACGATTGCCGCATTACAGGCGGGAGCGCATGTTGTATGCGAAAAGCCTATGGCAGTGAGCGTAGAAGAGTCCCGGCAGATGGTCGCGGCGGCAGAGCAGGCGAATCGTCATTTGATGATGTCGTACAACTACCGTTATCGCCCCGATTCGCAGTGGATGTGCCGGGTGGCGCAAAGCGGACGGTTGGGGACGATTTATCATGTGAACATCCATTGGCGGCGCGAAACGGGCATTCCGGGTTGGGGGCTGTTTGGCAGTAAGGCGGCGTCTGGCGGCGGGGCGCTGATTGATCTGGGCGTACATGTGATAGACCTCGGCTTGTGGATGATGGGCTTTCCGGCGGTGCAAAGCATTAGCGCCAGCACGCGCACGCTGTTTGGCCCGGAAGGGCGCAAGACGTGGGGACGGAAACCGGGGCAGGCCATTGAGGGTGGTTTTGATGTGGATGATGGCGGTATGGCCTTCCTGCGAACGGCAAGCGGCATGACGATGTTTTTGCAGGTGACGTGGGCGGAACATACTACACCGCAGGAAGATTCGTTTGGTGTGGAACTGCACGGCACTGAAGGCACGGCGGCGCTGCATGTACGCCATTACGGAAAAGATGATACGCTGCGGCTGTATACGGAGATTGAGGGCGAAGCTGTGACCGTGATTCCGAGTGTCCGGTTTGATGGAACACAGGGGCATGAGGCGATGATTCACAGCCTGCTGGGGCAGATTCAACGTGGCGAAACACCATCCAGCACGGGGATTCAGGGATTGACGACGGTGCAAGTTCTGGAGGCGTTGTATCGTTCCGCAGCCGAAGGGCGCGAGGTCAAACTGTAAAAAAACAGTTAAAATCGTGCCGGAATTGTTTGGATTATGGGCGATTTTGTAGACATGAAGCACTTTACTTTTTATACTATAAAGTAGGGTACGTAAGTACCTCATATTATAGGGAGTGTCAGCGTCTTATGAAATTTGCACTCATTCCAACGTTCTTATTGGCTCTTGTGGTAGGGGCTACTCCGTTTTTTTCTGCGTATGATGCCGAGGCTTGTAGCACGATTGTGCGCGAAGCCCTGTCAGCGACGGAGATGATTTGCGAGGGGACGGAACGCAACGAAGCGTGTTATGGGCATGTGTCTATTGAAGCACAACCCCAACGCGGCGTTGATGTTTCGTCTTTTCAATTTTCTGCTGTCGGCGACCGGGTAGATGTTGCCCGGTTGAAGTCTTTGAAACTTAGCCCACTGGATTCCGTGTCGGGGACATGGGGCGTGGCACTTCTCAAGTTGCAAGCCGATATTCCTACGGCAATGGCGAATCAGAATGTGGATTTGCTGCTATTTGGCGATGTGAGCATCCAAAACGCGGTGGAACAGCCTACTCTGATGGATATTCAAGTCGGCGGTATCGGCAATGTGAATGTGCGGAGTACACCTGCCAGCAACGGACATGTTCTACAAACGCTGCCGTCCGGTTCGATGGTGACGGCGCGAGGGCGATCCCGTGATGGTGAGTGGGTGTATGTGCAGCTGGCCGATGAAAAGCGCGGTTGGTTGAGCCGCAGTCTGGTGCGTACTGATGTGGATATGGAGAGCCTTGTGGTTGCCAATCCGCGTTTGGATGTTTATCAGCCGATGCAGGCATTTTACCTGCGAACAGGCCCCCGGACATCCTCCTGCGAACAGGCCTCGAACGATGGTATCTTGATTCAGACACCGGAGGGTGTGGCGGAAGTTCGCTTATGGATTAATGAAGTCAAGATTCGCTTAGGTTCTACCGCTTTTATTCAGGCGATGCCCAACAACCAGATGGTTATCAAGACGATTGAAGGCAAGGCGCATGTGGAGGCAATGGGCATCGAGCAGACCGTGCCCGCCGGAACCAGCGTGAACATCAGCATGAACGCCAATCTGGAACCCATTTCAGCGCCTAGTGATCCTCAGCCTTATCTCACGCAGGATGTTGAGAATTTGCCGGTTGATGCGCTGGAACGTCAAATTGAGATTGCTGAACCTATTGTCGTGACGCCGGAAATTGTCACGGCTGAACCGACTGCAACCGAGTATCCGACGTTGGAGCCGAGCGCCACTGATTTGCCAACGAATACGCCCGAACCGACTGCAACCGAGTATCCGACGTTGGAGCCGATCGTAACCGAGTATCCGACGTTGGAACCGAGTGCTACTGGTATTCCGGTGCCGGATGCCAGCGCTACACCAACGGCTACTGAGGCGCTGCCGGATACTTTTGAACCGCCTACGATGACTGCTACATCGGAGGCTGCTGCTGCGGCTGAGGTCGTAACGGAAGGGCTAGGGGGCGGTACGCCTACGGAAACCCCGATAGGATAAGCGGGAGAGGGCATTAAATTCGGACGGCAGCAGATACGCTGCCGTTTTTTATTTCGTCAGGGAACAGGTTTCTCGATACGGTTCAGAAGCAAAGTAGCGTGCCCATTCGGATTCGGTGAAGTTCCGGTTCGCCAACGAACAGGCTAGTGTGTGCCATAGGTTCTGCGTAAGGTTCCAAGTCATCAAGTTGCCATCTTGCCCACCTGAGAGCAGATGGTGTGTGCCGGGTACAAAGGCCAACGCATTCACCCAGTCCGTGTGCCCGACCAGCGGCGCTCCCAGCGAGGAGGCTTCGGCCTGCATGTCCCATAGATTGATGGTGTTATCCTGACTGCTGGAGGCTAGAATTTGTCCATCTGTGGTGAATGCGAGTCCCGTGATCCAATCTGTGTGGCCTTCAAGGGCTGCGCCAATTTGCTGTTTGGAAGCAATATCCCAAAGGAGAATGGTGGTGTCCCGGCTTGCGGAGGCGAGGGATTTGCCGTCGGGCGCGAATGCAAGGGCAGTGACTCCATCGGTGTGTCCGGTGAATGTGCCAGCGTTTGCCCATCCCGAAGCGGTATCCCAGAGGTGAACTAGGGCATCACCGCCACCTGAGGCGAGGTCGTGTCCATCGGGGCTAAAGGTGAGCGATAGAATGCGGTCGGTGTGAGCGTTAGCGATGATTTTTACTTGAGCGCCTGTCGCTAAATCCCAGATGACAAGGGTTCCAGCGTCGTCACCTGAAGCCAGTAGTTTGCCGTTCGGGTGTACTGAAAGGAGTAGATACTGGCTGCTATTGGGCTGCTGGAGGGTTTGCCGCAGTGTTCCATCGGCTAGATTCCAGATGTTAATCGCCCCATCGCCCGATCCTGAGATCAGGGTATTGCCGTCGGGTGTCCATGCCAGACTGGTGATGTAAAGGTTATGCTCCTGAAGAGTTTGGAGTTCGTTGCCACTGGTGGTATTCCAAATGTGAATGTTGCTGTCCAGCCCATCACTCCCGCCAGCAGTCGCAAAGCGTGCGCCATCTGGCCTGACCGCCAGCGTGAGGATGTCGGATGGATTGCTCGCCAGCGGGTGAGCGAATGCGATCAGCGGGTCTACTTTCCAGAGCAGCGCCGTTCGGTCGGTTGAGACAGAAATCAGGCGTGAACCATCTGGGCTGAAAGCGGCATCCCAAATGGCATCCGTGTGGGCGGCAAGCGGCGATTCCTGTGGTTCGCCGGTTTCAGCGTTCCACAGGCGCAGCGTTCCGTCTGCGCTGGTCGTCACTAAGCGTGAACCATCCGGGCTGAAGGCAATATGGCGCACCCAATTGGTGTGGCCCGTTTCAATTGAACCGAGGATTTCTCCATCGCTCGTCCAGAAGCGTAAGGTGGCATCGGCACCACTGGAAGCGAAAACACCGCCAAGCGGGCTGAAGGACACAGAAAGGACACTGTTACGGTGGCCTGTTAGCGGCTCTCCGATGGGTTTTCCGGTGGTGACATCCCACAGGCGGACGGTGCTATCTGCGCTGCCGGAAACGAAGCGCAGATTGTCGGGACTCCATGCGAGGCTAAAGACAATATCGGTGTGCCCGATGAATACGGCTTTGGTACTCCAGTCCGAGGTGTTCCAGAGGGTGATTTGACCGCTGCCATCCCCGGTGGCAAGCCAGCGACCATCCGGGCTGAATGCTGCCGACCACACCGGCGCGGACACTGGCAGCGGGTCATGGGCAGGCGAACCACTGCTGATATTCCACAGGCGGATGGTGCCGTCGCTGGATGCACTGGCGAGCCAGCGATCCTGTGGATCGAACGCGAGATCATTGACCCAATCGGTGTGTCCCACGAGGTTCAGGTTGCTACCATTGCTGTTTTGCAGGGTGATGGCGTCTGCGCGGCCTGCAAAGGCTATGCGGGAACCATCCGGGGAATAGGCTACTGCACGCAGTGAGTCCGGTTGTTCACCGAGGAATCGTTCTAAACGGGGATGCCGCTGAATGAGCGAGAGCAGGCTGTTTCGCGCTTCAAATGTGTCGGCGGTATTGAGTGCCTCGACGCCTAACAGGAGGGATAGGTCTACACGGTCTACATTCGTGAGGGCTGTGACCGCTAATTCGCGGGAACGCGATAGCCGGGTTTGTTCATCTGCGCGGTCACGCTCTAGCAGGGCTGCGTTCTGGCGATCAAGCGCGAATGCAGCCAGCCCCAGTGCGACAATCGCAATGATGGCTAACGCTCCCATCAACAGACGCCGCCGATTTGTGCTTCGCTGGCGTGCTTGTACGCTATTCCACAGGAATGCGAACTCGTCATCATTCAGGCGGATGACGCTGGAAACGCCTAGCGGCTCAAATTGGGCAAGGCGAGAACCGCTGGCAAGGTAACTGGAGTCTCGATGGTTATTTACCCAATCGGCGGCGGCAACGCTCAACCGCTGGTGCAGGCGCAGTTCTTCCTGCCCGGATTCTAGCCAGTCGCGCAGTTTCGGCCACACCCGGATGATTGCTTCGTGGGCAATTTCGAGAGTGGGTGTTCGGGTGGCTGTTTCATAGTCCAGAATGAGCAACCGATAGCGAGCGAAAGCATCAATGACCTGCCTCGAAATGGTTTTATCCGGCGAGATGCTGTTCAGTTCGGTCAGTGCGACCCG
>CAIPFY010000363.1 GCA_903864435.1 uncultured Chloroflexota bacterium | reverse complement strand
GCCGCCGCCGCCAGCGCTACCTGTGGACGGCGCGGTATGACCAGCAGGCCGAGCGCATAGGCACAGCACACGATTCCCGCGCCCATGACAACGGAAGCCAGCCGCAGCGCGATCAGGCTACCGTTCGTCAGCGTGAATAACGGGGTCAGCAGCAGGTAATACAGCGGCGGCTGATGGTCTTCGTACTGCACCGACCCCAGATTGCCGAGCAAATCCGGCGCAAAGTGCGAGGACTTCAACTGTTCCAGATAGGCCGAGTCCCAATCACCGATCTGAATTACAGGACAGCAGCCGCCCCGCGCCAACTGCGCGATGTAGTTGTAGTGGGCGGGTTCGTCCGGGTTCTGCCATGCCGGTGTGAAGATGGCGAACAGCGCGGCCACCAGCAGGTAAACGAGTAGGAGCAGCACAAAGGGTTGATGGCGGCGCAGTACAAGCATGAAAGTCGTGTTCATAGGGTATCCGCTGGTGCTAGAGGCCGCCTATTATAGCGCATGTCGGCAGCGGGGTGTCCGGCGGCAAAACAGGCCAACGCGGTATGCCCTGCGTCACGACTAGACAGGGCGGGTGAAGCATGATACATTATGACCGGTCAGTCACATGACTGATTGGTCACATCAATAAGGTAACGATCATGCGAATCACTATTCTGACCCTCGGCAGTCGTGGCGATACCCAACCGTTCATCCCGCTGGCACTAGGGCTAAAACGAGCCGGTCATACAGTGCGCGTGGTCGGTGCCAAGAATTTCACGACATGGGTACAGGGGTTCGGGTTGGACTATTTCCCGCTGGAGGCCGATCTTGCGGCTATGTTGAACACCAGCGGCGGGCAGGCCGTGATGGAAGCCAAGAACCCGTTGCAATCGCTACTCGTACAGCGGCGCGAACTGAGCAAAACCAATGTGTTCGACCAGATGCAGCAGGAAGTGTGGCAGTCCTGTCAGGGGACAGAAGCCATCATCTACCATCCCGGCATGATAAACGGCTATTACATTGCCCGTCATATGGGTGTCCCCTGTTTGATGGCGAGTCCGTTCCCCATGACGCCCACGCGCCGCTGGCCTTCGGCGCTGTTTTATGAAGGGCCGCGTCTGGGGGCGGCCTACAACCGCCTGACCTATACCGTGTTCGAGCAGGCTTTCTGGCAGATGGTACGTCCGCAGACCAAGAAATTTTGGGTACAAAAGGGCATGGGGGATAAGGTGTCCTTTGGTGCGCCCTACCGCCGCCAGCGCGAGGAACAGATGCCGGTGCTGTATGCTTACAGCGAACGTGCCCTGCCGCGACCGGATGACTGGCCCGCGTTTCATCACATCACGGGTTACTGGTTTTTAGATGCCGCGCCGGACTGGCAACCGCCTGCCGCCCTGACCGCTTTCTTGCAGGCTGGCCCCCCGCCGGTTTACGTGGGATTCGGCAGCATGGGCAACACCGCCCGCACACCGGAACTGACCGAACAGGTACTCAAAGGGCTGGCGCTGACCGGTCAGCGTGGGCTGCTGGCTTCCGGTTGGAATGGCTTGAGCCGTAATACGCCGCTGCCCGACACTGTGTACATGCTGGAAGAAGCGCCGCATAGCTGGTTGTTCCCGCAAATGGCGGCAGTTGTGCATCATGGCGGCGCAGGGACAACGGGCGCAGGGCTGCGGGCGGGTGTTCCCAGTATCCTCGTGCCGCATTCGGTAGACCAACCCATGTGGGGGCGACGAATCGCTGAACTCGGTGTTGGCCCGCAGCCGATCCCCGACAAGCGCCTGACTGCCGACAAGCTGGCCGCTGCCATTCGCGCCGCACTACAGCCGGAGATGCGGGCGAAGGCCGCCCATCTCGGTCAACAGATTCGCTTGGAAGATGGCGTCGCCAAAGCGGTTGAAATCGTGGATCATTATCTGCATTGAACGCTGTTGGAGAATAATCCCATGCCCAAGCAAACGTTCTTCAATCTGCCGGACGAAAAACGGATGGCGATTCTGGACGTTGCCATCGTTGAGTTCGCGGAAAATGATTACCAGAGTGCCTCGATCTCGCGGATGGTGGCGCGGTTGGGGATCGCTAAAGGCAGTTTCTATCAGTATTTCGAGGATAAGAACGATCTGTACGCTTTTGTGCTTGACCTTGCCATGCGGGAACGCCTGACGTTCGTGCAGCAGCACACGATTGCAGCGGGGCAATCGTTCTTTGAGTATGTGCAGGAACTTCTGGAAGTGGGGATGCGCTTCGATCTGGCACATCCGTATCCGGGGCGAATCGTGTATCGGGCGCTGTTCGGCGCAGAACCGATTCCGGGCGAAAGCCGGACTCGCATCCGGCAATCGCTACTGGATTACCAGCGGCAGGTGTTGCGCTTGGGCGTGGAAATGGGGGAGATTGCGCCGGATGTGAACCTTGATCTGGCGGCGCACATGCTGAACGCAGTTGCGGCGGACTTCGGTGGTTTCATCGCGGCTCACTTCCAGATGTCTCCCGAAGGGTTGACTCCCGGCGACATGACGCTGCTGCGGGCGACTTTCGCGCAGGCCACACGCATCCTGCGTTACGGCCTATCGGCGCGACCGCCGGCGAACGGGGCATAAGCCAGACGCGCTATGCCCCGCGTGATCCGCGCCGGATTAGGCGACTGCGGGTTCGGCCTGCTGCCGCTGGCGGTGGATGGCCTGCCCGATTGCCAGCCATGCCAGCCCGGTTCCGATGAACATCAGGAAACTCAACAGGTTGTTGGTCGTTTGCGAGTCCGTCCGCAAAATGCCGAGTCCTATGATGACCCAACCGAGCGCCATTTGCAGCGGCAGTCCCCGGAAGCAGGGCAGCACCGGCTTGAACGCATGTCGCAACCCGAAGGCCGTCAGACCGCTGATATGCAGCAGCGCCCCGATAAACCACAGGTTCCACAGGGATTCGTTGAGGAAAGTGGCGAACATGCCAGCGGTCATCACGAGCGAACCCACGCCGCAGAGATAGAGTGTCCACTTCGCCCAGAAGATTGACTCGTAGGACAGTGCCAGCCCCACGCATCCTAATCCCACAAACAGCGTCCCCGGTGCCCATAGCAGAATCAAGACCTGATAGAGGCCGTGATAGGTGAAATGGTCATCCGGCTGAAGCTGGCTGAAAGCCGCCAACCCGCTGAAAGCGCCGCCTAACACCAGCATGAATCCGGCAAAATGAACAAATGTGGCTTTCGAGATCATCAGTCGCACCTTTCTTCGTTGTTCGATGACAGTGAGCGCAAGGTCAAAGACGGTTCTGCACCACCACAGCGCAATGCCTATCCTGCCCTGCTGGTGATACCGCTGGCGGCAAACATCCCGGAAAAGCTGCACCATCAGCCACCCGTATTCGCGGCGGTAGTCGGCGGGATAGAGCAGGAGCAAAACGCGGTAGACCCGTTCGGAAAACGCAATCCATCGTGTCTGCGGGGTTGGATTCATCAGGTTCTCCCCATCAGCCGTTTGGACTGGGCGACATTGAGCAGGACGGATAGACGATCCAACTCAGCATGCATCACACGCTCCCCGAAAGAAGTCAGGCGGTAGTAGCGGCGGCGTTCGTCGTCCATCTGCGGGTCGGGGCGTTCGTCAGTTTCCTCGATCAACCGCGTCTCCAACATGCGCTTGAGCGTGCCGTAGAGCGTGCCGGGGCCCATCTGCACCGCGCCGTTGGTGATGCGAGTGACCTCCTGCATGATGCTGTAGCCATGTTTCTCACTGTCTGCCAGCGCCAGCAGAATGTGAAAAACAGCCGGTGTGAGGGGCAGCATTCCCTCTGGACGCAAGGTAGCATCCGACATTCTTTCACCTCACTCTATCCGTAGCAGATATATCCGTTACAGATACAGTAAGACCGATTGTAAAATTTGTCAAGCACCTGTGTGCTTCTGCCCTTCCAGTCGTGTTCCTATTTTGCGGGTAGGCTATTCCATGCTAGAATAGGTCTATTCTATGATGGAATAGACCATGAACGCACTCACGCCAGACGAAACCATCCTCGGCTTGCTGGCTGCCCAACCGCAGCACGGCTATCAACTGCTCGAAATCTTCAATGACCCCGACCAGTTGGGACTCGTGTGGAACATGAGTACCAGCCAGTTATACGCGGTCATCAAGCGGTTGGAACGGCAGGGCTTTATCAGCGGGCGCGAAGTGCTGACGGAGAACGCGCCGCCGCGCACCGAATACGCCCTGACCGAAACCGGCCAGTCGCAGTTGGGCGCGTGGCTGGAGGAAGCCTATCCGTCTGCCAGCGTCCGGCGGGTGCGGGTGGAATTTCTCAGCCGCCTGTATATCGCCCGCCTGTTGGAGCGCCCCACCGCATCCATCGTTGCGCGGCAGCGCCAGATGTGCGAACTGGAACGGGCACGCCATCTGCATTCCCGCCAGAGCCGCAATCCGCAGGGCATGGGTTGGTTGACTTCCGAGTTTGTGGTTGCTCAGTTGGAAGCGATTTTGCAGTGGATTGACCGCTGTGAAGGGGTTATTTTTCCTGTGTAGCTTCCATAAGGAGATATGAGTATGAAGAAGTGGATCATTGCAGTTTGGCTGCTGCTGACGATGGGAACCGTTCACGCGCAGGCCAGCCAAACGCTGACGGTGTTCGCGGCCTCCTCGCTGGCGGATGCGTTCGGGGAGATTGGCGCGGCATTTCAGGCGCAGAACCCCGGTGTCAGCGTGCTGTTCAACTTTGCCGGTTCGTCCGACTTGGCGGCGCAGTTAGCCGAGGGCGCGCCCGCCGATGTGTTCGCCAGCGCCAACAACAAGCAGATGACGGTGGCGAACGACGCGGGGCGCATCGCTGGCAAGCCGCACACCTTCGTCAAAAATCGGCTGGTGCTGATCATCCCGGCAGATAATCCTGCTGGCATTCAAAGCCTGCGCGATCTGGCAGGGGCGGGCTTGCAACTGGTGTTCGCCGCGTCCGTCGTCCCCGTCCGCACCTACACCGACACGGTGCTGGAACGGCTGGCAGCCGACCCCGCCTATGGCGACAGCTACCGCGCCGCTGTGCTGGCGAACGTGGTTTCGGAAGAACAGAATGTGCGACAGGTGGCGGCCAAAATCGCGCTCGGTGAGGCCGATGGCGGTTTCGTGTACGCTTCGGATGTCACGCCGGAAATCAGCACACAGGTGCAGGTGATCGCCATCCCTGACCATCTGAACACCATCGCCACCTACCCGATTGCCATCAGCAACGACACGGCGCAGCCGGAACTGGCGCAGTCCTTCGTGGATTTCGTGCTGTCGGACGCGGGGCAGGATGTGCTGGTGAAGTGGCATTTCATCTCGGTACGCATCCCGGCGATTCCGTACACGGTCACGCTGCCGGAAGGGAATGCCGCAGTCACGGTGGATGGGCAGGTGTTAAACCCGCTAACGCTGACCGCCGATGATCTGCGGGCGAATTACCCCTCGCAAATGCTGGATGTGACCTACCTCAGCGGCGAGGATAGCGTTTCAGCGCGTTTTACAGGCGTTCCGCTGTGGCAAATTTTCAGCGCCGCGCAGCCCAATCTGAACGCCGATGTGAAAAATGATCGCCTCAGTCTATTCGTGGTGGTCACAGGTTCAGACGGGTATCAAGCGGTGATCGCGTGGGGCGAAATTGACCCTGAATTTGGCGGACAGCCGATTTTGCTGGCGTTTGAGCAGGACGGCGCACCGATCAGCGACGCGCAAGGTGCGCTGCGCTTGGTCGTCCCCGGCGACGCGCACGGCGGGCGCTACGTCAGCGGCGTGGTGAACATCAGCTTGCGGGATGCGCCAGCGGTGAGCCGCTAGGAAACATCATCCGGGAGGGGAGGCGCGGGACGGGTGTCCTCCTCCTCCATTGGCGGGACGTGCAGCGCGGGCGGCGGGGGGAACGACGGTTCGGACGATCCGGCTGCTGCCAACGCCTCCGGTGTGCCAATGCGTTGCAGCGCGGCTTGTGCCATACGGCGCACGCTGTCGTGCGGGTCGGTCAGCACTGCGATGAGCGCGTCTACCGCCCATGCTGCTTTCAACTGCCCCAACACGCCGGCGGCGCTGCGGCGCACCTGAAATTCAGGATGACGCAACGCTGCCAGCAGCGACACTTCGACCGGCGCACAGTCCAGCTTCAGCAGCGCCTCGGCAGCCGTCAGCCGCACCCGCGAGGGAAGTTCGGTATTTTCAAACACGCGCACCAGCGTTTCGGCGGCGATTTTCGCACCCCGTTCGCCGATCTGCTGCGCGGCGCGGATGATTTGCTCGTGGCTCTGGCCGCTCAGTTGGTCAATCAGGCTCACAATCGGGTGATGCTGGTACGGGGGAAGTTCGGCATCGTTTTCCAGCGCCAGTTGGAACAGGTCATCCAGCACGGCGATGAACAGGCGGCGCGTGGACGGATCGGTTTCATCCATCAGCGCCATTTGGAGCGAGGGGATAGCGGCATTCGCGCCCATCACTTGCAGCGCCAGCGCCGCCCGCGCCCGCACATTGGCAGACTTATGCCGGAGCAAATTCAGCAGACCGGCAATATCTGACTGTAACTGCATCCGCCAGATTTCGCTTTGGAGATCCTCCACTGCTGTCCCTCCGCGCTTGACCATGAACATTCCTATTTTAGCATGGTATTTTTAATGAGTACCTTAATGGAGTTCTGATTTATGGCAAAGCTGCCGTGAAAAAAGAATGAATCTTTCACGCTTTCATCTGCTGGCGAAAATGGCTCTCCCCGACTAGACTAACATCATGAAAACACTGTTCCACGCCCTCAACGAAGATATAGATGCCGGAATGCTGCCCGCGCTGGCGAAGTTCTGGAAGGTGATTCTGGTTGCGCCTGACCGCGAAACCGCCACCCGCGCCCTGAGCGAAATCATGCTCGACCCGGTGAAAGCCGAAGTGGTCTGGGACGGGCTGAAGGAAGACCAGCGCGGCGCACTGCAAATGCTGGTCAGCGTGGGCGGCAAAATGCCCATGTCCAAGTTCGGGCGGTTGTTCGGTGAAATCCGCCCGATGGGGACAGCCCAGATTGAACGCGAGAAACCGCTGGAAAACCCGCAGAGCGTGAGCGAAGCCCTGTACTATCGCGGGTTGATCGCGCAATTGTTTGAAATTTCGGATACCGGGCCGCGTGTGATGGTCTATATCCCCAGCGATCTGGCGGCGGCGCTGCCGTTGCGCAAAACCTCGTATTCCAACCTCGAACCGGAAATGAGCGCGGCGGGCGCTGCCCCCCTCGAACCTATTCCGCTGGTGGAAGCCTTAGAGGATGTGACGGGCATTCGCGCCGCCGATACCTCCATTGTGGATGACCTGACTACCCTGCTGGCCTATGTCCAGATTGAAACGCCCATCGTCACCGATGACCGCCTGAACGCGGACGACTGGGCGCGGCTGAAGTCCTTCCTGCTGCGACCGGAAGAAGATCGCCTGACGTTCGTGTTCAAGTTGGCACTCAGCAGCAGCCTGCTGGAATTTCAGAACGGACGCGCATACCCGAATCGTGCCGGAGCGCGGCGCTGGCTGGAGCAAAAGCGTTCCGAGCAGGTGCGTCTGCTGGCTGAAGCATGGCGAGAATCCGCCCTTGTGCGTGATCTGTGGCACGTTCCCGGCCTGTATCCCGAACCGGGCGGCGAACTGGATGAGTACGATGCGGCGGCGGTGCGGGCGAACGCGCTGGATTTGATGGGCGAACTGCTGCCAGCGAGCGATTGGTGGTCGCTGGAGAGTTTCATTCAGGCCGTCAAAGAAACCGACGCGGATTTTCAGCGTCCCGGCGATTATGAAAGCTGGTACATTCGCAATGAAGCCGGCGATTTCCTGACCGGATTTGAAAGCTGGGAAGCGGTGGAAGGTGCGCTGCTGGAGCATTACATCCTCGGCCCGCTGCACTGGCTGGGGCTGGTAGATCATGCGGATGAAGCGGCGCGGCTGACGGCCTACGGGCGCGGCTATCTGAAGCAGAGCGCGTGGCCTGCCCCGCCCGACCCCGATGATAAGATCAGCATGAAGGATGACGGAACCCTTCTGGTTTCGCGCAAAATCGCCCGCGTGGATCGTTTTCAGGTGGCACGCTTCACCACATGGGGGGCGGCGGGCGACCCGTACCAGTACCGGCTGGATGGCACGGGTATCCAGCAGGCCGCCGAACAGGGAATCACGCTGGCGCACATCACCAGTTTCTTAGGCCGCGCAATGGGCGATACACCGCTGCCGCCTGCGGTCAAACGCTTGTTCGACCAGTGGGAGCGCGGGCCGAGTGCCACCGTCACGCTGGAAAATGTGACCGTGCTGCGTACCACCGCCCCTGAAACGCTGGATCGGATTTACGAAACCCCCACGTTGCGGCGTTATCTGGGGGCGCGGCTGGGGCCGATGGCGGTACTCGTTCGCCCCGGACAGCAGGACGGCCTGCGGGCGGCGCTGGTGGATGCCGGAATCGCAATCGAGGCGCTGGAATAAGCGTCGCCAACCGCAATACATCGGGTTTTCGTACCCTTCCCCGCTTGCACCCCGCTTGCGAGGGCTGGCCTCTTATGCCACACTCAACGGTGAATAGGTACGCTCGAAGCGTCTGTTCATCCCGCATCGCCCGGAGTTGAGGATTAGCGTATGTTCAAAGATGTCGGTCAGATCACGCAGGCGCTTTCGCAACAGCAATATATTTCGACGGACGAAATTTCGACGGTGATGTTTCTGGCTGAAAAGCTGGAAAAACCCATCCTGACCGAAGGGCCAGCCGGCGTGGGCAAGACCGAACTGGCGAAGGCGTGGGCGAAGGCCGCCGGACGCCCCCTCATCCGGTTGCAGTGCTACGAAGGCTTGGACGAAAGCAAGGCGCTGTACGAGTGGGAGTACGCCAAGCAAATGCTGTACACCCAGCTGTTGCGCGACAAACTGAGCGAAATCCTCGCCAAGACGGGCAGCCTGACCGAAGCCGCTGATCGGTTGGGACAAGAGGAGAACGTCTTTTTCTCCGAACGGTTTTTGCTTGCGCGTCCGCTGCTGCAAGCCATCACCGCGCCGGAGCCGGTGGTGCTGCTGATTGACGAAATTGACCGCGCCGATGCCGAATTTGAGGCTTTCCTGCTGGAAATCCTGAGCGATTTTCAGGTGTCGGTGCCGGAATTGGGGACGATCAAAGCGCGGCACATGCCGGTGGTCATCCTCACCAGCAACAACACCCGCGAACTGTCGGAGGCGCTCAAACGCCGCTGCCTGTACCTGTTCATTGACTACCCCAGCCACGACTCCGAACTGCGAATCGTGCAGATGCGCGTGCCGCAACTGAGCGCGAAACTGGCGCAACAGGCGGTGGAAGTGGTGCAAAGCCTGCGCCAGATGGATTTGAAGAAAAGCCCCAGCGTGTCGGAAACGATTGACTGGGCGAAGGCGCTGGTCATGCTCAACGCCGACCATCTGGATAAGCGCACGCTGGAAACCACGCTGACGGTGCTGCTGAAGCACGAGAGCGATGTACAGAAGGCCAAGCGCACCCTGCTGCAAGGCGGCGGCGGCACTGGCGGCCACCCGCTTAACCGCCGCCCGAACGACGATACCCCGCGCCGGCGCGGCGGCTGGAACTAGGTTTACGGTGGTGATAAGGGGCTGATGCCTGCTGCTCAGGGGCGCGGCCCCAGAAACCGATCCCCGTTGAAATGAATCAGGTGTTCGGGTTTTTCCGCAATCCACACCTCGGTTTCCCACGCGATATGGCGCATGTGCTTGCGAAATTCGGCAAAGGTGGGGAAGGCCGTGACAAACACCTTCCCCGCCGGACAGTCCCGCAGCATGTCCTGTAGTTCGTGAATGCGCTTGGGGGTCATTGGCCCGTGTGAAGTGACAACCTCGATCAAATAGAGCCAGTTACGGGCTTCCAAGTACAGGATCATATCCGGCAACTTTTCATGCTCCGAGACAGGAATAGCCAGCCTCGAAAGCTGTTCCGTCGCCACATACAGGTCTTTGTCGGCGGTATCCCCCAGATACAACAGCAGCGCCCCCGATGCGAATTGTGGCACAAAGCGTTCGATCACCTGTGCTTGTAGTTGATTGTGCTGACCGGGGGAAAGTCGAATCGCGCTGCCGTCCGGCAAGGTGAGCGCCACCCCTGCTGTCTGTCGTGCGGCGGCGGTACGGGTTATCCCGCTTTCGTGCTGGCGTGTGAAATCTGCGGCGGCCTGTGCCCACGCTTCTGTGCCATAAGCGCGAATCGCCGCCAGCGCCGAATCGCTGAGCGCGTAGTGCGCTTTGGGGCTGTTGGTGGGGAGCGTGGGGTTGTCCGGGTTATAGTCCACCAGATGCGCTTGCACAAACTGATGAAGTACCTGCCGCCGGAATGTTTCGCGGGTGTTGGGCGCATAATTTCGCCCGTAGTGTTCCCGAATGAAGGCCATAATCCCTTTGGAAACGGTCGTGCTGTGGCGCTGTGCTGACCGCCATTGATCGTGAGATTTTAAGCCGCAGAGCGCCAGTAAGGTGAGTGCTGCCATTTCGTTGTGCTGCGCGGGCGGCATCCCCATCGCGGCTAGAAGGTTTTGTGCGTCGCTAATTTCAGGCATACAGTCCTAACACCTCGTTGGTGAGCCTATCCACATCCTGATCGAAAGAAACCGCCGCCAGCCGTCCCATCTCCACTATCGCTTCCAGCGGGGGCAGCGGTAGCTTGCGGAGTTCTGTGGCGCTCACCTGTGTGTTGCCGTTGAAAAGGCGGAAATACGTATCCATCAATTTGCTGTTCAGCAGCACCGCCAGCCCCAGAGCTTCGTCGGCGGTCAGGCGACCATTGGGGCGATAAATGTAGTTCAGGTGGTTTTCAAGGCCGATGCTCGGCGTATCCAGATCAGCCAGATACGCAGCAGCAGTCAGGCGTTGGGGTTCCTCTTTGGCGCTAAACCGTCGCAGTAGCACGTAGTTCTGGTTCGGCAAGAGCAAATTGGAACTTTCCCGCAGCGCCAGATACTGCCCCTTATGCTGAATCGGCCATTCACAACGCATAGGCTTCACGTTTTGCATCCACAGCAGCGGCGCATGCGTGAAGGGGACATTTCCCACCGCCATGATGCGCTGCGCGACCCGGAAAGGCACAACCGGCCCCGTCGAGATTTCCATACCGTGCTGATGCAGGCTAAATCCCCACGAACGCACCACCGCCGCCACCGCATCATCCTGTTCCGAAAGCGGTAGATGTAGCACATGGTCTGCGTCCAGCACATCACCCGTTGCTTTTGTGCGCCGCGCTAACTGGCTGAAATCAAGATTGGCGCTCGTGGACAGCAGAACCGGACGATCTTGGGTTGAGCGTTCTGCAAGCAAGATGATACTTTCTTGCAGAACATCATCAAACACATCCCGCCGCGACTCAAAAAGATGAATGGCACGCGGGCGCATCAGGCTAAAAAAGTAATCTCGAAACCGGCTGAAATACTGCCCTGCGCTATAACTGCGCGGGGTGATAAAGACACTGTAACCGCCTGTACGCAGCAGCGCCGCACTAACTGCCATAAACAGCGCGTAGATATTGGGCTGCCCGTGTACCACCCGTGCGGTCAGTTGCGCACGCGGGTCGGTTTTGGAGAGTTTGAAGTAGGGCGGGTTGGAAATCACCACATCGAAGGTGCTAGGGGGCGGTTGGTCAAGTGCGCCGCCGTAAGCCAGTACAAAATCGTCATGTGTGATGGTATATGTCAGGCGGCGGTTGTGCGCCTTCATCCACTGCTGTGCGTAACGAAGGCACAAATCGAGGTAAGCCGCCAACGCCCTATCCACTTCGCACGCCACAAGGGTGATGTCGCCGCGCATGGTTTCGCACAGCGCACAGGATAGAACCCCAAATCCCGCGCCGGGATCAAGGACGCGCAGGGGATCATGACGGACTGGCAGCATAGCCACCATGAACCGGGCGACTTCCAGCGGTGTGAAAAACTGCCCTAATGTTTTGTCCGGTTTGTTCCATGACCCATACCATTGTCCGATGCGAGAGGCATAGGCCGAGGGCAATTCATCGGGGTATGGCTTGGGTTCGCCGAGAGTCATGGTTGTTTTGAAGCGCGTGTCTCACAGATGTGAACTGTATTGTACACCGTTCGCACTCCAACGTTGTCTCGCCCTCGTCGTGCGCGGTGCGGGTGTTATAATGCGCGGGGTGTTCAACGCTGTTCGAGGCCGCGCATGTCTCTGCTGACCGCTACTAATCTCGCCAAATCCTTCGGCCCGGAAGATATTTTCGACAGCATCAGCGTCGAAATTCAGCACAAGGCGCGTATCGCGCTGGTGGGGCCGAACGGCGCGGGCAAAACCACGCTGCTCAACCTGCTCATCGGGCTGGATACCCCCGATGTGGGCGTGGTATCGCGTTCCAAAGGCTTACGCATCGGCTTCCTACCGCAGCGCCCCGAACTGGCCGGCGATCATTCGCTGTGGGAAGAAATGCTGCACGCCTTCGACGATCTGCGCCAGATGGAAACCAAGCTGACCGCCCTCGAAGCCGCCATGTCCGACCCCGCCCGCCATGACGCGGTGATGGCGCAGTATGGCCCCTTGCAGCACCGTTTCGAGGAAGCAGGCGGCTACACCTACGAAAACCGCGCCCGTATGATTTTGCAGGGCTTGAGCTTCAAGCCGGAGGACTTCACCCGTTCGCTGACCAAGCTCTCCGGCGGACAGCGCACCCGCGCCTTGCTCGGTCGCCTGCTGCTGGACTCGCCCGACCTGCTGGTGCTGGACGAACCCACGAACCATCTGGACATCGCCGCCGTCGAATGGCTGGAGTCGTTCCTGCGCGATTTCCCCGGCGCGGTGCTGGCCGTCAGCCATGACCGCTATTTCATGGACGAATTCGCCAGCACGATCTGGGAAATGGACTTCGGGCTGATCGAAGTCTACCGGGGCAATTACAGCCATTATGTGCAGCAGCGCGGCGAACGCTACGAACGCCGCTGGAAAGAATATGAGGCGCAGCAGGAATTTCTGACGAAAGAGCAGGAATATATCCGCCGCAACATCGCCGGACAGAACACGCGACAGGCCAAAGGCAAGCTGCGGCGGTTGGAAACCATGCGGCGGCGCGGCGATTTGATCGCCCGTCCGCGTGAGCGCCAGAAGTTGCGCATCCAGCTCAGTAAAGCGGCTCGCAGCGGCGACAAGGTGCTGTCCACGCAGGGCATAGCAGTCGGTTATACCGATGCCCATGCGCCCCTGTTTACCGTGCCGGACATCACGCTCTGGCGCGGCGAGTTCGCGGCGCTCATCGGCCCGAACGGAGTGGGCAAAAGCACCTTCCTCAAGACCATTCTGGGGCAGCATCTCCCGCTGGCGGGCGAAGTCAAAATCGGCGCATCGGTGCAAATCGGCTATTTCGCGCAGGCGCACGAACTGCTGAACCCCAAGTCCAGCATCATTGACGAAGTAACTAGCGTCAAACCGATGACCCCCGCCGAAGCGCGGAACTATCTCGGCCCGTTCCTGTTCTCCGGCGACGATGTGTTCCGCACCGTCGAAACGCTCTCCGGCGGCGAACGCGGGCGGGTGGCGCTGGCGAAGCTGTCGCTGTCCGGCGCGAACCTGCTGCTGCTGGACGAACCGACCAACCATCTTGATATTGATAGTCAGGAAATGCTGCAAAACGTCCTCGCGGCCTTCGGTGGGACGATTCTGCTGGTCAGCCACGACCGCTATCTGGTGGATGCGCTGGCGACGCAAATCTGGGCGGCTTCCCCCGGCAAGCTGGAAATCTTTGAAGGCACCTACCGCGAATTTGCCGCCCGTGAAAAAGCGGCACAGGCTGGTGCAGCCCCGGTCGCCGTCAAAACTGCCGCCGCGCCGATTCCAACCGCTGCACCAGCGAAGAAGAAGCACAAGCTGAACCCGTACCAGTTGCAAAAACGAATCGCCGAAGTGGAAGCGCATATTCATACGGTGGAAACCCGCCTGAAAACGCTGGAGCAGGCTATTGAACAGGCCAGCGCGAAAGGCGATGCCGTCCGCGTGCAGGCGCTCGGCGCGGAGTACACCGCCACCGAAGGCGAACTGCACACCGTCATGAGCGAGTGGGAACTGCTGCTGGAATAAACGCCTCCCCGCAACCGCACGCTTATCCTCCCCAGAAAAACCTTTCGCGCAGGCTGTGCTATTTCCACGTGGTTTGACAGCCTCCCCCGAATCATGATAGGCTTTGATATATGTTTAATGACACATATATTGAGACATGGTATCGTCAGGGGCGATGATGAGCGAACAGACCTATCGCATCAGCGGGATGGACTGCGCGGGTTGCGCCCGTGAAGTCGAAACCGGTGTCGCCAAACTGCCGGGGGTACAGGCCGTGCAGGTGGATTTTGCCACCGCTAAAATGCGCCTGACCGGAGAGGTGACGTTCGAGGCGCTGCGTCAACGGGTGGAGGCGCTCGGCAAGGGGATTGACCTGCCGGAAGCGCCTGCGCCCCGTGCCGGATCGGGCGGGGTGCGCGGGTTCGTCCGCTACCTGTGGGGACGCGCCGCAACACGCCTCGCGCTCGGTGGCGGGGCGATCATCCTCGTCGGGGCGCTGCTAATGCTAATTGGCGCGGAAACCGTCGGCGGGGCGCTGTATATCGCCGCCGCGCTCGTCACCCTGCTGCCCATCGCCCGCAGCGGCTTGCGTACCCTCCTTCTGAACCACGATTTCAACATCAACCTGCTGATGACGATTGCCGCCCTCGGCGCGATCTGCATCGGTGAAACGCTGGAAGCCGCCAGCGTGATCTTTCTGTTCGCCATTGGCGAGGCGCTCGAAGGCTATACCGCCGACCGCGCCCGCGACAGTCTGCGCGGGCTGCTGGGGCTGGCTCCGGCACAGGCGCGGCGGCTGAACGACGCGGGCGTGACCGAAACTGTCGCGGTGCAGGCGCTGGCGCTGGGCGATCGGCTGCTGGTTCCCCCCGGTGAACGCATCCCGATGGATGGCGTGGTGCTGAACGGCAGCAGCGATGTCAATCAAGCGCCGATTACCGGCGAAAGCCTACCCGTCTATAAGGCGGCGGGGGCGGCGCTGTTCGCTGGCACAGTGAACGGCGCGGGGGCGCTGGAAATGCAGGTCACACGGCTGGCGGCGGATAACACCCTCAGCCGCATCATTCAACTGGTGGAAGAAGCTCAGAGCGTCCGCGCCCCCAGTCAGCGGTTGATTGACCGCTTCGCCCGCTGGTATACCCCCGGCGTGGTGCTGGTGGCGCTGGCGGTGGCGCTGTTGCCGCCGCTGTTGTTCAACGCACCTTTTAACAATCTGCCGGACGGCACACAGGGCTGGCTGTACCGGGCGCTGGAACTGCTGGTCATCGCCTGCCCGTGTTCGCTGGTGATTAGCACGCCGGTGACGATCATCAGCGCGATCACAGCGGCAGCGCGGCGCGGGGTACTCATCAAAGGCGGCGCGTATCTGGAGGCGCTCGGCGGGGTGCGGGTGATTGCGTTCGATAAAACAGGCACTCTCACCAGCGGTCAGCCCGCCCTGACTGCCGTTCGTTCAGTGGACTGCGCGGGCGGCGAACGCTGCGATCAGTGCGACGATGTGCTGGCGTTGGCGGCGGCAGTCGAGCAGAGCAGCGCACACCCGCTGGCAAAAGCTGTCGTGGCAGCGGCGCAAACTCGTGGCGTGGCCGGACGTTATGCGGCGCGGGCGGTGTTGGCGCTGGCGGGGCGCGGGGTGCAGGGCGAAGTGGCCGGTAAGCGCGTCACCATCGGCAGCCATGCGCTGTTTGAGGCCGAACACCCGCACGATGCAGCGCTGTGTGCGTGGGTGGATGCTGCCGAACAGGGTGGGCAAACCGCGATGCTGGTGTGCGATGGCGACCGGGTGCGCGGCTATCTGACGGTGGCGGACGCGCTGCGCCCCGAAAGCGCAGATGTGCTAAGTGAATTGCATACGCAGGGGATGAAAACCGTCATGCTCACCGGGGATAACGCGGCAGTAGCGGCCTCGGTAGCCGGACAGGTGGGCGTGGATGATGCCCGCGCCGGACTGCTCCCCGCCGACAAGCTGGACGCAGTGCGCGGCTTGCTGCGCGACTACGGGGCGGTGGCAATGGTGGGCGACGGCGTGAATGATGCGCCCGCGTTGGCTGCCGCGACGGTGGGGATTGCGATGGGCGGGGCGGGCAGCGCACAGGCGCTTGAAACGGCGGATGTGGCGCTGATGGCGGACGATCTGCGACAGCTTCCGTATGCGCTGCGGCTGTCACGATTCGCCCGTGCGCTCATCCGGCAGAATATTGCGGTCAGTTTGGTGTTCAAGCTGGCGGTGATGCTGCTGGCGCTGGGCGGCGTGGGGTCGTTGTGGTTGGCAGTTGCGGCGGACGTGGGCATGTCGCTGGCGGTCACAGTGAACGGGATGCGCCCCCTGCGACAGCAATAGCGGCGGACGGCTTATCCCTCAAGATTAAGCGTTCGCAGCCGTTCAAGCATCTGCTTATGGGTTCGCGTGAGCAGTTTTCTGTGTAATTTGTTGATGTAGTAGCGCACGCCGTTGATGGACATAATCAAGTCGTCCGCGATGTCCAGCGTCGTGCGTCCGGCCAGCATCAGCCGCGCCACATCCTGTTCGGTTTCAGTCAGGGGAGACAACGGCAGCGTGGGCGCTTTTTCTCCCAGCAGCAAAATCACCCGCCGCAGATGTTCGGCACGAACATAGTCCTCTACCTTCCAGAATTCGATCACGCGCTGACGCAGTAACGGAAACAAGGGACTGAAGGCCAACACCAGCACGTTATCGTGAGGCAGCATCCGTGCCAGCATGACATCCAGCATCGTTCGTGCCGTCACTTCGTCCCCTTTGAGCCAGTAGGCCAGCGTGCGCAGCCCCCATCACCGCCGTGACGAGAATAGGCTGTCCACGCGCCACATACTGCTGTTCCAGTTCGGCTAAAGACTCTAGCGCAAGGTCAAATTCCCCGATGACGATGTTCGCATGCGCCGTTATATAGGCGACATTCGCAGCAATATCCCACGGCAAGGCTTCCTTCGGCAGATTATCCAGCCACAAACGCGCTTCCCGAACATCATGGTAGCGCAAAACGAACCGCATCCGTTCGATCTGAGTCAGCAGATGGAACGGATCCGACCAGTCCCCTCCGCGCAGCAGCGCCGCGTTCTTGTAGGCCGTTTCAGCGGTGGCACTGTCCCGCCGAAGAACGGCAGCGCCCCCGCGTAGGCAGTACAACAACGCGAGGGTGTTGGCATCAACCCACTCGATCTGCTGGAAGGTGGGTAGCAGCATCTGTTCGAGGGCATCCAGTTCGCCCCGGTATGACAACGCCAGCGCACCCTCGTAGCGCAGGGTGCGCTCCACCTCCAGCGCCCAGCGCCCCAGTGTACGGCGCATTTCGTTCAGCAGGCTCAACCCTTCCTCGACCATTTTGGCGACGTTCTCAAAATCTTCATCCGCCAGATGGAAGTAAATCCGCATCCTGAGCGAATGAAGGATCGTGGCCTTGCTGCCAATATCGTGTGCCAGCCGGTACTGCGCTTCCATCATGTCCCGCGCTTTGACCGGCTGATCGAAGACGATGTAGATCAGCGACGTGATCCCCAGTATATAGGCGTACAGCGCATCGTGCGGCAAATGCACCAGCGCCTGCTCCAGATAATCCAGCATCACAGGGAAGTCTTTGGCGTTCAGATAGGCCTGTGCCAGCAAGATTTCACCGCGCAAATGGCCGACAGCGGGGTGCGCCTGCAACTGTTCCAGATAGGCCTGCCCCACCGCCACATCTCCGTTGACATCCGAATTCGACATGATGGCGAACAGGCTCAACCGGGGATATATATAAAACAGCATGACAGGGAACGTTTTCACCCATTTCAACAGCGCGACGGGATCATAATCCACCATAGACTGCTTGGAGGATTCCATCACGTAATGCGCGGCCAGCGCCGAATCGCCACTCGCGTGCGCCTGTTCCGCCGCTGTCTGATACAACCCGGAAGCCGCGTACCATGCGGCGGCGCGGCGGTGGGCTTCGCGCAGCACTTCGGGATGACGCGAGAGCAGCGTTTCGCGGAATAGGGGATGGTAGCGGTAGGTGGGGGGGGCTTCCGTCACGCGGGTGATGAACAGGCCGATTTGCATCAGGGTTTCCAACTGCGCCGCGCTGTCGTTGCGTCCGGTCAGTGCGGCGCACAAGGCCGGATTGAGCGTGTCGCTGATGCAGGTGCGCTGCACAAAATCCAATTGTTCGGATGGCAACTGGCGCAGCGCCTCGTCCATTAAATATTGCGTCGAATAGCTGGTGGTACGTTCCAGCACCGTTTGACTATCTTGCAAAGCGATTCTCGCCAGCTTAACGCCCATCACCCAACCTTGAGTCGCAGTCGTGACGCGGGTGATGGTGTCCCGATTCGGCGGTTCGGCGCTCTGATCGGTCAGGTATTGCGCCGCCTCGTCCATCGTAAAGTGCAGGCCGTTCACCACTTGCGCCTGTGCCAGCAGCGGCGCTGCCAGCGAACGCCCGACGAACAGCACTTGTGTCTGCGCGGGCAAATGCGCGGCAAAATACACTAGCGAATCTATCAGCACCGGATTTTGAATAAACTGGCTTTCGTCCACCACAAAGCCGATAGGCATGGATAGCGCCCGCAGTTCTTCGAGGAACGCTTCCACAAAGCGTTGCGATACGAGATCGCCTTCCTGTGCCAGCAGCAGCGCGGGCAGTTCGCTCATGTGCGGCGCAGCCACCCGGACGAGATTGAGCGCGAACGACCAGAAGACGCGGGGCTGGTCATCTTGCGGGGTTAGGGTCAGCCAGAACACCGCCCCCTCGAAAGCCGTCGCCCACTGCATCGCCAGTGTGCTTTTGCCTGAACCCGCCGACGCGATCAGCGCGGTGATGGGCGTGTCGGTCAGGCGTGCCAGCAAACGCGGACGATCCAGCAGCAGCCCGCGAGACTTGGGCAAATTCAATTTCGGTGGCGGAAGTACGTCTACGTTCATATCAGGCTTGGGCATGATAAATCCTCCAGCAGACCACACCCACCACTGCGACACGCAGCGAACGCTTATATTACCGCAAAACCACCGGACAGGGCATCTATCAGGTATGGCTATAAAGCACTGAAAAAGGAGTGGAGTTGCGCTCAAGAAGTGGGGCGCAGTTCGCTGCGCCCCTGTGCAGTGGCAGTGGTTTAGATCGCCGGGTTGAACAGCGCGGTGTGGATGGCCGTTTCTTCCCAGATCAGGCTGCTGCCCGTGACAATTTCACCGGTCAGGCGCACATCTTCGCCCAACCCCACCGATTGATAAACCTCGGTGTCGGCTTGCAGCGCCGCATTCAGGAACAGGTGAGCATCTTGCACCTTCTGTGTGGCAGGCGCTTCGCGGCGTTCCAGCGCATCCAGCGCGTACCCCTGCAACAGCTTACCCCACAGTTGTTGCAACGTGTCGGCATGGTCAAACACATCCCCGCCGAACACTTCGCCATTGATGACGATCAACATGCCCTGTGCGCTCACCGGCGTGACAAAAGCATTCAAGTAGCTTTGCAGGTCGCCCTGCGTTTGTTCGTACAGGTCATGCAGCGCATGGGTTTGGCTGTGGCTGCTGTGGCTGCTCATCTTGCGCCCGACTTCGCGCCACACGGCGGCTTGATCGGCATCGTAAGCATTTCGAGAGCGCAGGTTCTGGGTGACGTTGAGCATCTGTTCCTTCCGCAGCTTGGAGTGCGAGGTCGTCGCCCCGGAACGGAACGTGCGGCTGCTGTAAGCCCAGCGCCCCTGTTCAACGCAGCTAACCGGAATGGGGGTGGTGCTGTGCGCGGGAACCAGAATGGAGGTGTTCAGGACGCGGTTCTGCTTCGCGCCCACCAGTTCCTCGCCCATCACCAGCAGCACGGGCATTATGCCGCCGTTTTCCACACTCAGCGTAGGCACGCTGCCGCCCTCGCTCATTTCCAGCACTTTGACTTCGCCGCTGGCAAGCGCCTGATCGAGTGTTTGATAGGCGCGAGGGTGCCCGTTCGGTGCGTTCAACGGAAAGACCTGCATATTGGCGTAGGTCTGCGGTTGACCGATCTGCACGTTCTGGAGAAACACGGTAATTTTGCTCATGACTGCCTCCTATAGAACCATCACACACTTATCAGCGGGATGTATGGCTCATTTTATAAAAACATCTTAATGGTGTCAGAACCTAATTGCTGGGGGTTTGCGCGTAGGCACGCACCTACACGCTGCCCCTTCACGATGTGGCAGGCGTTCAGCAGCGCCACACACACCGTTTCCTACGGCAGGGGATGCGAATATATGGGCGGCGCGAGGGGGAGGATTACGTTCTGACTGCTGTTTGTCATTCACCTATGCAAATATTACACTTATAACAACATTAGATTGAGTATTTGGTCTTGCCAGAGGTGTATTATGCGTGAACCTGTTTGGTGTGTGTTTCCCGCGCCTGATATAACAACGTACAAGTTTTTCTTGGATAAGGGTGTGATTGGTGTTGGTATTACGGACTTTGGTGACATCAGAAAATTATATCCAGACCGTGAGTCATTAAAGCAGGAATGGATGCGCCGTTACCCGGATATGAAGCCAAAGAGCATTGATCCACTCAGTTCTATCGTCTATCGCTTTGCCAATGAAGTACATATCGGGGATTGGGTTCTGTATCCTTCCACCAAAATTGATCGCAAGGTTCATGTTGGAAGGGTGACAGGGGATTACCGCTACAATCCAAAGCAGTCATTACACTATGTATACCTCCGTACCGTTCAATGGGATAGATCAAAATCGCTACCACGAGAGAGCTTTTCAAAAGAAGCATTGAGAGGAATCAGTGTCAATTTGGCTTTGTTCCAAGTGCGAAGTCTTGTCTTTTTGGCAGAACTAGAGGCGAAAATTACGCAACGGTAGGGGATGGCGAACCCGCCTCCGCGCTTATCAAGAGCAGCACAACAACAACGCCCCTCCGTGACGAGGGGCGTTGCGATTCACAGGCGAGAAAGCGTGGTTTAGCGCCCGAACGCTTCCAGTTCGTCCACGATGCGTTCGCACACGCCGGGCGCACCGTAGAAATCCGGGTGCGCGGCGGGGGGCGGCGCGAGGGCGGCCGCCGCTGCCGCTTTGAAATCGGCGGGTTCGGTCAGCCGATTCCAACCGCTGTGTACCGTCTCAATCCACTCGGTTGTGTCGCGCACGGTGACGGCAGGCCGCCGCAGCATGTAGGCTTCTTTTTGCAAGCCGCCGCTGTCCGTCACCACGATCCGGCACGAGTCCAGCAGCGCCACCATATCCACGAAGCCAATCGGTTCGATGGAGCGCACGTTGCCGCTGAACGTCAGGCCAAACTCCGCCATCATCTTTTTCAGGCGCGGATGCACCGGCAGCACCACTGGCAAATCGAGCGTGTTGAAGGCGCTGACGATCTCGGTCAAACGGGCGCGGTCATCGGTGTTGGAGGCGCGATGGATGGTCGCCAACGCGAAGGCTTCACCCGCCGCCAGCCCGGTCGCTTGTAACAGCGCCGCCTGCCGCGCTTTCGAGCGTTCCACCGTCTGCATCACCACATCCACGCGCACATCGCCCACCAGTTTCACGCCGTCGCGGATGCCTTCTTTGGCAAGGTTTTCGACGGCGGCGGCAGTCGGCGCGAACAGGAGCGTACTCAGATGGTCGGTCAGGACGCGGTTCACTTCTTCCGGCATCTTGCGATCATAGCTGCGCAGGCCAGCTTCGATGTGCGCGACAGGCAGGTGCAGTTTAGCCGCAGCCATCCCGCCCGCAATCGTTGAGTTGGTATCTCCGAACACCACCACCCAGTCGGGGGCATATTCCAGCATGGCCGCTTCCATCTTGATGAGCATTTGCCCGGTCATCTGCCCGTGACCGCCGCCGCCCACGCCCAGATTCACATCCGGTTCGGGGATGCCGAGGTCGCTGAAGAACACCGACGACATATTCTCGTCGTAGTGCTGCCCGGAATGCACCATGATTTCGGTGTGGCGGCGGCGAATCGCCCGTGTGACTGGCGCGATCTGGATGAATTCCGGTCGCGCCCCCACAATCGTCATGATCTTCACAGGCTACCCTTCCGCTATCTGGCTAATCACGCCCACCTGCGCCCCGGACTTCACGAAGTCCAGCGCCAACCGCAGCGTGGCAAGACCGTCATTGCCGGTCACAGTCGGAGCGCGGCCATCGCGCACCGCCGCCACAAAATCGCTCAGTTCCGCCGCCAGCGGCTCATGGCGCTGAATGCGGATGCCTAGCACGTTGCCCTCGGTCACGCCGCGCAGGATGCTCAGGGTATCCCACTGGCTGGGGCCGGTTTCGTTCTCGTAGAAGAACACCTGCTGCGAGAGCAGGTCGCAGTCGAAGAAGCCGCGTGCGCCCAACACGGTCAGGCGGCGAATCTTGGTCGGGGTGATCCAGTTCACATCCAGCACGCCCACCGCGCCGCCCTTGAAGCGCAGCACGCCGTTGAACATATCTTCACGATCCGAATTGATGCTTTGCAGCGTTTCGCCGTAGACGCGCACAATGTCTTCGTTCATCAGGTAGCGCATCAGGTCAATATCGTGCGAGGCAAGGTCAATCACCACGCCGGCATCCTGAATGCGCGGGGGATACGGGCTGACGCGCTGCGCGTGAATCTTGTAGATGCGCCCGATCATGCCTTCGCGCAGGCGGCGGCGCAGTTCCATCACCGCCGGATTGAAGCGTTCGATGTGACCGACAGCCAGCACCACGCTCTTCTTTTTCGCCAGTGCGATCAGCTTTTCGGCCTGCTCAACCGTACTGGTGATGGGCTTTTCCACCAGCACATGAATGCCTTGCTCGATCAGCTTGGAGGCCACATCAAAGTGCATACTGGTGGGAACCGACACCGAAACCAGATCGGGCTTCTGTTCTTCAATCAGCTTCAGATAGTCGGTGTAGAACGGCACATTGTTGCGCGTGCCGATTTTTTGTGCGGTCTGTGCGCTGGCATCCACCACGCCGACCAGATCGCACCCTTCCATTTCGCGGTATACGCGGGCGTGGTTCTGTCCGATGCTCCCCACCCCGATGACGGCTGCTTTTAGCATGCTGCGTTAATCTCCTGTACCACGTAATCACGTTCGGCTTCGGTCAACGAGGGGAACACGGGCAGGCTGAACACCTGCCGGGTGGCCTTGTCGGTTTCGGGCAGATCCACATCCTTATAGCCGTCCATCTGCTGGAAAACCGGTTGTTTGTGGATGGGCAGCGGGTAGTACACGCGCACGCCGATTCCGCGTTCGTTCAGTCGCTTGGTGACGGCATCGCGGTCTACACCATCCGGCACGCGCACGGTGTACTGATGGTAGACATGCGTATTGCCAGCCAAAACAGGCGGAGTCTTCACGCTCTTGATGTGGGCGTTGTAGTGAGTGGCGTTCTTGATACGGTTGGCCGTCCATTCCGGCAGCCGTCCCAGTTGCACCACGCCAATCGCGGCGGCCATGTCTGTCATGCGGAAGTTGTAGCCCACGACTTCGTGATAATACTGGGTGTTCATGCCCTGTGCGCGGATCATGCGCAGATGACGGGCGGTTTCGTCGTCATTGGTCAGCACCATGCCGCCTTCAGTGGTGGTCATGTTCTTGGTGGGGTAGAAGCTGAACGAGGCCGTGCCCCACGTCCCCACGCGCCGATCCCCGATGGACGCGCCGTGCGCCTGTGCCGCATCCTCTAACAGCACCAGCCCGTGCTTTTTGCAGATGGCCTCGAATGCCGACATATCGGCGGGTTGCCCGTACAGATGCACCGGCATGATGGCCTTCGTGCGCGGGGTGATGGCGGCTTCGGTTGCTGCTGGCGACAGGCAGAAGGTGTCCGGGTCAATATCCGCGAACACGGCACGCGCCCCCACGCTCAACACGCACGAGGCGGTGGCGAAGAAGCTGAAGGACGGGATAATCACCTCGTCGCCGGGGCCGATGTGGTGCGCCATCATCGCCGCCATGAGCGCCGTAGTGCCGTTGCTGGTGGCGATGCCGTGCTTCGCGCCCTGATAGGCGGCGAACAACTTCTCGAACTCCGCCACTTTCGGCCCCTGCGACAACTGCCCGCTGCTGAGTACCTGTACGACGGCCTGCTTTTCTTCTTCCCCGATGAAGGGTTTTGCAATCGGAATTTGCATGAGTGCGTTCCTTAGTTGGATGATTTTGGGAGAGTGAAAGGTTAACCTTGCGCGGCTTCTTCGGGCGTGCTCACCCGTTTGCCTGCCGCAGTGACATAACCGATGATGTGCGCCGGATTGCCCACGACCAGCGCGTAGTCCGGCACATTCTTCGTGACCACGCTGCCAGAGCCGACCATTGCCCAGCGCCCGATGGTGATACCGCACACGATGGTCGAGTTCGCGCCGATGGCTGCACCCGCGCTGATGCGGGTTTCGGTCATCGTCCAGTCGTCGGCGGCTTTGAGCGACATATCCGGGTTGACGGCGCGGGGGAACAGATCGTTGGTGAAGCACACATGCGGCCCCACGAACACCCCATCCTCGATGGTGACGCCGTGAAAAACGGAGACGTAGTTCTGGATTTTGACGCTGTTGCCAATGTGTACGCCTGCGTCTACGAACACGCCGCGCCCGATGACGCAGTTTGCGCCGAGGTGTGCGCCCCGGCGAATGTGGCACAGGTGCCAGATTTTACTGTTTTCGCCGATCTGCACATCGGCTTCGACTTCTGCGGTGGGGTGGATAAAAACCATTCGAGTTCCTCAAGGGGTAATCAACATTGCACCCTTAATTATAGCTATCAACCTAACAACAGAATTGCACGGAGCAGCTATTAGGGAAATTTTGGGAACAGACGGGATGCAAGTTACCCCGTCTGCTGGTTGACCACACGCGGGTCTTGCGGGTTGACTTCGATCACTGCGGCCCATGGTAGGTAGTGGGTGTAGATGCTGTCGCTGCGAATTTCCTGTCCGCCAGCATCCAGAATGCGGCGGGTGAACAGCACGTCCGCACCTTCCTTCGCCCAGTCCACATACAACTCCTGACCGGGCTGAAGCTGCGCATTGGCCTGATACACGGTCGCTTTGGGCGGTACCACCGCGTTGATGACCGGCCCTTCGATGACCACCTGCCGCCCCGGATTGGTGCTGTACAGGCGGAATTGAATGGATTGATCCTGCGGAAAGACCGAAGTCTCGAACAGCAGGTAATAGGGGGTGTCATTCACGAAGCGAAAATCAGCGGTAGGCTGGAAAATCGCCGCGTCCAGACCGGGCGGGGTGTTGTTCAGTTCGTAGAAGCCCACGCGGTAGCCGTGCGAGTTGCGCTCCACAATCGGGAAGCCGGCTTTGAGCGCGGCGCGGAAAATCGTGGTGCTGACCTGACACACACCACCACCCACGCCTTCTACCGTGCGCCCGCCGAAGATAATCTTGCCTTGCACGAAACCGTCTTCTACGTTGATGTCGCCCAGATAGTGATTGAACGAGAATTCCTCGCCGGGGGCGATAATCAGGCCGTTGAAACGCTCCAGCGCCTCGATGATATTGGTCACGCGGCTCTGCGTCGAACCGGTGTAGTAGCTGGTCGCTTCGGCCACCAGTTGCGTAATCCCCAGTTCGGAGGCGCTCACGTTGGCGCTGTAATCCGGCAGGGTATAGGTGAAGGCCAGCGGGACGATGCGGTTGACCGGATTCAGCACCGCTTCCTCGATGCGCGTCAGCGTGCCGTCCACATCCAACTCGCGCCCGTTTGTGCTGTCTTTGATCGGTTCGAGCAGGCGGGTGCTTTCATTAAAGTGAAAGCGGCCATTGGACGGCAACGCGATTAAGCCGGATGCAAGGCTGCTCACAAAAGCGCGGAACGGTTCGGGGTTGATCGCCACATCGTAGCTCTGCGTACCGTCGCCATTATCCACCAGCGTCAGCGCCAGCAGGCCGCGAATCTGGTCTACCGAGGCCGTCCAGGGGCCGAGCGTTCCGCCTTGCTGATCGTCGGTGACGAGCGTGATCGAACCGGAGAGCGCGGCTTGAATTTTGGCGGCGGCGGCGCTGGCATCGCGGATGCGCGGTTGCGACTCGTGAACGGTCAGCGGGATTTCCGCGCCGGTATTCAGTTGTAACATGGCCTGTTCGAGTGCGCTGAGGATGGACGACACATCCAGCGCGCGGCCGGTTTGCGAGGGCTGTGTGCTGACCAGTGTGTCGTCTACGGTGAGTGAAGCATCCACCGGCGGGCGGTTGAGCGCGGCGGCGATTTCGCCCAGTTTGGCGGTGGCGACGGCCTGATCGTAGCGCACGATGGGGGCGATGCTGCGCCCGTTCAGCCAGATGCTGGCCTGCGCCACCACATCGTTCAGAATGTTTTCGCTGTGGCCGGCGGCGAAGGCTTCGGCAGCTGTGCCGTCCACATCAAACGTGATTCCCAGTTCAGCCGCCGAGAACTGCCAGAAACGGTCGCCATAGCGGAAGGTGAACACGGCCTGATCGCCATAGGTGAACGCGCCTTGCAGCGCCGTCACCGCCTGCGAACGGGTTAGGCCGGAGAGCGCCACGCCGCGCACGCTCACGCCGGGCAGCATCCGGTCGCTGAAATGCACTTGCAGCGCCGCCAGCAGCGCGGCCAGCACCATGACGAACAGCAGCGCCCCGCCGATGAACAGCATGGGCAGACGCACCAGCCAAGGATTCATGCCGGGTTGCGGCGCATACGAGCGCGGATAATCGGTTTCGTAAAGGTGAGTCATCAGGAGGAAACAGAACCTCGCTGGAACGTGATCCTATTGCGCAAATTGTACCATGATGTGCTACTGCCCAAAAAGATTCGCATACGGCGCACACCCGCCGCTTTGGATACCCAGTAGTTCCAGAAGTTGTGGTGCGCCGCTGCCGAATGCCCAATCTGCCCACTGTTCCAGCGGCATGTGGCGGTAGAAAGCCGCCAGCGCGAACGGCTGTCCGCCTTTGGGCGACACATACCACACGCTCCCTAACAGCCCTGCCCACACGCCGTTCTTCCATGCCAGTTCGTCATAATACTCGCTGTTCTGCGGGTTGGCGCTGAACAGCCAGCTCAAATGCTGATGCAAAACTGTCCGCATCCCGTCCGGCACAATCCCCGGCTGGAAAGCGGCGCGTAGCACGGTCAGCATGTCATTGGCGCTCCCCTGTTCGCCGTACTGTTCGTAGAACTGCGCCTGTGCGCTGACGATGGTGGCGCTTTGTTCCAGCGTCCTATTGGCGGCGCTCTCGCGGTCAGTCGTCTGGAAGCTGAGTTCGGCATCGCGCCACGCGGCATCGGTGCGGTACAGGGTCGCCAGCCGGTTCGCTTCGGCGGCGAAGGCGGCGGCATCCAGTCCGCTAGTCGTGCCGGTTTCGTGGTTCTTCAGCGCCAGCACCAGCCCCAGAATTGGCAACGGTAGATCGGTATGCTGCAAGCCGAGCGCGGCATACAACGCCGGAAAGCCGTCCGTCCCCATGCGGGCGAGCAGGTAATCCGGCGCGGCGTTGGAGTTGTAGGCGATCATCGCGTCCGCCACCTGTGCCAGCGTCACACTGTTGGCCTCGGCGGGTAGCGAGTCGAGGAAGCGTTGATGCGCGTCGCCATCCGTCCCCGGCAGCCAGAAGGCGTTCAGGTCGGCCAGCGGCACGGACTCGGCGGGGTTGAGCAGGCCAGCATCGGTTTGGCGAGCGTACTCCGCCAGAATCACGATCTTGAACACGGCGGTCAGCGGGAAGCGTTCGTCGGCGTTGAAGGCGATGCTGTTTTCCGGTTGGTTGTAGTCCATGCACAGGAAAGCCACATCATCGGGCTGCGCGGCGATGAAATCCAGCACGTTCAGCACCAGATCATCCACCGGCGCGGGGGTCACGTCCTGCGCGTGGGCGGGCGCGGCGGCAAGGCAAACGAGAACGGCGAACAGTCGCATCCAGTGGCGCATGGGCAGGCATCCTGTCGGGCATGGTTAGCACTGTGGATGATTGTACAGCGTTCGGGAGGAATCGGCGGAAATGACTCAAGCACCTGCCTCGGGGTGCAGGAATGGCGCGAAGGGGATTCGTGCTACACTAGCCGCACCTGCCGCCATGCTACCGGGGAGTCTGCCGCCGTGTCCGTTCGCTCATCGCGTTTGCTTACCGCCGCGCTCATCCTCATCCTCCCGCTGATCTTCTTCTACCAGACCGCGCTGAACGGCATGATTATGGCGCGTGGGGATGTGTACACCTATTTCTACCCGTACTGGGCGGCCCGCAGCGCGGCCTTCCTGAGTGGACGCTTCCCCCTGTGGGAGCCGAATATTTTCATGGGCGTGCCGTTCCTCGCCAACAGTCAGGCCGGGGTGTTGTACCCGCCGAACCTGTTGGTCACGCCCCTGCCTGTTCCGGCGGCGGTGACGGTCAGCATCTTGCTGCATGCGGCGTGGGCGATGCTAGGCATGATGCTGCTGGCGCGGCGGGCGCTGGGGCTAGAGCGCATTCCGGCGCTGCTGGCGGGGGCGCTGTTCGCTTATGGCGGCTATCTGGGGGCGCAGGTCGAGCATGTCAACCAGTTTCAGGCGCTGGCGTGGCTGCCGCATCTGCTCCTCGCCTATCATGCCATGCGGCGGCGGCCTGTGCAGGCAGGGCTGCTGCTAGGGGCGGCGCTGGCGTTGCAACTGCTGGCGGGTCATCCACAGACGGTATTTATCTCACTCGTCGGGCTAGGTGTGGTGGCGCTGACCGCCCCGCTGCCGCTGGCGAACCCCCGCACTGGCGTGGTCGGCTGGCTACTGGCACGGTTGCGAACGGCGGGGCTGCTGGCGCTGCCCGTCGCGCTGGCGCTGGTGCTGGCCGCGCCGCAACTCGTCCCCACGTTGGAACTCGCCCGCGAGTCACAACGCAGCAGCGGGATGGGCGCACAGGCCGCCATGTCATTCTCGCTCAACCCGTTCCTGATCGGGCGCGGG
>CAIPFY010000362.1 GCA_903864435.1 uncultured Chloroflexota bacterium | reverse complement strand
CGCCTGCCGCCGTGTCGCCCGTTCCATCTTCATCGGCAGCGCCCCGTCCGTCGCTGGTCAGAACGTGCGCGGCGTCGAGGAAGTCCGCATCCGGCTGGCAACGGTGCAGCCCGGTGAGCAAATGGCCGTGTTCAACGATGCCTTGCGCCGCATGAGCAACCAGCTCACCTATTTGTATACCGACGGCAGCCGCTACTGGTATGACACCCGCCCCACTGTGAATCGCATTGCACAGGATCGCGCTCAGAATATCCACGCAGATGTGGTCTATCAGGAAGCGATTGACCGCCTACGCGCCGTGAAATATCGCCGGGATGACTTTGCCGCCGCCCATATCGCCCCGCAAGCCTCGGTGATGTGGTGGACGAATGGCGGGCGCGGGTGGTCGTGCTTGCACCCGAATACAGTCACAAGAAGGGAAACGGGGCATCCGATGCCCAGAACGAGGCGCAGAACATCCTTGAGAACCGGGGAAACGCGCCGCGCTTGTACCGCAATATGCTGGTGTTCATCGCGCCGGATGCGACCAACGCCGAAGCGTGGGAGAAGGCGCTGCGCGAGTATCTGGCGTGGAAATCCATCCAAGATGAAGCTGAACCCCTCAATCTGGATGCCCAACAGCGCAAACAGGTGGACATCTCTTGCAAGCGCACCGAGGAAACGCTGCTGGTGCGTTTGCAGGAAACCTATAGCTGGCTGATCGTCCCGGCACAGCCCGACCCGACCGGGCCGATTGAGTATCAGGCGCACCGCATCACCGGGCAGGACAGCTTCTATGACCGCGCCGCCCGCAAACTGCGCCAGAATGAGCAGATTATCTCGCTGTGGTCGCCGGACAATCTGCGCATCGAACTGGATCGGTATCTGTGGCGCGAAGAACCCCATTTGGGAATTAAACAACTCTGGGAGTACCTCGCCCGCTACTGCTATCTGCCCCGTCTGCACAACGAGGATGTGCTGCGCGGCGCAATTGCGGAAGGCGTGCAGCGCGAAGAGGATGCCCCCTTCGCCTATGCCACCCTGTTCGGACTGGATGGCGATTACAAAGGGCTGGTGTTCCAGAAGGCCGCGCCGACCATCTACTTCGATGACAATGCGCTCATCGTCCGCCCGGAAGTGGCGCAGGAGCAGATCGAGCGTCAAAAGCAACCACCCCAACCACCGGTGTCCGACCCTCCTCCTCCTGAGCCTAAAGGTGGCGGCGGTGGAGGCAACACCCCTCCCCCTCCCCCACCTTTGACCACGCGCTATCACGGCACCGTCGCGCTGAACCCCCAGCGCGTGAACAAGGATATGGCGATGATCGTGGATGAGATCATCCAGCACCTCACCGGCCTAACCGGAACCGAGGTGCGAATCACCATCGAGATCAGCGCCGAACGTCCGGCAGGCTTCGATGATGCCACCATCCGTACCATCAACGAGAACAGCCGCCAGTTGAAGTTCACCGATCACGGCTTCGAGAAGGAATAAGCAAGCCAAGTAACCCAATTTCTCGCCTATGTTTGAGCCTTCGACCAAAACCGAAGGCTCATCAGCCCGCTTTGCTAAAACTCCAACACAACTCCAATGGTTGCGACATCAATTTAATTTGCACTTTTCGGCAATTATGCTACAGTTACATTGTCGCTCAATGAACGACAGACCTTGAATGTACGATGAGGATTACGGTAAAGCCACTTACCACTTCCAAATCGCTAAACGGAGAGAACCGCCTTGCAAGCATTGTGTCATAACGCACCCACTGTCCCCTACATCGGTTTTGCCCCAACCAGCCCTTCTCATCCCACATCGCTCGGCGGTCAAATGCGACCCACCTGCGATCTAGGTATGCGATTCGGCTAACCACAAGCGTGATTTAAGTCACGCTTGTTTTGTTTCCCCGACCAGTCAGGGCTGGTCAAAACTTTTTTACCTTGCGGCGAGTTTATTGACTCCCGGTACGTTGATGTGCGTTGCTGCGCCTTATGCCGCAACCCAGTCGCTCTCGATTCGAGTAAGGAGGACACGCATGGAATAACCGTTACGCTGCAAATCGCAACTGTAAAGTACGCGACTTAATCCGTTAAGGACACGCAATGAATTACTGAAATCGCGATACCTAACGATTTTGATTTAACCGAAGAATAGAAGGAGCGAACCGCCATGAATGAAACAACTCGCAGAGCTAATCACGGCAAAGATCATCCCTACTATATGGTCACACGCGCTTGCGCTCAGGATAAGAGCATCTCGTATGAAGCCTCCGGGGTGCTTCAATATCTTCTGAGCAAACCGGACGACTG
>CAIPFY010000361.1 GCA_903864435.1 uncultured Chloroflexota bacterium | reverse complement strand
GGCGTGGACGATAGTGTGGATGACGGCGACCAGAGTTACAGCATCACACTGGCGAACGCCACCAGCGCCGATGCCAACTACAGCGGCAAATTCGGGTCGAGCGTCAGCGCCAGCAACACCGATGACGACACAGCGGGCCTCACCGTCACCGAGAGCAACGGCAGCACCCTCACCACCGAAGGCGGCGGCACGGATACTTTCACCGTCGTACTGAACTCAAAACCGAGCGCCAACGTCACGATTGCGCTGACCAGCACGAACACCGCCGAAGGGACGGTCAATCCGGCCTCGCTCACCTTCACCGCCGCCAACTGGAACACGCCCAAGACCGTCACCCTCACAGGCGTGAACGACAGCGTGGCAGATGGCAACCAGACCTACAGCATCATACTTGCGAACGCCACCAGCAGCGATCCCAACTACAACAATAAGTTCGGGACAAGCGTCAGCGCCACCAACACTGACGACGATACGCCCGGTGTCACTGTCACCGAGAGCAACAGCAGCACCCTCACTACCGAAGGCGGCAGCACGGATACCTTCACCGTCATGCTGAACACGCAACCCACCGCCGATGTCACCATCGCCATCAGCAGCACGAACACTGCCGAAGGGACGGTCAACCCGGCCTCGCTCACCTTCACCAGCGCCAACTGGAACACGCCGCAGACCGTCACCCTCACGGGCGTGGATGACAGCGTGAAAGACGGCGACCAGAGCTACAGCATCACGCTTGCCAATGCCACCAGCACCGACACCCGCTACAATGGCCTGTTCGGGACGAGCCTCAGCGCCAGCAACACCGACGACGACATCCCCTCGATCACGATGTCGCCCACCAGTGGACTCGTCACCACCGAAGCGGGTGGGACGGCGACCTTCACTGTCGCGCTGAAAACACAACCGACTGCCGATGTGACCATCCCCCTTAGCAGCGATACCCCCGCTGAAGGGACGGTCAGCCCCGCGTCACTCACCTTCACGTCTGCCAACTGGAACACGCCGCAGACCGTCACCCTCACCGGCGTGGACGATAGTGCCACCGATGGCGACCAGACCTATAGCATCACCGTTGGCGCAGCCACCAGCACCGATGCTGACTACAACGGCCTCTCTGCCAGCGTGAGCGCCAGCAACCGCGACGATGACCCACCAACCGCCCCCACGCCCATCCCTGCCCCCGCGCTGTGCAGCCTGCCCGGTTTCCCGGCTTCGACGCAGGTGGCACTCTATCTGCCCAACGGCAACAACGGCCTGAACGTGTGCTACTCGCTCATCACCGACCCCGTGCAAGCGGGCGTGACAGAACAACCGTTTACGCTGGCAGCGGAGGTGTATACTTTCGACTCGTCCGGTTCGGTTACGACGGGCGTGACGGCGCAGGTGTGTTTGCAAGGCGAGGGAACGCTGCTCTATCGGGATGCGTCCGGTCAGCCGCGCACCACTGTCAGCCTGCCCGCGTTCTCGCAGGGTGGCTTCACCTGCGGCCTGATTCCGCACGCCGGGACGATCATCCTCATCCCCGGCGCTTCGGCTCCAGCCGCCACTATCCCCCCCACATCTCTCAGCCAGTGCCGCGTGACCACTACGCACATCCTGAACCTGCGCACCGAACCGGACGCAACCAGCGCGGTACTCGATCACATCCCGTACCAAACGACTCTAAGCGCCAGCGCCCGTTCCGGCGAGTGGTTGCAGGTAGTGTTCGGTAGCCAGCAAGGGTGGCTGTCGGCGGCCTATCTGACGTTCGAGGGCGACTGCGGGTAGCGATTGCACCTACACAGGGGGCGTGGCACAAATCACGTTCCCCTGTTGGATATATGTCCATTAAGATTATATCGAATTATTTTATTGTTTTACCCCGTAAAAATCATTATAATTGGATAGTTAAAAACTGCTGTATGCAGGTATAGTCAAGGTCTGTATCCTTGTTCAGCACCCCTTCATCGCACACCTGACCTGAACAAATCCGCCATCGCTCCGTGACAACCTGCAATACACTTAACAATGAGGCGAATCATGTCCCGTCACCCAAGCCTGAAGTTCAGCATATTTTTGTTGTGCCTGCTGCTGGCGTGGGGGACTATCCCCGTTCGCGCCGCCACACTCACCGTGACCACTACCGCCGACTCCGGCGCGGGGTCGCTGCGCGAGGCGCTCACCAATGCAGGAGCAGGCGATACGATTACCTTCTCCATCTCCGGCATGATTCAACTGTTGAGCAACCTGCCGGCACTCACCCAAACAGACCTGACCATCGAGGGGAACAACGTAACGATTCTCGGTGGGGCAAGCGTCCGCAGTTTCACGGTTGCTATCGGAGCAAGTGTGACGATCAATAAACTCACGATGACGGGCGGGAATTGTAACAGCGTCTGTCCGGTAGGAAATTATGGCGGCGGCATCTACAATAGTGGAACGTTGACGATTACCAACAGCATCGTTTCCGGTAATTCGGCTAGCGGCGGCGGTGGTGGCATCTACAATAGTGGGACGTTGACACTCACCGACAGCACCGTCTCCGGCAATTCTGCTCCTAACTATTCTGGCAGCGGCATCTACAACACCGGAACACTGACGATCAACAACAGCACGCTCTCCGGCAATTCGGCGGTCGACCGCGGCGGTGGCATCTATAACGCCAGCGGGACGGTGACGATCAACAACAGCACGCTCTCCGGCAATTCGGCTAGCGGCGGCGGTGGTGGCATCTACAATGATGGAACGTTGACGATCAGCAACAGCACGCTCTCTAGTAATTCTGCTCGCACCGGCATTGGTGGCGGCATCTACAATAACGGTGGGACGCTGACGATCAACAACAGCACGCTCTCCGGCAATTCGACTGGCTACGGCGGCGGCGGCATCAACAACTCGAGCAGCGGGACGGTGACGATCAACAACAGCACGCTCTCCGGCAATTCGGGTAGATCCGGCGGTGGCGGCGGCATCGCCAACGAGGGAACGGTGGTGCTCAGCAACAGCACGCTCTCCGGCAATTCGGCGACTAACGGTGGCGGCATCGGAAACTGGGGGACAGCGACGCTCAAGAATACCCTGCTAGACAAAGGGGCATCGGGCGCAAATTGTTATGGAACATTCGCGAGCAACGGTGCGGCCTACAATCTGGCGAATGATGGGTCGTGCGGCGCGGGGGTGACGCAGGTGGCCTCACTTGGCCTCGGTACGATGGGCGCAAATGGCGGCCCCACACTGACGATCCCGCTGCTAGCGGGTAGCCCGGCGATAAATGCGGCACTGGCGGCAGATTGCCCCGCTACCGACCAGCGTGGATTTGTCCGTCCATCCGGCGCAGGCTGCGACATCGGCGCGTTCGAGTATGTCCCTGTGCCGCCTGCTGTCGAACCCACGCCCATCCCGCCCCCCGCACCCGCGCTGTGCAGCCTGCCCGGTTTCCCGGCTTCGACGCAGGTGGCACTCTATCTGCCCAACGGCAACAACGGCCTGAACGTGTGCTACTCGCTCATCACCGATCCCGTGCAGGCGGGCGTGACCGAGCAGCCGTTCACGCTGGCGGCGGACGTGTACACCTTCGATTCGTCCGGCTCGGTTACGGCGGGCGTGACGGTGCAGGTGTGTTTGCAAGGCGAGGGAACGCTGCTCTATCGGGATGCGTCCGGTCAGCCGCGCACCACTGTCAGCCTGCCCGCGTTCTCGCAGGGTGGCTTCACCTGCGGCCTGATTCCGCACGCCGGGACGGTTATCCTTGTGCCGGGGGCTGCCGCGCCACCTGCCACAACTGCGCTCAACGCCTGCCGCGTGACCACTACGCACATCCTGAACCTGCGCACCGAACCGGACGCAACCAGCGCGGTACTCGATCACATCCCGTACCAAACGACTCTAAGTGCCAGCGTCCGTTCCGGCGAGTGGTTGCAGGTAGTGTTCGGCGATCATCAAGGGTGGCTGTCGGCGGCCTATCTGACGTTCGAGGGCGACTGCGGGTAAAGCGACCCTCTCAGAGCGAAGGGAATCAGAATCGCCACCCCT
>CAIPFY010000360.1 GCA_903864435.1 uncultured Chloroflexota bacterium | reverse complement strand
TTGTGCGCCGTGTGGTGAATTATCCTGAACCGTGGCTGACGGGAATTGTGTTTGATGGCGAAGATATGATTCTCGCGCTGCGCGACCGGATGGGGGATCGTTCAGGGAACGTGCGCAACAGCCCAAGTGAAGTACCGGGCGTGGTGCCGATTTATACCGGCATTGCAGCCGGTGACATTCTACGCGCTTGCTACGATGCCACCACGCAGAGCTACGCCCTCGAAAATGGGGGCAACTGTACGGGGCGTCCGAATCGCGCTGCGGTGATCAACGCCGCACAAGGCCCCGGCGGCGATGAGTTCTATCACGCCGATCAGAACAATCCTCCCGGAGGGAACAACACGGCACTCGTCGCACACGATGAAGTGACCATCGGTGGTGTGGTTACGCTACCCGGCAGCGGTACGGTCGCGGTGACTTCTTACGATCCGTTGTGGCGCAATGCGTTCGCAGGTGACAACGGGTTATATGACGCAGGGATCATCTGGTTTGAAAATCAGAACGGCGATCGCGCCCAGAGTTACCGGATTGTGAACGGCGATCAGGGCGGCCCCGGCAACAATCAGGGCAAGTCGAACGGTCTAGGCGATATGGAGTTGGTATGCGGCGCGGCCCCGCTGGAAATCGGCAACCGTGTGTGGTTCGATGAAAACCGCAACGGCATTCAGGATGGCGATTTGACGCTGGAGCCGCCCGTCGTGGGCGTCGTCCTCAGCCTGTACATGGATACCGACAAGAACGGCGTTGTGGATCGGCTGGTGGGCGAAACCACCACTAACGCCGATGGCGGTTACTACTTCAACGAAACCAACATCTACTGGGATGGCAGTCCACAGTTTGCGGGTCTGCTGGGCGCCGCGATTGCGAACGTGAACTTTGACGATGTGAATGGCAACGGCTCACGCGAACCCATCGAAGCCATCGGCCTGCTGCCCAACACCGTGTACGAAGTGCGCATCAGCGATCTGCGCAACTATCGGATCGGTGGCCCGCTGGAAAGTACGCCGGGCAACGAATGGTACATCACCCAGCGATTCTCGTCCGAATTTAATGACGGCAACGACCTCATCCGCGACTCGGATGGCCTACCGGTTTCGCCGGCGTCGCCCTCGGCGGGCGGCGTGAATGCCCAACTGGTCACGGCTGCCGGTTCGTTCGTGGATGTGGCCGGGATAAACAACTTCCCGGTGCGGCAATTGACCACCGGATCGTATGGCGCGAACAACCACACCTACGACTTCGGGTTTGTGCGCCAGCCAGTCGTCCCCACGCCCACGCCGCCCTCGGTCACACCCGGCGTATCCGGTACGCAAAATGCGCTGCTCGTCAGCATCGAAAAATCGGTCAATCCGCCGTTTGCTTCGGCTGGCTCCACCGTGACATGGACGATCACCGTCACCAACAACAGCAGCAACCCGGCGACCAATGTGAGTGTGTCGGACGACCTACCGCCAGAACTGACCATCCTTTCGCCTGTCACCGCTTCCGCTGGAACGGTATCGGTTTCCGGTCAGACGGTCACTTTCAGCATCGCCAGCCTGAACCCCGGTCAGCGTGTGGAGATCACAGTTCCCACCCGCATCTCCGGCAGCCTGAAAGCGCCGTTCTCCATCAACAATCAAGCCACGCTGCAATCGGATAACCCGGATGGCAGTGGCACGCGAATCGTATCCACATCCAGCGCCAAAGTGTTGAGCGCCCAGATGCTCCCCTCGACGGGCGAAACCTTCTTCGAGCAGTTCCGCCTGCCGCTGCTGGTGATGGGCGTCAGCCTCGGATTAATGGTCGGCATGTGGTTACTGGGGCGCGTGCGCGTGAGCAAACCCTAACGGAAATGCCCGCCTCACCTCGGCAGATCGCCCCCCAGTCGTGTTCATCCGACGCGGGGGCGTTTATCTTTATTCCTCTAGGCGGCTTTTACAGCGGCAGCACCACAAAGCGCCCGTAAGCCACGAACAGCGTCAGCGCCAGCAGGACAATGCTCGGCGCCATGCCCCCGTATTCTTTGTAGCGGATGTGCGTCCACGCTGCGCCGATCATGGTCAGCGCCAGCCCGACAGCGGCCAGTGGCGTGAGGATGGTCAGGATGCCGGTTAGCGTGGGCAGAATGAGGCCAATCGCGCCTAGCACTTCCAGCCCCCCGATGAGCTTGATCGTCCCGGCGGAAAAGTCATTGGCCCACGTCATGCGTTTTCCCAACTGTTCGCGGGACGTGGTGATCTTCATCACCCCGGACACGCTGAACGCCAGCGCCAGCAGAATTTGTACGACCCATAGTGCGGTGGAACTCATACCTTCATCCTCTTTCGATACACAATAGATGTTGAGTAAACAACAGATGTCGTTTAAGATACTACTGTTGGGAAGCAGTGCGTTCAACCAACAGTTCTCCGGTTCTGTCGGATAGACAACACAGAGGCCAAAATGTTGCAGACTTCGCCCACAGGCAAGCTCGATCCCCGTGTCAAACGCACCCGCCAGTTGATTCAATCGGCCTTCAAGGATTTGCTGCACGAAGCCGACTTTCAAAACATCACGGTGCAGGACATCGCTACCCGCGCCGGCGTGAACCGTGCGACGTTCTATGCCCATTTTGAGGACAAGTACGCCCTGCTCAACTACACGGTGCGGGAAATGCTGAACGCGCTACTGGAGCAAAAACTGTCCGACATTCACACTTTTTCGGTGGCGAATTTGGGGGCGCTGATCGAGGTGGTGAGCGAGTTTATGGCGCAGTTTTACGGGCATTGCTGTATACCGGCACTGAACGGCACGAACCAGCATTTGCTGATGGCCTCTCAGGTGCAGGTACATCTCTACGAGTTATTCCTGTTGTGGTTCAAACCGATGCAACCGGACAAGGCGGAGCAGGTGGCGGCGGCGCTCAGTTGGACGATTTTCGGGTCAGCGATGCAGGCGGCGCGGGGAACGCGCAAACTTGCCCCCGGACAGGTCGCGGAGCAAGTGCTGGCGTTCATACAGCCTTCGCTGGCGCATATTCTTGGGGAAGTCGTCAGCCGCTAAAAACGCTCATGCCCCCATGCAATCGTCGGGGATATAGCTCATGCGGCTTGAAGTGCCTGCTGCGCTTTGGCCTTTAGCAGCATAACGAAGTGGTTGATCTGGCTGGCCTCATCCAGTTCAGCCCGTTCTGCCTCATTGAGCGCCCCCTGACGGTTGGCTTCCAGCAGCACACGCAGCCGATTCTGCGCTTCCTCGGAGGCGTGGAAATCTACGGTTTGCCGGGGAGTGGGCGCGGTGAGCAGAAAAGCCAGCACTTCATCCTGTATGCTGCGGGTAACAGGCGCATAATCAGTCATCGTGCAAACTCCCTGCATCACTCATCCATACTGCCTATTATAAGCCTACAGCCCCATGCCGGCCTGCATCCCTTCGGCAAGGCGTTGCAAAGTACTGAGCAGGCGCAACTGCCAGTCGGGATCATCCAGCGAGAGCATCACGGCGGTGCGCGTGACGATCACGCCGTCGCCCAGATCGGCCTGCAACCGTTCCCGGTTGATCTCCGCCAGATACGGCAGCTTGATCTGCGCCGATTGGTGATACGACACCACACCCGTCGCGCCCGCCCGCGCCGCCAGCAGCTTGACATCAATCCCGTACAGCAGCCCTTCCACCGCTGGCGGCAGCATCCCGAAGCGGTCACGCAGTTCCTCGCGCATGGCTTCCACATCGTCCATGCTGGTCAGGCCGCCGATGCGCCGGTAGATTTGCAGCCGCAGCGCCATTTCGGGAATCCAGTCGGTAGGCAGGTAGGCCGGTAGCGGCAAATCGAGCGTGATGTTGATTTGCAGCGGCGACAGCGCGGGCAGCGGGGCGGGTTGTTCCGGTTGCCTATCCAGCTTGTTCTGCTGCTTGAGCGCCTGTACCGCCTGCGCCAGCATTTGCGTGTACAGGTGCAAGCCGATGGCCGCCACATGACCCGTCTGGCGCGTGCTGAGGATGTCCCCCGCGCCGCGCAGTTCGAGGTCGCGCATGGCGATCTGGAAGCCCGCACCGAGGTCGGTATGCTCCGCCAGCGCCTCCAAGCGCACCCGCGCCTCGTCGGTCAGGCGGTTGCCGACGGCGTGGAAGAAGTAGGCATAGGCTTGTTGCGCCCCGCGTCCCACGCGCCCGCGCAACTGGTACAACTGCGACATGCCGAACCAGTCGGCGCGGTCTACGATCAGGGTGTTGGCATTGGGGATGTCTATGCCGTTCTCGACAATCGAGGTCGAGAGCAGCAGGTCAAACTCGCCGCGCCCGAACGCACCCATCACCCGTTCCAGCAGGCGTTCGTCCATCTGCCCGTGACCGCTGACCACCCGCGCTTCCGGCACGATCTCGGTCAGGCGTTCGCGCACGTTGTCCATGCCCTGAATGCGGTTATGCACGTAGAAAATCTGCCCGCCGCGTTCCACTTCGCGCAGGATGGCCTGCCGCACCAGCCGGTCATCGAACGGGCCGACATGCGTGATGATCGGCAGGCGTTCTTCGGGCGGCGTTTGAATCATGGTGATGTCGCGCACCCCCGTCAGGCTCATGTAGAGCGTGCGCGGAATCGGGGTGGCGGTCAGCGTGAGGACATCCACCTGTGTCCGCAGGCGCTTGAGATGCTCTTTGTGCGTCACGCCGAAACGCTGTTCTTCGTCAATGATGACCAGTCCCAGCTTGTGGAACAGCACATCGTTTTGCAGCAAGCGGTGCGTGCCGATGATGATGTCAATCTCGCCGGAGGCCAGCAGCGGTAGCAGCGCCCGCTGTTCGTCTTTGGTCTTGTAGCGCGAGAGTAATTGCACCTTCACCGGAAAAGCGGCGAGGCGGTTGCTGAAGGTGTCGTAGTGCTGCTGCGCGAGGACGGTGGTCGGGACGAGCAGCGCCACCTGCATCCCGTCGTTGACCGCTTTGAAGGCCGCCCGCAGCGCCACCTCGGTCTTGCCGTAGCCCACTTCGCCGCAGATCAGCCGATCCATCGGCATAGGCTGTTCCATATCGGCCTTCACCTCACGGATGGCGCGAATCTGGTCATCGGTTTCCACATACGGGAACGAGGCTTCTAGCTCGTGCTGCCATGCCCCATCCGGCGTGAAGGCATGTCCCGGCGTGGCGACGCGCTGCGCGTACAGTTCCAGCAGTTCCCGCGCATCTTCCTCGACGGCTTTCTTGGCCTGACTCGTCACCCGCGCCCAATCGGGTTTGCCCAGTTTGCTCAAACCGGGCGGGCGGTCATCCGGCCCAACATAGCGCGTCAGGCGGTCGGCCTGATGGATGGGGACGAACACCACATCCGTTCCGGCGTACTCCACCACCAGATATTCGCGCTCGTTGCCCTCGACGGTGCGGCGGCGCATCCCGCCGAAGCGCCCGATGCCGTAGTCCACATGCACCACATAATCGCCAGCCTGCAAATCGGCATAGCTGGATTCAGGCAACCGTGCGCGGGGCTGTGACTTGCGGCGGCGCGGTTCGGGGCGGTTCCAGCCGAAGATTTCGGCATCGGTCAGCAGATGAATCTCCCAACCGGGCAAGCGCAGGTGCCAGCCCGCGCCCAGCGTGCCTTCCACCAGCGCCAGCGTGCCGGGGGTAGGCTGCTCATGAACGTTCTGCACAATCGGCACGAAGCCTTCGCTTTCGCGCCACAGGTCGCTCACGCGGGCGGTTTGCGCGGTGACGACCACGATGCTCTCCCCGTCGCGGCGCATGGCTCGCAGCCGCGCCAGCAGCGGCTTGAGCTGCCCGCCGAAGCGTTCCCCCGGCGCGAACAACCTGCCGAACGAGTCGGTTTGCGCCTCGGTAGGGATCGGCTCGTCGTCGTCATGCTCGTAGGCGAGGCTGCCCAGATGGGCGGTGCGGCGGGTTTCCAGTTCGTCCGCCAGCGCGTCCCACGTCAAATAGGGCAGCGGATAATCGGGGGGGAGCTGGTTGGTCGCCAGTTTTTCGGCGCGGGCTTCCAGCGCGTGTTCTTCGATTCCGGCAATCGTCTCGCGCAGTTCCGCCCAGTCCTCCACCAGCACCAGCGTATCGGGCGGGGTGTAATCCAGCAGGCTGACGGGCTGCGGGTAGATGTAGGGCATATACATTTCGAGATACGGGAAAGGCGTACCCGCCGCCAGCGGTTCCGCATCGGCTAACGGGCTGGTCACGTCCTGCGTGTTGTGCGGCAGCGTGGCGAACCATGCTTCGAGATGCGCGGCCAGCGGCGTGGCGGCTTCCGGCAGCACTTCGCGGGCGGGCGGGATGGCGATGGCTTCCAGAGCCGCCGCCGAACGCTGCGTGGACGGGTCAAACATGCGCAGCGTGTCAATCTCGTCGTCAAAGAAATCAATGCGCACGGGTCTATCGGCAGCCAGCGGGAAAATATCCACCACACCGCCCCGGCGACAGAACGTTCCCGGTTCCACCACCACTGACACCGGTTCGTAGCCCATCTTCAGCCAGCGCGAGAGCAGCGCGTTCAGCGGATGGCGACCGCCGGGGCGCAGCAGCATCGTCCCTTTGCGGAAGGCGTTCACCGGCAGGGTGCGCTGCATGATGGCCCGCGCCGATGTGACCACGATGGGCGGCACAGCCGGAATGCTCTCGTCGGGTGGCATGAGCGCCGCCAGCGCCGCAAGACGCGAACGCACCACGTTTTCGCCCCATGGGGCACGTTCGTAGAACAGCGGGGTCGGCTCTGCGAAGCGGTAGACGGGGCGATCCCCCAACCACACCGGAATCTGTTCGGAGACGTTGTAGGCGCGGTCAATGCGTCCGGTGATGTAGATGACGGGCGCAGGCCAGTCGGCAGCCAGCGCCGCCAGCACGAACGGACGCGCCGCCCGCAGGACGCCTAAATCCGCCAACCGGACGCCGTTTTGCAGGCGTTCGAGCAGATCACGATAGGGGGCGCTGGCACGCAGGCTGTCCAGTAAACCATTCAGCTGCATAGTGAAGATTGCTCACCTGATAAACGCGGATTCGGGATTGTAGCACACGGCAGCAGGGGGATATAGGGCGCGGGATGACCCCACGTCCGAATGCACCCATCAGCCGGGTTTGATGGCGACAATGCGCGACAGGTGATCGTCATCCTGATGGGAGGCGATACGCCAATCGAAGAACGTACCGGCCAATTCGCCCGCCCGCAGCAAATACTCGGTGTGCTGCACGGGCTGAATCTGCTGGTAGCGAGTGTTGAAGGTTTCGTAGACGATGCGTCCGCCGGGGCGTACCGCTGCCCGCAGCAGGGGGAACAGGTCGCGGTTGAGGTAGCGAAACACGCAGATCAAATCGTACTGGTTGGCTTCCAGCACGTAAGCGTCCAAATCTGCCGGAATCAGGTTGATGTTTTTCAGGCCGCGCCGTCCGGCTTCTTCCTGCGCCCGCAGCAGCGCCACCCGGCTGATGTCTACCAAGTCCACTATGTACCCTTGTGCCGCCAACCACAGACCGTTTTGCCCGCGTCCACAGGCCAGATCGAGGGCGCGTTTGTTGTCTTCGGGGTGAACCGGCGGGGTAAATTCAAACAGCAGCGGGTTCGGCGAGGGATAGGGCTTATCCGCTGATGTCCGGTAAGTTTCGTCCCAACGCACGCGGTCATTGGCCGCCATCGCGTTTACCTCCGTATAGGGGAATGTAATCCAGTGCGTCCGGCACCTGCGCCATGATTTCGGCATCCCCCGGATACAACGGGGCATCCGGGCGGCGGCGCTGACGGGCACGCAACTGGTACGAATCGCGCAGCGACTCAAAATCCGGGTACTGCCAGTTTTCGGGCAGGGTGAGGCAGTCTGCCGCCGCTTTCACCCGTGCGCCGCCGGTACTGTGCCAGTCCGGGATGCCTGCGCCATTGACCAGCGCCCGCGCCGCGTCCAGATCGGCGCTCTGACCGAAGCGCCCCAGCAGGTCGTTGCTCAAGCGGTTGAACAACTTGCCCGCCTGCCCGCTGTTGACCCCGCCCGCCAACCCGCGCACCGACTCCGGCAGGGCATCCAGCGGCAGCGCGGCGGCGGATGCAGGGGCGGCAGGGGTGGCGCTGTGCAACGCACGGGCGAAATCGGCGGGGGTGCGCGGTG
>CAIPFY010000359.1 GCA_903864435.1 uncultured Chloroflexota bacterium | reverse complement strand
AGGGTACACTTATCCCAAGTTATCCCTGATTTATCCCAAAGCGAGCGAGGCAGCCGATGTCGTGGCGTGTACATTTGACCAACCAGGCCATTCAAGGCGTGGACATCCTTCCCGGAAAATCGCCTCTGCTGATCGTCTGGACGCAGCGGGATCGTGCGACTTATTTTGACCTCGACAGCGGCGCACAGGTGGGCGAACACCTGCACAGCGCAGTTGCCCGTCAGAGCGACAAATGGGCGGCGTTTGCGGCCAGTCTGGTCGCGCCCAACGGCGCGTATTTGCCGCTGGTACGCACCGCCCAAGCCCGTATTTTGACAACGGATGATGGTCGGTTGCGCCTGTTTTGGCCGTCCAGCGGCGAGCTGCTGCTGGAACTGGAAAGCAAGGAAGTGAAGCTGGAGATGCCCGCCCGCGCTGCCGATCTGGTGGCGGTGGGTCTGGATCGGTTCATGGGGCTGGTGGCTGCGCTGGATGCTAAAGGTAAACTGCACCTGTTCCAGCAGCATATCCGCGTGGGGTCGTTCGATCTGAAATTGCGCGTGGAGGATGATTATCAACCGCTGCTGGCGGTGGCGAACGGCGGCGCGGCGATCTACGCTTCCGACGGGCATGATATTGTCTCCGCCGACACCAGCGGCAAGGTGCGTAAACGCCTCGCCACGCACTATTACATCGGGCGGATGGTGTGTTCGCCGGATGGCAAGCTGCTGATGACCAGTGATCCTGAAACGGGCGTCATCCGGGTGTACGATGGGCAAGAACTATCGCCCACCCACCAGCGTCATACACTGGATTTGTTGCAAGATGCCGACCAACTGCAACTGATCGCGGATTTGCCGCCTTTTGGCGCGGCGGCTGGCACGATGGCGATTGATAACCGGGGCGCGATTGCCTTCAACATTTCCGGGGTGGTGTGCGGGACAACGCTCAAGCAGTTGGACGCGCTGCCCCGCCCGCAACCGCTTCTGTGAGGGTCAAATGAGATTATTTGCCTCCGTCTTACTCCCCTTCGCCATGAGGGAGAAGGGGGTGGGGGATGAGGGTTATCAGAGGGGGCGCAGCGCACCGCGCCCCCACCACGCAGGTTAGCGGGCGATCAGTTTCCAGATATTCCCGCCGTGATTGACCACGTAGAGTTCACCGGATTCGTCTTCGCCAAAGGAGCTGATGATCTGTCCGCTTTCGAGGAAGCGGTTGGTTTGCCATGCGCCGCTGCCGTCGCGGTAGGTTGACCAGATCGTGCCGGTGCAGTAGTCCCCGAAGAAGTACACGCCCTGCAAATCGGGGAGTGCCGCGCCGCGATAGACGTAGCCGCCGGTGATCGAGCAGCCTTCGGCGTGGCTGTACTCGGTAATCGGGTCAGTCAGCCCTTTGATGACCGGTTCACCCGAATAACGGTGGGTGGCTTCCATAATGTTCCAGCCGTAATTTACGCCACCCTCCGTACCCGCCGCTTGAAAATTCACTTCTTCCCACTGATTCTGCCCGACATCCCCGATGTACAGATCACCTGTTAGGCGGTCAAACGAGAAACGCCAAGGATTGCGGATGCCCAGCGCCCAGATTTCGGGCGCTAAGTCCGGGTTGGTCGCCACTGGATTATCGGCGGGGATGCCATAGGGCTGTGGCGCGTTTACATCGAGGCGCAGGATTTTCCCCAGTAGCGAGGCCGGATTCTGACCGTTGCGTTCGGGGTCGCCTGCCGAACCGCCGTCACCCATGCCGATATACAGGTAGCCGTCCGCGCCAAAGGCAATATCGCCGCCGTTGTGGTTCTCATAAGGCTGGGCGATATGCAGAATAATCTGGGCGCTGTTCGGGTCGGCTACATTCGGGTCGGACGAGACACGGTAGCGCACCACATTGGTGTCCCCGTTCAGATCGGTGTAGTTGATGAAGAATGTGCCGTTGGTGGCATAATCCGGGTGGAAGGCCAGCCCCAGCAGGCCGCGTTCGTTGGCGTTGGTGCTGACCAGCGCCGACACATCGAGGAAGGGGGTGGGAAGCTGCTGCCCGCCTTCGAGTATGTAGATGTGTCCGCCTTGTTCGACCACGAACAGGCGGTTGCTGCCATCGCCCGCGTGGGTGAGAAATAGGGGGCGGGTGTAGCCGCCGATGTACTGTGCGAGGGTGTACTGGCTGCCATCGGGTGCGCTGGTGCGGGGTGCTGTTTCTTGCGCGGCGGCGAAGTGGACGGCGGTGAGCAGCATCGCCAGTAGGACAACAAAGGTTCGTTGCTTCATGAGTGTCTGGGTATCTCCTGAATGGTCAACTTCCTATAGAGCGGGTTTCACGGTTGTGAGAGAGGGTGGACACGATCTGCGTTGTGCCTTTTTTATGGGGACACGGCCTGCGCCATGTCCCCGCTTGCATCACGTTTATTCACCCCAAGAACCTGTACCGCTGCACATCGCACGCGGCGCATATCGTCTGCTCAGGCTTCGGGGCCAGCGACTGCGATAATCAACGCCTGCGGGTTCAGGTAGTTGCGGGCGGCGGCCAGCAAGTCCTCCTGCCTGAGCGCCATGATGCGGCTGCGAAACAGCAGCAGATTATCGAGGCCGAGCTGATAGGTTTCCATGTGCATGATCGAGGCGGCCAGCCCTTCGTTGCTTTCCAGTTGCAGCGGTAGATGGCCGGTGAAATACGATTGGTTGTCGCTCAAGTCCTCGGCGCTGACGGGTTCGGTGATAATCCGTTCGATTTCGTGCAGGATGCTGTTCACGGCTTTATCCACGTTGGCGGGGTTCACACCGGCGTTCACGCTCCAAGGCCCCGGCCCGTGTCCGCCTTCAATCCCGCTGTAAGCGTAATAGGCCAAGCCCTGCTTCTCGCGCACTTCATCCCCGATGCGCCCCATCATCCCGAATTGACCGAGGACGCTGTTCACCAGCGCAGCGGCGCGATAGTCCTCCGCTTTGCGGGCTGGCCCTATCGTCCCCATCACGATGTCCGACTGGGTTTTGCCGGGGATGGGAACCGAGACGCGGCGGGTTTCCTGCGGAGGCCGCAGGGCGGGCAGAGCCGGCACCGGCGGTTGATCCGGGTTGCGCCAATCGCTGAGATGCTGGCGCACGATGCTCACTGCATCGGCGGCCTGCACCGCCCCCACAATCGTGATAACCATGCCACGCGGGCCATAGTGCCGCGTATGGAACTGCGCTAGATCAGCGGTGGTCAGGCGGGGGAGCGTGTCCAGTGTGCCGCGTGAGCTGTAGTGATAGGGATGCGAGTCGGGATACAGTGCCTCCTGAAAGGCGCGGTTGGCGCGGTAGCGGGTGTCCTGCTGGCGGTACTGCAAGCCGGTCAAGATTTCGCCGCGCAGCCGTTCGACGGGCGCTTGTGGGAATGCCGGATGGCGCAACACATCCGCCAGCAGTTCGATCAGGGTGGGCAAATCTTCCGCCAGCGCCTTGCCGCTGAAACTGGTCTGGTGGACGCCAGCCCCTACATCCAGATCAGCGCCAATGTCTTCGAGGGCGGTGTGAATCGCGTTGAAATCGCGGGAGTGCGTGCCGCGCATCAGGGCGCTGGCGGTCAGGGCGGCCAGACCGGACTGTGCGGGCGTTTCGTACAGGCTGCCCGCTGCCAGTGAACCGCCGATGACGACAGACTGCGCGGCATCGTTTTCATAGACGAGGACGACGATGCCGTTTTCCAGTTCCACGCGGGTGATATTGTGCGGGCCGGGCAGGGAGATTCCGTTGCTCATTCCTCGTCCTCCATGTCATCCATGTCTTCATCCCCGTCACCTGCGAGGGGGACGAACCAGCCCACTGTTCGATTCTGCGGACGCAGATAACGCTGCGCGACTTCGCGCACATCTTCCACCGTCACCGCTTCCAGCCGCGAAACATAGTTCTCGAACCATGTGTAGCGGTCGAAGTTTTCCGCGAAGGCCAGCCAGTACGCCTGCGAACTGACGCGCTCGGTGCTATAGGCGAACAGGGCGCGTGCCTGCTTCTTGGCTTTGTCGAGTTCTTGCTGGCTGATGTTCTCGTTCCTCACGAGGTTAATCTGCTCGTCCAGCGCGGCTTCCACTTCTTCGTGGGTGCGCCCCGGACGGATAGTAGCGACCAGATCGTAGAGATACGGGTCAATCGAGGCCATCAACCCGCCGTCCACATCAGCGGTTAGCTCGGTTTCCACCAGTGCTTTGTACAGGCGGCTGGTCTTGTTATCAATGCTGCCCCCGCCCATGCCGGAAGGGCCGGTGAGGACGCTGTTGAGAATCGCCAGTTTGAACCAGTCATCGTGCGAGGACGCCGGAACATGATAGGCGATTTCGAGGAAGGCGGTGCTGTGCGGGCGCTCGACAATCACGCGGCGCTCGCCGGCCTGTTCGGGTTCGGGGCGGGCGAACAGCTTGGGCGCGTCGCCTGCCGGAATGCTGCCGTACAGTTCTTCGATGCGCTTGAGCATGGCTTCGGTCTGGAAGTCGCCCACTGCAACCGCAATCGCGTTGTTGGGCATATAGTGGCGGCGGTAGTGGTTATACAGATCATCACGGGTCATGGTTTCGAGGTCAGCCATATCGCCGATGATTTCATGGTGATAGCCATGCACGCGGAAGGCGGCGGCGCGCACTTCTTCGCTCAACCAGAACAGGGGCGAATTTTCTGCGCCCTGCCGTTCGGAAATAATCACCGTGCGCTCAGACTCGACTTCGGCTTCGGTGAAGCGGGCGTTCACCATGCGGTCGGCTTCCAGCCGCAGGCCGAGATCAATCTGGTCGGCGGGCATGGTTTCGTAGTACACCGTGTAGTCCATCGAGGTCATGGCGTTCCACGAACCGCCCTCGCGGCTGATGAGCTTGTCGAGGACGCTGCCGGGGAACTGCTCGGTTCCCTTGAACATCATATGTTCGACCCAGTGCGAGATGCCGGTTTGACCGGTGCGCTCGTTGCGGCTGCCGATGCGGTACATCACCCACCAGCTTATCAGTGGCGCGTTGTGCTGTTCTTTTAGTAGGACGGTTAAGCCGTTGCTCAGTTGATGGCGGGTCACACCTGCCATACGCTCTCCTTCACACTCTCGGACGCAGTTGCGCGTCCCCATTGTAAACGGGCTAAACGACAAAAAAAGGACGTTCTATGATGCTCGTCCCCCGTGCCTTTAGTCTAGCAGTATTCAAAATTGGATGCTACCGGCGTGGTCTTTTCTCGTGGAAGTCTCATCTATAAACAAACATCCCCTTTCCAAAGGTCGGAAAGGGGATGCGGATAGATGACTCCGGTGCGTGCTTTAGCTCTTGGGCGCGAGGTAGGGCGAGCCGACCGCGATGTAGCCGTAGCCGCGTGTGACCATTTCGGTGTAGTCGGGGATCATGCGGCGACCATCCATGATGAGGAAGGGCGGCTTGACGACCTGTTCAATCGTCCCCGACAGACCGCGAAATTCTTCCCAGTCGGTAGAGATAAAGACCATATCGCTGCCCACCAGTGCTTCTTTCACGGTGTCGAAGTAGCTGATCTTTTCAAACAGGTGATTCTTGTCCGGGTTGAAGTAGTGCTTGGCTTCGGGGATCGCCAGCGGGTCGTAAGCGCGAACTTCTTTCACGCCCCGCGCCAGCAGCGATTCGACCACTTTCAGCGAGGACGAGTCGCGCATGTCGTTGGTCTGCTTCTTGAACGACAGACCGAGCAGCGCCACCGTTTTGTGATTGAACTTGGCGCCGGCTTCGTGAATGGCGCGGTCAATCAGGTAGGTTTTCTGGTATTCGTTGATCTGGTAGACCGATTCGAGCAGGCCGGTGGGCTGGTTGGCGGTCTTGAACTGGTAGATCAGCGATTGAATGTCTTTGCCGAAGCACGAACCGCCCGCGCCGTTGGAGACATACGAACCCCATTTGCTGATGCGGTTGTCGGCAGTCACGCCGCGCTTCAGGTCTTCCATGCGGACGTTGGGGAAGGCTTCGCCCAAGCGGGCGCCGATGCCGTTCCAGAACGAGATATAGGTCAGCAGCAGGGTGTTCGCCACATACTTGATCGCTTCAGCCGTTTCCGGCGTGGTTTCGATGAAGGCGATGCGAACATGATTCACGAACTGCGAATAGACGCGGCGCAGGATGCGCATGTCGTCTTCGGTATCCGCGCCCACCACCACGCGATCCGGGCGGCGCGACCGTTCGACTGCATCCCCTTCCGGCAGAAATTCCGGGTTGGAGGCGATGCCGAAGTTGGGCACGTTATGACGCTTGAGAATCGATTCCAGATGACGGGCTGTTCCCACCGGAACGGTACTCTTGTTGATGATGACGATGCGTCGGCCATCCTGCCGTTTCGCCAGCAGCGGGGCGATGTAATCCAGCGCCTTGTCGTAGTAGCTCAGGTCGGAGGAGCCGTTCGGACGCGGCGGGGTGGGCAGGCACATGAAAATGGCGTCTGTGCCTTCGATGATCGCTTCGATGTTGGTGGTGAAGAACAGGTAGCGGTTGATCGTTTCGTTGATGAGTGCAGCCAGACCGGGTTCATTCACATAATGGTTGATCTGCGCCGGATCACCGCTGTTGTAGGCGGCGATTTTCTTGGCATCTACATCGTAGGCATAGACCTCATGCCCCGATTCGGATAGAACAGCGGCGTGAGTTAATCCCACGAACCCGGTTCCAGCGACGATAATTTTCATCAGTTTTCCCTCAAGCCGATTGATTGATAAGCGCATCCGTCGGAACGGAAAGGTAATGTAGAGTGTACCACGATCTGAGTGTTTCAATGCACGATTTTAGGATGATCGTAAGGCTCTCTGAAACCTGAACCTAACAATACGTACTTTGCCTTGCAGCATCCTCAATTGCGCCTGTGAGTTTATGCGGGGGGAGTGCAAGGGTGGTCGGATGTTACAAATTGGTTTGTGCCATCGCTGCCACGCGCCGCCCGATTTCGACGGCGAAGTTCGTGCCGCGATCATACGGGTAAACCTGACTCATGCTGGCCCAGTACACACCGGGCAGCGGCGTTTGCAGCGCCGGAACGCGGGCGCTGTGATGGACACCCGGCAAAGGCTGGGCATACGGGGCACGCCACACCCATGTTTTGCGTATCCAGTCCGGCTTGAACTGCGGATTGACCTGTGCCAGCGCGGGCATAAATCGCTCGGTCAGGGCTTGATCGGAAAGCTGGAAATATTCGTGATTGGTGGGGACGTAATCGCCACAGTAGACCAGCACATCCCCGCCGTAGTGCGCCTTATCCATATAGTTCGTGTGTTCGACCAGCGCGAGGAACGGGAACGGGTTGGCGCGTTTGTCGGCGCTGGTGGCGGGCAGGTTCAGCCAGTATGTGCCGTCGGTGAGCAAGGATTGCTTGAGCGCGAACACCACGCACAGGCCGCCGATGCTTTCCAGCGAGGCGATCTGCTGACCGTAAGGGGTGTCGCGCAGCGCGGGAACCAGTTTGAGCATGATCTGGGGGGAGGTGGTGCTAATCACGCGGTCATAGGTGCGGGTTTCGCCGTTTAGGGTGAGCGTGGGCTTGCCGTTTTGCTGACCGATGGCCTCGACGGGCGTATTTAGATGAATACGTGCGCCGCGTTCGCGGATTGCGTTCGCCAGCGCGTTCAGGAAGGCTTGAAAGCCGCCCTCGAACGTGCCGAGGCGGATGCTGCGGGTGTAGATGCGCGCCCACAGCCACGCCATATTGACTTCGGCATAGCGTTCGCTGAATTTGCCGATCAACAGCGGCTTCCACAGGCGGGCATAGGCTTCCTCGCCCATCCAGCGCCGCATCCACGAGTCGGCGGTCACTTGTTCCAGCGCTCGCCAGTTGCGCGTGAGGAACTTCAGGTACACGCCCGCCAGCCCCATGCGGAGGATGCTCACCCACGACAGCGGCAGTTTGAATACCGAGGCGTTCATTTCGGAACGGTAGATGTTGCCGTCCATCCAGTAGCTCGTCTTGGGGCGGGGGAAGATCACTTTTTGCGATTGACCGATTTCGTCAATCAGGCGCAGCATGTCGCTGTCGGTCTGAAACCAGTGATGGTAGAACTTTTCTAGCGACCAGTCCCAGCCGTCATCGCGGAATCCGGCGGCTAACCCGCCCACTTCGCTGCCGGTTTCGTACAGGTCAACTGAATGTCCTTGCCGAACCATATCCCATGCGGCGGTCATGCCGGTCACGCCAGCGCCGATAATCGCTATTCGTTTGGAAGGCGGTGTTGTTGTGGTCATGGTGCTGTTTGCTGCTCCAGATCGCGGGCGCGGGTGATGGCGCCCCATCCCATCCCTTGCCGTGCGAGGAATAGAAAACCGAGTAAGGTCACTGGCAGCCAGATCACCACATGGACGACCAGTGCGTAAACGTGCGCCTGCGAGTCTGCCACGCCCACCGCGATCAAGACGGTGGAAACGAAGAACTCGAACACGCCGATTTGACCGGGGGAAGCCGGAATCAGCCCCGCCAGATTGACCACGCCGACTGTCAGCAGCATGGCCGGATAACTCACATGCAGGTCAAACGCGAATGACACGATCCAGTACACACTGGCTTCCACCATCCAGCTTGCGAACGAGAAAAAGACCGTACCAGCCAGATCAGCCGGGGTACGCAGCCCTTCCAAGCCGCCGATCACATCCTCGCCAAGCCGTTCCGCCAGCCGGTACAGGCGGGCGGGCAGCAGATGTTGCAACCGACCGAGTAAATGGCGGAGAATCTTGGGGTGGCGTGCCAGCACGAAAAAGACGCCCATCGCAATCAGGAAAATCGGCGCGGCGAACATTGCCACGCGGCGCACTTCCGGCGAAGCAATATCTATGAACAGGAGCGATACCACGATGAAGGTGAGCATCACCAGCCCATCGAACACACGCTCGACAATGACGGTGGTGGTGGCTTTGGTCATGGGGACATGGTACTGCCGTTGCAAAAGCAAAATGCGCAGCACTTCGCCGCTGCGGAACGGATAGACGTTGTTGCCCATGTAGCCAATGGTGACTAACGGGAACAGGTGGCGCGGCGCGATGCGCTGGATGGTGTTTAGCAGGTATGACCAGCGAATCGTGATGAGCGCCACTGCTGCGAAATACACCACGCTGCCGACCAGCAACCAGATGACATTGGCTTGTTGAATGGTCAGCCAGACGGTTTCGGGCTTGAGATTGCGAAACGCGAACCACAGGAATACTGCGCTGATGGCGATTCCTATTCCTGCGACTAACCACTTCCCATATTTCATGCCGACTATCGCAATCTGCCCGTGAGCCGTAACAAAACACGCTTGTGATGAGGATTATGCTGATTGTAGCAGGGTTTTCCGGTGCTGATAGGTATGAACCCTTGTGCTTCTTGGCCTTTATACACCCATCCTGTAGACTTATGCGCAGTCAGGCAGCAGCGAAGGAGAACCCTAATGAGCGATGCGGCACAGCCCCCGGATGATCGCGGGTCACACTGGTGGGATGAGTTTGAAGACCTTGCGGATGAAACGTTAGAAGCCGGTGCGTCGTGCGAGCAGGTTCATCCGGTGGTGGAACGATGGTTCGAGCGTTTGATGTCCACCGAGCCGCCGGTTTCGCGCCCCTCTGTCGAGCAGGCGGTGGCCTGTTTGACCACCGAAATCCTGAACAGCGCCCCGGATGACATTTTCCAGCAGCTTCTGGAAGTGGTTAGCGAGGACGAAGTGGCGGGATTTGTGGAACAAATGCTGCACATCGGGCGGGCATTTGAACGGGCGCTCCAAAACGGAGAACTGGACGATTTGTAAATGAAACGGGGGCGCGACACGCCCCCGTTGTATTCGTAGGGTTGTGGGCTGTTAGCCGCCGATGGCGAATGTCACCGAAACCTGTACGCTCACGCTGAGTTCCCCGGCGTTGATCTGCGGCGCGGCCCCGGAGGCCATGACCGCATCGGCGCGGAACAGCGGTTGACCGGAACCGCTGCTGTATGACTCGCTGACGGTGATGACTTCGCCCACGCT